>NZ_BAAGSO010000094.1:65037-326799 GCF_054782395.1 Streptomyces daliensis | reverse complement strand
GACGGCATCGGCGTCCACGACAACTTCTTCGCCCTGGGCGGCCACTCACTCCTCGCCACCCAGGTCATCGCCCGCATCCGCAGGACCCTGCACGCGGACATCGCCCTGCGCGAGCTGTTCACCTCGCCCACCGTCGGTGAACTCGCCGTCGCCGTCGGACGGGCCCGCTCCACCCACGAGGTGCCCCTCGCCCCCGGACAGTACGAGGGCCCCGCACCCGTCTCCTGGGCCCAACTGCGCATGTGGTTCCTGGACCAGCTCGAACCCGACAACAGCCTCTACAACGTGCCCGCCGCCTGGCGCGTCAAGGGACCCCTCGACGTGCCCGCGCTGGAGGCCGCGCTCGACGAGGTGATCCGCCGCCACGACGTCCTGCGCAGCGTGTACGGCACCCACGGCGGCCTCCCCGTGCTCCAGGTCGTCCCGCACACCTCGGTCCCCCTCCACCTGAGCGACGTCTCGGACGCGGCCGACCCCGAGGCAGCGGCGATCGCCCTGCTCGACGCCGACGCGGAGCAGCCCTTCGACCTGGAACTCGGCCCACTGGTGCGCACGGGGCTCATCCGGCTCGCCGCGCGGGAACACATCCTGATGGTGACGCTGCATCACATCGTCGCCGACGGCTGGTCACTCGACGTCCTCCTCACCGAACTCTCCGCGCTCTACGAGGCGTTCCGCGAGGGCCGTCCCTCGCCGCTTCCGGCCCTGCCTATCCAGTACGCCGACTTCGCCGCCTGGCAGCGCACCTGGCTCCAGGGCGACGTGCTGGACGGACACCTGGACTTCTGGCGCGAGTACCTCGACGGCGCCCCCGCGAGCATCGACCTGCCCACCGACAGGCCGCGCCCCCAGATCTCCACCTACGCGGGAGCCATCGTCCCGTTCGAGCTGCCCGCCGAACTCAGCGACCAGCTGCGCGCGCTGAGCGAACGGCACGGCGTCACCCTCTTCATGACGATGGCCGCGGCCTTCAACGTCCTGCTCCACCGCTTCTCCCGCCAGGACGACGTGTGCATCGGCTACGCCGTGGGCAACCGCGACCACATCGAGACCGAGGACCTGATCGGCCTCTTCGTGAACACCCTCGTCATGCGCTCGCGCGTCAAGCCCGGGGACACCTTCCTCGACGCGCTCCACCAAGTCCGCGAGTCCATGCTCGACGCGGACGCGCACAAGGACCTCCCCTTCGAGAAGCTGGTCGAGGAGCTGCGGCCCCAGCGCGACCTGTCCCGCCACCCTGTCTTCCAGGTCTCCTACAGCTACAGCACCACGCACGGCTCCCGGAAATCCTCCTCCTCGCTGCCCGGCCTCGGCCGCCGCGAGATCACCCTCCCCGGAGCCGACATCAGCCTCGTCGAGGCCGACGTCAGCTTCTCCAAGTTCGACCTCTCCCTCTTCATCTCCGAAACCGGCGCCGGAAACGGACTCGAAGGCGACTTCGAGTTCTCGACGGATTTGTTTGACCGGGGGTCGGTGGAGGGTTTGGTGCGGGCTTTTGGGGTGTTGTTGGAGGGGGTGGTGGCTGATGTGGGTGTGGGGGTTGGTGTGGTGGGTTTGTTGTCGGAGGGGGAGCGGGGGGTTTTGGTTTCGGGTGGGTGGAACGGGTTGGAGTTGGGGTGGCGTGAGGGTGCGTGTGTGCATGAGTTGTTCGAGGAGTGGGTGGGGGTTGATGCGGATTCGGTGGCGGTGGTGTGTGGTGGGGTGGAGTGGAGTTATGGGGTGGTGAATGGTCGGGCGGATGGGTTGGCGGGTGTGTTGCGGGGTTTGGGGGTGGGGCCTGAGTCGTTGGTGGGGGTGTGTGTGGGGCGGTCGGTTGATGTGGTGGTGGGGTTGTTGGGGGTGTTGAAGGCGGGTGGTGGTTATGTGCCGTTGGATCCGTCGTATCCGGGGGAGCGGTTGGGGTTCATGGTGGGGGATTGTGGTGCGCGGGTGGTGGTGACGGAGTCGGGTTTGCGGGATGAGGTGTTGGGGTGGTTGGGGGATTCGTCGGTGGTGGTGGTGTGTGTGGATGAGGTGGGGGCTTCGTCTGTGGGGGTGTCTTCGGTGGGGGTGTCGAGTGGGGTGGTGGCGTCGAATGTGGCGTATTGCATTTATACGTCGGGGTCGACGGGGCGTCCGAAGGGTGTGGGGTTGACGCATGCGAATGCGGTGGCGTTCGTGGAATGGGCCAGGGAGGTTTTCGGCTCGGATCTTTCGCGGGTTCTGGCGGGGACGTCGGTGTGTTTCGACTTGTCGGTGTTCGAGATTTTCGGGCCGTTGTGCACGGGTGGCACGGTCGTACTCGCCCGCGACGCCCTCGCCCTCACGGAAGGCGAGAGCGGCGACCCCGAACTGGTCAACACCGTCCCCTCCGCGGCCCGCGCGCTCCTCGAAACCGGCGGCATTCCGTCGTCGGTCCGCACCATCAACCTCGCCGGAGAACCCCTCCCCGCCGAACTGGCCGACCGCCTGCATCGCGCCCTGCCCGGAGTGACGGTCAACAACCTGTACGGGCCGACGGAGTACACGACGTATGCGACGTGGTGTGAGGTGGAGGCGGGGGCTTCGCGGGTGACGGTGGGGCGTCCGGTGGCGAATACGCGGGTGTATGTGCTGGACGCGCTCGGTGAGCCGGTGCCGGTGGGGGTGGCCGGTGAGGTGTTCCTGTCCGGTGTGGGCCTGGCGCGGGGTTATTGGGCGCGTCCTGGTCTGACGGCGGAGCGGTTCGTGCCCGATCCGTTCGGTGCGGCGGGGGAGCGGATGTACCGGACGGGGGACTTGGCGCGGTATCTGAGCGATGGCCGGCTGGAGTATCTGGGACGGCTGGACGCGCAGGTGAAGGTGCGCGGCTTCCGCATCGAGCTGGGCGAGATCGAGAGCGCCCTGCTGGAGACCCCGGGCGTGATCCGAGCCGCCGCTGCCGCCCCCGAGAGCGCGACAGGTGACGCCCAGCTCGTCGGCTACGTCGTACCCGAGACCGGAACCGACCCCGGCCCCGGTCCAGCGCCCGATCCGGAAGCCCTCAGAGAAGCGGCACTGAGCCGTCTACGGGACAAGCTGCCCAGCTACATGATCCCGCAGCAGCTCATGGTGCTGGACGAGCTGCCGCTGACGCCGAACGGGAAGACCGACCGCAAGGCGCTGCCCGCGCCCGAGGCGGACCGTGCTGAGGTGCACACCCCGCCGTCCACGCCCACCGAGGTGGCCCTGGCCGGCATCTGGGCGGATGTCCTGCACCAGGACGGCATCGGCGTCCACGACAACTTCTTCGCCCTGGGCGGCCACTCACTCCTCGCCACCCAGGTCATCGCCCGCATCCGCAAAGAATTGGGTGTCGATGTCCGCGTGCAGAAGTTCTTCCAATCCTCGACCATTGCCGAAGTCGCGGAGTTTGTGGACAGTAGGGCAGTAGGTTTTCTGTAAGCCGCACCCGGAACAGCATCTGTGGGCACTGCGGTTCATTCTCCAGCGAGCTCGGCGGCAGCATTCTGCCTGCGCGAAGAGTGACACTTCGACGTGATGAGGGATTGAGTTGGGAACTGAGAATCGGGCTCGTGTGCCTAAAAATGCCGCTTCTGAAAACAGCCGGGAAACAGCCGGGCCGGGCTCACGGACGGGCTCACGGAAAGCCCCCTACGACTTCATCGGCGTCGGCTTCGGGCCCTCCAACCTGGCCCTCGCGATAGCCGCCGAAGAACTCGACGCGACCCGCGAATGCGTGTTCTTCGAGCGCAACGCCAGGACCCAGTGGCACCCCGGCATGCTCATCGACGGCGCCCGGATGCAGATCTCCTTCCTCAAGGACCTGGTGCTGCTGCGCAACCCCGCCAGCCCCTACACCTTCCTCCAGTACACCAAGGCCAAGGAACGCCTGGAGCGGTTCGTCAACCTCGGCGAATCACGGGTGACCCGGATCGAGTACCAGGACTACCTGGAGTGGGTCGCCGAGGCATTCGCCACCCAGGTGCGCTACGACTCCGAGGTCGTCTCCGTACACCTCGTACCGGAACGCACCGACGACGGCCTCCAGCTCTTCGAGGTCACCGTCCGCGACCTGCCCACCGGTGACACGCGGACCGTCTTCGCGCGCAACGTCGTCCACGCGGCAGGCGGCAGGCCCCGCCTCCCCGAGCAACTGCCCGACGTGCCCACGGCCGTGCACTCCAGCCGGTTCCTGCCCCACTTCCCCGCGCAGTTCACCGACCACGACCGCGCCTACGACTTCGCCGTCGTCGGCGACGGACAGAGCGCCGGTGAGATCGTCGCCTACCTGCTGGAGCACTACCCCCGCGCCCACGTCCACCTCACCGTCTCCGGCTACTCCCTCAAGGGCACCGACAACAGCCCCTTCGTCAACGAGCTGTTCCACGAGAAGAACGCCGACGACTTCTACGACATGGACCACGAGCAGCGCGCCGCGCTCCGCTCCGAGCTGCGCCCCACCAACTACGGCGTGGTCGAGGCGGGTTTCCTCGACGACCTGTACCGCAAGGTGTACGCGGACGAGGTCAAGGGGGGCCGACGGCTGACCGTCCACGCCTGCTCCCGCCTCGAAGGAGTGCACGAGGACGGCGGGCGGCTGCGCGCCGACATCCGCGACCGCTTCAGCGGCGTGCGCGGCGGCATACCCTGCGACGGCATCGTCCTGGCCACCGGCTACGACCGCGAGCTGGACCCGCGCATCTTCGGCGATGTGCTGCCCCTCCTGTGCCGCGAGGACAGCGGCGAACTCGCCCTGACCCGCAACTACCGCGTGCGCATGAAGCCGGAGGCGGAGTGCGGGCTCTACGTGCAGGGATACGGCGAGTACGCCTTCGGGCTCGGTGACACCCTGCTCTCCCTCCTGCCCTTCCGCTCCAAGCAGATCTTCACCGACATCTGCAAGCGCACACCCCCGCTCGTCGGAAGCACCGAGCGGGCCCGTACCGCCACGGCGGACTCCGTCACCCTGCCCCCCTACCCGCCGGAGCAGTTCGTCGAGGAGGACACCGAGAAGATCTACTCGGTCATCTCGCGCTTCCACTTCGCCACGGTCATCTCCACCCGTGGCCCCGACGACCCGATCGTCTCCCACATCCCGCTCACCCTGGACCGCACACGGGGCGAGAAGGGCGTCCTCTTCGGCCACATGGACCGCTCCAACCCGCACGTCCCGCTGCTCGACGACCGCGACGTGATGGTGCTCTTCCACGGTCCCAACTCCTACATCTCCCCGTACGTCTACAAGAGCGACCGGCTGCCCACCTGGAACTCCATGACCGTCCATGTCCGAGGCCACGCCCGCCTCCTCACCGAGGGCTCGCGCGTGGTCGAGGGGCTGTGCGGCATCTCGGAGCACGCCGACCCGGGTGCCGAGGCGTACCGCCTGGACCCGCGCGACGAGCGGATCGGGAAGCTCATCGACTACATCGTCGGCTTCGAGATCGACATCGAGCAGCTCATCGGCCGCTTCAAGCTCTCGCAGGACATGGACGACGAGGACCGCCGCCGGGCCGCGCAGACCCTGCTCGCCACCACCCGTCGCGGCGAGGAGCGGCTGATCGAGGACGTGGTGGGACTGGCCATGTCCCCCAAGACACCCGTACCGGCCGAGCACAACGGCAACCACGCCGAGCACAACGGCACACACGCCGAACGCAACGGCAACCACGACCCCATCGTCTCCTGGAGGGCCTGATGAGCGGCGACACCACGGCGCAGGACACCACCACAGCAGAGGGCACGGCACAGGCGGCCGACGAGCTGTTCCACGTCGTACGCAACCACGAGGAGCAGTACTCGATCTGGCGCACCGACAAGCCCGTGCCCGACGGGTGGGAGACCGTCGGCGAGCCGATGGCCAAGGACGCGTGCCTGGAGCGGATCGGCGAGCTGTGGACCGACATGCGGCCCGCCAGCCTGCGCCGCGCCATGGAGGGCGCCGCGGCGGACACCCGCTGAGCGACCACGGCGAGCCACCACGCCGAGCGACAGCGACCACGCTGAGCGCCACCACCCCCAGCAAGGCCACTGACCCTTCACTTGACGATTGGTGACAGCGGATCGACATGGCTCACACACAGACCGGCACCGCCACCGCGAGCGCGGGCGGCGCTGCGGCACCCCTCGTGCACGACCTCGTACGGCGGACCGCGCTGACCCACCCCGGCCGCACGGCGGTCACCGACACCGACGGCTCGGCCCTCAGCTACGGCGAGCTGGCCGAGCGCACCCGGCGCCTCGCGCACGTGCTGCGCGGCCACGGCGTCGGCCCCGACGTCCCCGTACCCGTCCGGCTCACCCGCTCCGCAGACGTGGTCGTGGCCATGCTCGCCGCCTTCGAGGCCGGTGGTGCCTACGCACCCGTGGACCCGGCCTGGCCCACGGCCCGCATGGCCCTCGTGCTGGAGAAGCTCGGCGCCACCGTGTGTGTCACCGACGGGGAACCCGCGCGGGAGTACGGCGTCGACGGGGTCCTGGCCGTGCCGCCCGGCGGCCACCCGGCAGCGCCGGAAACCGGCGAGGCACCCGAGGAATCCGCACCGCCCGCGTCCCCCGCGCTCCACCCCGACCACCTCGCCTACGTGCTGCACACCTCCGGCAGCACCGGCACCCCCAAGAGCGTGGCCATGACGCACCGCGGCCTCTCCCGGCTGATCGGCTGGCAGACCGCGAGCGGCCCCACCGGGCTGACGACGCTCAACTTCACCGCCATGGGCTTCGACGTGACCTTCCAGGAGGTCCTGTCCACGCTCGCGACGGGCGGCAGGCTCTGCCTGGTGGCCGAGGAGGTGCGGCGCGACCCGGAGCGGCTGCTCGCCACCCTCGACACGCAGTCGATCGAGCGGATCTTCCTGCCCTACGTGGCGCTGCAACAGCTCGCCAAGGCGGCCGAGCGCACAGGGCGTGTGCCCCGCTCCCTGCGTCACGTCGTCACCGCGGGCGAGCGCCTCGTGGTCACCGAGGCCATCGCCGGTCTCTTCGCACGACTGCCGGGCTGCCGCCTGGACAACCACTACGGGCCCACCGAGGCACACCTCGTCACCAGCCACACCCTGCGCGCCGAGGACACACCGTGGCCGGAGCTGCCCCCCATCGGCACCGCCGTGACCGGAGCCACCGCACATGTCCTCGACGCGTCCCTGGCCCCGGTGCCTCCGGGCGAGGAGGGCGAACTGTTCGTGGGCGGCCCCGCCGTGGCGCGCGGCTATCTGCGGCAGCCCGCGCTGACCGCCGAGCGTTTTCTGCCCGACCCCTTCGCCGCACACTCCGGTGCCCGCATGTACCGCACCGGGGACCTCGTGCGACGCGACGCCGACGGCACCGTCCACTTCGTGGGCCGCACCGACACCCAGATCAAGGTGCGCGGCTACCGCGTCGAACCCGCCGAGGTCGAGACGGTGCTCGCCAAGCACCCTGGTGTCCGCGAGGTCGCCGTCGGACTGCGCACCCTCGTGGACGACGTCGCGGGACTGGTCGCCTACGTCGTGCCCGAGGCATCCGGGGTACCCGCTGTCGGCGAGCTGCTCGACCACGCCCGCGGCACCCTTCCCGACTACATGGTGCCCTCCCGCTTCGTCTTCCTCCCCTCACTGCCGCTCACCGCGACGGGCAAGGTCGACCAGCGTGCCCTGCTGGACACCGCACTGCCCGCCGGACCCGGCCAGGGCACGGCGGACGCGGAGGGTGGCGAGGACAGCGAGGGTGGCGAGGAGTCGCTGACGGCCACCGTGCTGAGGCTGTGGCGGCGCGTGCTCGGACACGACGAGTTCGACGAGGACGACGACTTCTTCGACGTCGGAGGCGACTCGCTCCTCGCCACCTGGGTCGTCGCCGAACTCGGCCACACCCTCGGCCGCGAGGTCGAGCTGGCCCTGCTGCTGGAGGAGAGCACCGTCGCGGGGCTGGCCCAGGCGCTCGCACGCTCCGAGGCCGAGGGCGAGGGCGCCCCGAGCGTGCGGCGCACCGGCTCCGAGGTGCGCACCCTGAGCCCGGGCCCCTCCGGGCGCGCGCTGTTCCTCTTCCACGCCCTGGGCGGCGAACTCTTCGCCTACCGGGAGCTGGCCCGCGCCCTCACCTCGCCGCTGCGGGTGCTGGGCGTACGGCTGACGGGTGAGCGCGTACCGCTCTCCGTACCGGAGACGGCGCGCATGCACATGGAGCAGATCCGGATCGTGCAGCCGGAGGGCCCGTACCTGCTCGCGGGGTGGTCCTACGGAGGTGTGCTCGCCTTCGAGACGGCGCGGCAGTTGACGGCCGCGGGCGAGCGCGTCGAGTTCCTCGGGCTCGTGGACGCCAACCCGCTGCGCGACCCCATCACCGGGCTCGCCCCCGCACAGACACCGCACCTGCCGCTGCTCACCCGGGTCCTGGAGGGCATCGAGAAGGAGGGCGCGGGCACGAACGGTGCCGCGGTCGGGGAGAGGGGCGGGAGCGGGAACGGGCTCCTCGGCGTCGAGCACCTGGCCACCGAGGAGGAGTGGACCAGCCTCATGGGCACCTCGGCAGCGGCCACCGGCCTGTCGGCACGCCACCTCAAGCACCAACTGGAGACCGCGAGCGACAGCATGCGCGCCGCCATCGCCTACGCGCCCGAGCCCTACGCGGGGGACGCCGTGCTGTTCCAGGCCGAGGCCACCGGCACGGACATGCGGCGTCAGCTCGCCGCCGACCTCGGTGGGCTGATCGGCGGAAACCTCCGGGTGCTGCCCGTGCCCGGCGACCACAACGGCATGCTCACGGCCCCCGATGTGGACCGGCTCGCCGCGGCCATGGACGAGGCCATCGAACACAGCAGGGAGGAAGCCACACATGGATCTTGAGACGGACAAGAAGACCTTCGCGGAACAGGGTTTCATCGGGCCGTTCACACTCTGGGAGCCCGAGGTCATGACCGCGTGGTGGAAGAAGCAGCGCGCCGCGCTCCTCGACCCGCGCAACAAGGAACGCGCCGCGTTCGACAACCCCGTCAACTACGACCGTCACCTCGACGTCCCAGGGCTGAGCCAGATCATCACCGAGCCGGCCATCGGCCGCCGCATGCAGGCCCTCATCGGCGACGACGTCCAGTGCTGGCGCACCGAGTTCTTCCCCAAGAGCCCGGGCGACGCGGGCACCGGCTGGCACCAGGTCGAGACGTACGCCATCGGCGAGGCGTCCGAAGGCATGCTGGAGCCCACCGCGCGCTCCGAGGGCACCCCCATGGAGCTGACCGCCTGGGTCGCCTTCACGGAGGCCACCAAGGAGAACGGCTGCATGAAGCTCATCCCCGGCAGCCACCGCCAGTGGCGCTACGACGAGACCGCGAAGATCCGCTGGGACAACACCAAGAAGGACAACACCTTCTTCGGCTACGACTACAGCGAACTGCGGCTTGACAAGGACTGGGACCCGGACGACGAGGATGTCCGGCACGTCGAGATGAAGCCCGGCGAGTTCATCATCTTCACCGCCCGCTGCATCCACGGCTCCAACCCCAACACCAGCCGCAAGCAGCGCATGGGCTTCTCCATCCGCGTGGTGCCCACCCATGTGCGGGTCTACGGCGGGATGGAGTCCTTCGACGAGTTCGGCCACCACTTCGACCTCTCCCGGCACGGGGTGGTCCAGGTGGCGGGCGAGGACGAGTTCGGCTTCAACAACGTCAAGAGGGAAAACGCCTGGGGCGAACCGTTCACCACCCTGTCGAGGAGCGCGTAAATGGCACGGACACAGCGTGTGGGGCATGTGGACATCGACGAGTCCGCTGTGGGAACGGACCTGGAGGCGGCCTCCCAGCTCGTCTTCTCGGAGGCGTACAGCGACTATCTGTGCGGCGGCCCGTGGAAGAGCCTCATGGTGTGGTCCTCGGACGGGAATTCCGGCGACGGACTCATCACCAACTACGAGCACGGAAAGCGTTCGTCGGTCACGAAGTATGGCGAGCAGCTCCCCTATGTGCGTAATCTCATCGAGAGCAATTTCAACACCGAGCACCTGAACTTCGCTCGGCTCGCGGTGATGTCCGACAGCGTGACGATGCCCCACAGGGACCTGCTCGAACTGAGCGACATCCCCGAGGAGGTGCGCAACACCAACCGCGTGCACGTCCCGCTGGTCACCACGGAGGAAGCCTTCTTCACGCAGGCCAACGACGTGTACCGGATGCACGTGGGCGAGGTGTGGTTCTTTGACGCCTCGCGGGTGCACTCCGCCGGGGTGCTCTCGCCGGAGCCGCGCACCCACCTCATCCTGGACTTCTGCTGGGTGGAGGACGAGTCGGATCTTGTCCGCTTCGACTTCCGGCCGACCGGGGGAATTCCCGGGGAGCGCATCCGCGAGCGGGCGCCCCTCACCGAGAAGGAGCGCGAGGAAATTCTCGCGCTGGCCCCGGTCATCGATGCCGACAACATCAGGGACGTGTTCGGCATCGTCATCAAGAAGCACTACCGCAAGGACGGCGGAGACAATTTCATCTGGGACACCCTGGATGAACTGGGCCGCCGGAGCCAGGACGAAAACGTCCGTTCGAAGATTCAGGAACTGCATCGCTTCTTTCTGATGGAGCGTTCTGCCTAGAGGAGTGGACTCCGCCATGACGCAAGAACTCGCGACAAACCTGGTCGACCGTCTCAACGAAAGCCCCGTGCACCGCAAGTTCGCCGACCACGACTTCTTCGCACGGGTCACGAAGGACGACGTGACGAAGGAACAGGTCGGCACCTTCCTCGGCCAGTGGTGGTACCCGCTCCACTACTTCCCGACGTTCCTGGCGCAGTGCGTCGCCTCGCTGCCGGACATCGAGTCCAAGAGCGCCATCACCCGCATCCTCAACCAGGAGGCTGGCGGCGGCGACCCCAAGGCGGCCCACGAGGTGATCTACGCCGACAGCATGGAGAAGGCGGGCTTCGACCGCGACCTGGTCACCAACTCCGCACCCTTCGAGGAGACCGCGGCGCTGGTCGCCGGATACGAGAAGGCTGCCAAGGAGCGCTACTCCGCGCTCGGCTTCATCTTCGCCACCGAGGTCACCGACCTGCTGATGGTCTCCAGCATCGGCTCCTCCGTGCAGCGGGTCACCGGGCGCGACGACAACGAGTGGGTCAGCATCCACGTCGAGCAGGAGCCCGACCACGTCGAGGAGGCCAACCACGCGATGCTGGAGGGCTTCGCCCCGGAGGAGCAGGAGGCCGTGCTCTCCAGCGCCGAGGAGATGTGGACGCTGTGGACGCGCTTCTTCGACCGCCTCTCCAAGGAGACCGGCGTCGGCACCCCGTACCCGGACGCCGTGAGCGTGGTGCGCTGACATGACCGACGCCGGACTGCGCGAGAGCTATCTCCGGTTTCCCGGCTGGAGCCAGCACTTTTGGACGTGGATGACGGGGAAGGCACTGCCGCACCAAAAGCCGCTGATCAGGCACACCTGGGCCTCCTATGTGACGGTGACCCTGCTCTGGTTCTTCAGCGGGCTCGCGCTGTCCTCGGCGGCGATCGCCCTTCAGTTCCACCTGTGGTACCTGGTCATGGTGGCCGGGTGGATCCTGACCTTGCAGGGCGCCCGGACCATGATCCTCGTGATCGCCCACCAGGCGCTGCACCGCAAGTTCTCGGGGCATGAGAAGGCCGACTGGTTCTTCGGCGAGCTGGTCACCGTGCTCAACGTCTACCAGGACTTCCAGGAGTTCAAGGACGAGCACTTCTACGCCCACCACAGGAGGGCGATCTTCGCCTCGGTGCAGGACCCGCCCGTACAGGTGCTGCTCAACCTCGGCTTCCGCCCCGGCATGACACGGGCGCAGTTGTGGCGGCGGGCCTTCGTGGTGTTCCTCTCGCCCGCCTTCTACTGGACGAGCTTCGTCGGACGCGTCAAGTGCAACCTGCTCAAGGGGAAGTGGCGGCGCGCCGGCTTCTACGCGTGGGCGGCGCTGTGGCTGTCGGTGCCGTTCTGGGTGCCCAACGGGTATCTGGTGCTGCTCCTCGGCTTCGTCCTGCCGGTCATCATCCTGTCGCAGCTCAGCGCCCTGCTGGACAAGCTGGGTGAACACGCCTGGCTGACCCCGCCGGACCCGAAGCACGGCAACAAGTTCTACACGGTGTCGGCGACGTCGGCCCGCTTCTGCGGCAGCCGGGTACCGGCGAAGTCGCTGCCGTGGCACACCAAGCTGGTGGCCTGGCCGCGGTGGGTGGCGGTCACGCTCTTCTACCACCTGCCGTGCAGGCTGACGGTGATCGTCGGGGATCTGCCCAACCACGACTTCCACCACCGCTACCCCACCACCCCGGACTGGATGGTCGCCGCCTACGCCCGTCAGGGCGACATCGACAGCGGTGACTACGGTCCCGAGTACACCGAGGTGTGGGGCATGGCACGGGCCGTCGACCGCATGTTCACGACGCTGAGCGAGGTGCCCGCGCATGCGCGTATGGCAGGTTGACGCGTTCTCCGACGAGCGGTATCAGGGCAACCCGGCCGGTGTCATCCAGGTACCGGACGGGTTCCCCGCCACCGCGCACATGCAGGACATCGCAGCGCGGCTGGCCCTGCCCACCACGGCGTTCGTGATCCCGCTGGACGGCGGGGAGTTCCGCATCCGGTGGTTCACCCCGCGCAAGGAACTGAACGTGTGCGGGCACGCCACCATCGCCACCGCCTGGCAACTGCACGAGGAGTCCCGGATACGGGACGGCGAGTGGACCACCTTCCACACGGGCGATGGCCCCCTCTACACCCGCAGGGAAAACGGCCGCATGGCCATCGACCTGCCCCGCGTGGAGGTGGCCGACTGGCCCGCGCCGCCCGGTCTTGAGGACGCGCTGGGCACCGGCATCGTCCGGTGCACCCGCGCCAGCGACGACGTCCTCATCGAGGTCAAGTCCCAGGAGGCCGTGGCACTCCTGGAGCCCGACTTCGCGCGGCTCGCCCAGATCGACTGCCGCGGCCACATCGTGACCGCGCGCGGCGACGAGCCAGGGACCGACTTCGTGTCCCGGACGTTCTTCCCCGCCCTCGGCGTCGACGAGGACCAGGTGTGCGTCTCGGCGCACTGCAAGCTCGGCCCGTACTGGCAGGCCGAACTGCACAAGGACGAGATGTCGACGAGCCAGCTCTCCGCGCGGGGCGGACGGCTGTTCGTGAAGGTCACCGAGGACCGTGTCCAGGTCTCGGGGACCGCGAAAGTGCAGCGCGTGTTCGACATCGGCTGACGTGCCGTCAGCAAAGCGTGTCAGTACGTCAGTTCATCCGTAGGCCGAGCAAGAGGGGGACAGCCCAGTGGACCGTGTCGTCATCGTCGAAGCCGTACGCACCCCAACGGCGCGATACGGCTCACCACGCGCGCTCACCGCGCACCACCTCCTGGACCAGACACTCGGCGAACTCCTCGCCAGGGCCAAGCTCGAAGCGGCCGCCGTCGACGGACTCGTCACCGCGGGGCGGGGCGTGCCCACCGCGCTGCGCCGGGCCACCCTCGGGCAGCCGAGGGCCGGGGGCCGGTCGCTGATGCACGACGCCGTCGAGGCGGTGGCCTCGGGCGCGCACGGTCTGCTGGTCGTCGCCGCCGTGGACGCGCCCTCCGCAGCGCTGCCGCCCGCCGCGGTGCGCAGGGCCGCGGCGACGGCGGCACACGGCGGGCTGCGGCGCGCGGAACTCGACGCGTACGTGCGCCGCTCCCGCCGCCGCGCCGAAGAGGTGCACGAGAAAGGAGAGTTCAAGCCCGAGATCATCCCCCTCTCGGCGCCGGGACCCCGCGCGCAGACGGTCCTGGACGCCGACGAACTGGCGGGCGCCGACGCCGACGGGCTGCTGGGCACGGGCGAAGGACACCCCGGCCCGCGTACCGACCACAGTGCCCACCGGGCACGGGGCGCGGCGGCCATGGCCCTCGCGACCGAGAGCCACGCACTGCGGCTCGGCCTGCGCCCCCGCGCCCGCTTCACCGCGCTCGCCCGCGCACAGGGCGACCCGGAGTGCGCGGCCACGGGTGTCATCGAGGCCACCCGCAAGGTGCTGAGCACCGGCGGCCCCGGCACACACCGCCTGGACGCACACCGCCCCGGCACACACCGCCCCGGCACACCTGGGCTCGACGCACACCGCCTGGACGCACACCGCCTGGACGCACACCGGCTCGACCACTACGAGATCGACGAGACCTTCGCCTGCGTCCCGCTCCTGTGGCAGCGCGCGTTCGCCGCCGACTCGGACCGGCTCAACCCGCGCGGCGGCGCGCTCGCCCTCGGCCACCTGGGGGACGCCGCCGCACTCCGCTCGACGGTGACCATGCTCGGCGCGCTCGCCGCCACCGGCGGCAGGCTCGGCCTGCTCGCCTCCGGGCACGGCGGCGCCACGGCGAGCGCGGCCGTCGTCGAACTGCTGCCGCAGCCCGAGCCGCCCCTCTGGTGACACCACACCGCCGCCGCCCCTCGCACGGCGTGCCCCCGACGTACTCCGACGTACCGCGACCGAAGGAAACACAGTGCTCATCTGCGGAGTGAAGGTTTCACACGACGGTGGGGTCGCCGTGCTCGACGGCAACCGCCTCGTCTTCAGCATCGAGGCGGAGAAGCTCGCCGACGGCAAGCGCTACAGCGCCCTGGGCGACCTGGACCGCATCGACCAGATCCTCCGCGCGGAGGGCATCGACCCGGCGGACATCGACCGCTATGTGGTCGACGGCTGGTACCCGGTGGACGGCGACACCTCCACCCGCATCGCCACCGCGCACCACGGCACCCCGGTCAAGATCCCCGCCGCCTCCTACACCGGCGACGGTGCCCCGGGCGGCCCCCTGCACAGGGAGCGCTTCACCGGGCCCGCCGGCTCGGTGCTGCACTCCGGCTACGCCAGCTACGCGCACGCCACCCACCACGTCTACTCCAGCTACTGCACCAGCCCCTTCGCTGCACGCGGCGAAGGCGCCTACGTGCTGGCCTGGGACGGCGGCATGCTGCCGCGGCTGTACCGGGTGGGAGCGGACCCGAGGGACATCACCTACCTCGGCCCGCTCTTCCCGCTCGTGGGCGACGTGTTCGTCGAGTTCTGCATGAGCTTCGACCCGTTCTGGCGCGACATCAGCGAGCTGACCCCTGACCAGCTCACCCAGCACCACCTGGAAGTCCCGGGCAAGGCCATGGCCTACGCCGCGCTGGGCACCGTAAGGACCGATGTGTTCCCCGCGCTGGAGCGGCTGCTGGACGAGCTGAACACCGTCTCCGTCGACTCGACGATCGGCCAGGCCGTCGCGGCCCGCAGGGAGGAACTGTTCCCCGGGATGACGAGCGCGGACTGCATCGCGACCTTCCAGGAGTACGTCGCCCGGATGCTGGTCGACTCCCTGACCACCGCGCTCGCCCGCACCGGCGAAGCCGGCACCGGCGCCGTGGGAACCGTCGGGCTGTGCCTCGCGGGCGGCTGCGCACTGAACATCAAGTGGAACAGCGCGCTGCGGAGCAGCGGCCTCTTCTCCGCCATCTGGGCGCCGCCCTTCCCCAACGACTCGGGCGCGGCCATCGGCACCGCCTGCTGCGAGATGGTGGCCGAGACCGGGAACGCGGCCCTGGAGTGGGACGTCTACAGCGGCCCCCGGCTCGCCCCGCCGAGGCTGCTGCCCGGCTGGAGCGCCGCACCGTGCGACGAGCGGGAGCTGGCCGCACTGCTGCACCGCGAGGGCGAGCCCGTCGTCGTCCTGGAAGGCCGCGCCGAGCTGGGGCCCCGCGCCCTGGGCAACCGCAGCATCATGGCGGCGGCCACCTCGCCCGCCATGAAGAAGCGGCTCAACGACATCAAGGGCCGCGCCGACTACCGTCCCGTCGCGCCCATGTGCCTGGAGTCCCACGCCGCCGAGGTGTTCGAGCCGGGCACCACCGACCCGTACATGCTCTTCGACCACCGGCTGCGCCCCGGCTGGGCGGAGAAGATCCCCGCCGTCGTCCACCTGGACGGCTCGGCGCGGCTCCAGACGATCGACCCCGCGGCGCGCGGCACCAGGGCCGGGGCGATCCTGCACGAATACACCAAGCTCAGCGGCATCCCCGTGCTGTGCAACACCAGCGCGAACCTCTCGGGCCACGGACTCTTCTCCGGCGTGGCATCGGCCATGGCATGGGGCCGCACCCCGTATGTCTGGTCCGAAGGAACCCTCTACACCAACCAAAGGAACGCGTCTTGAGCGAGCTGATGAGTGCCCCCGACTGCCCGGTCAGCGCCCACAACGAGTGGGACCCGCTGGAGGAAGTGATCGTCGGCATCGTCGACCACTCCTACTTCCCGCCCCGGCACATCGCCCAGGACGCGCCCCTGTCCCCGGACCAGCGCACCGTCTTCCACGCGAACGCGGGCCTGCCCTTCCCGCCCGAGCGGGTCGCCGCCGCTGCCGCCGAACTGGACGCGCTGGCCGCCGTGCTGGAGGCCGAGGGTGTCAGGGTGCGCAGGCCCGAGCCGCGCGACCACGCGCAGTCCTACGGCGCGCCGGGCTGGACCAGCACCGGACTGTACGACGCGATGCCGCGCGACGTGCTGCTGGTCTTCGGCGACCAGATCCTGGAGTGCCCCATGGCCTGGCGCTCCCGCTACTACGCCACCTCGTCGTTCCGTCCGCTGCTCAAGGAGTATTTCCGCGCCGGAGCACGCTGGAGCGCGGCGCCCAAGCCGGAACTGCCCGACGAGCTGTACGAGGCGGACTGGACCGACCAGCCGGACGGTGAGCCCTTCCGCTCCGTGATCGGCGAGTTCGAGCCGACCTTCGACGCCGCCGACTTCATCCGCTGCGGGCGCGACATCTTCGCCCAGCGCAGCCACGTCACCAACACCATCGGCATCGAGTGGGTGCAGCGCCACCTCGGCGACGGCTACCGGGTGCACACCCTCGACCTCGCCGACGACCACCCGATGCACATCGACGCGAGCCTGATGCCGCTGGCCCCGGGCAAGCTCCTGATCCATCCGGACCGGGTGCCCGAGGTGCCGAAGATGTTCAAGGGCTGGGACGTCCTGGTGGCGCCGAAACCGGTCATTCCCGATGGCCATCCCCTATACATGACGAGCAAGTGGATTAACATGAACGTCCTCATGCTCGACGAGGAACGCGTGGTCGTCGAGCGTCAGGACGAGCCGATGATCAAGGCCATGAAGGACTGGGGCATGACGCCGGTCCCTTGTGACTTCCGGAACTTCAACAGCTTCGGCGGCTCTTTCCACTGCGCCACCCTCGATGTCCGTCGTCGTGGCACGCTGGAGTCCTATTTCTGACCGGACCGGACCGCGTTGAAGTGGTCAAGTGGTGAAGTGGTGGAGGGTGATCGCGTGGCTTCCGTAGTCGTTCTGCGTGACGCGGAGGAGAGCGATGTTCCGCTGTTCTTCCAGCATCAGTCCGATGCGGACGCACGCCACATGGCCGCCTTCACCGCCAAGGACCCGGCGGACCGCGAGGCGTTCGAGAAGAAGTGGAAGAAGATCCTCGGCAAGGACGACTGGACGAAGAAGACCATCCTCGTCGACGGCGAGATCGCAGGTCATGTCGTGACCTACGAGCAGGAGGGTGACCTGGAGGTCACCTACTGGATCGGCAAGGAGCACTGGGGCCGCGGCATCGCGGGCCAGGCCCTCGCCGCGCTGCTGCGGGAGGTCACCACCCGGCCCCTGTTCGGCAGGACGGTCTCCGACAACATCGCCTCCCAGCGCGTCCTGGAGCGCAACGGCTTCGTGCGCGTGGGCGAGGAGGAGTCCTTCGCCAATTCCCGTGGCGAGGACGTGCGGGAAATCATCTTCCGCCTCGACGCGTGAGACCGGGGCACCTCGCCCGTACCTCTCCGTACTTCGCCCTACCCCTTCATGCCCTGCGGAAAGGGACGCCCGGAAGGCAGCGTTCACTGCCTTCCGGGCGTTTCCCGTTTCTCTTCTTCCTTTCCTTCTCCCGGAATTCGGTGCCCGTTTCGCGCAGGTCCTGGAAAACCGGTCCAGGGCCCGCGTCGAACAGCACGCCTTCACTATTCTGGGGCGATGTCCGATACTGAATCCGGCGGTCGCATGATGCGCCGCGGAGCCCGGCTGGTGCTGGCGGTGATCCGGCTGCACCCCCGGCCGTTCGCCCTCGCGCTGCTCGGCTCGGCGGCCTACGGCGGCGCGGTCGTGGCCTCCTCCTACGCCCTGGGCGAGGTCGTCGACCGCGTGGTGGTCCCGCGCTTCGCGCACGAGGAACTGTCCACGGCCGCCATGGTGGCCGGAGCGCTGGCACTGCTGGCGGTGGGCGTCGTCAAGACGGCCTCGACGGTGCTGCGCCGCTGCATGTCGGCCGTCGTCAAGGCCCGCTCCGACGCCTCACTGCGGGAGCAGGTCGTCACCCACTACCAGGCGCTGCCGTACCTCTACCACCAACGGCGGCCCACCGGAACGCTGTTGGCGCACGCGAACGCCGACACCGAGGCCGCCGTCGAGGTGCCCTCCAAGATCCCCCTGGCGGGCGGGCTGGTCCTCCTCTTCGTCACGGCGGGCGTGTGGATCTTCGTCACCGATCCGGTGCTCGCCGCCGTCGGCGTGCTGATCGTGCCCGCGCTCGTCGTGCTCAACGCCGTCTACCAGCGGCGCATCGAACCGCCTTCCACCCTCGCCCAGCAGCGCATCGGCGAGCTGTCGGCCGTCGCGCACGAGAGTTTCGACGGCGCCTTCACCGTGAAGGTCCTCGGCGGCGAGGAGACCGAGCGGGCCCGCTTCGAGAAGGTCGCCCAGCGGCTGCGGGAGGCCAAGACCGAGATCGCCAAGCGCGACGCCACCTTCGACGTGCTGCTGGAGTCGGTGCCCGCGCTCACCGTTGTCGCGCTCGTCGTGGCCGGAGCCTGGCGGGTCAACAGCGGTGAGATCACCGTCGGCACCCTCGTCAGCTTCATCAACCTCTTCACGCTGCTGACCTTCCCACTGCGCATCATCGGCTACGTACTGGGCGACGTCCCCCGCTCCGTCGCCGGTTACGAACGGGTCCGCGGCGTCCTGGACGAACCCCTGCACCCCTCGCCCGGCACCCGGACACTGCCCGCGGGGCCGCTGTCGGTGGAGGCCGAGGGCCTCGCCTTCGGCCACGACGGAGTCGGCGGGGGCAACGGGGACGGCGGGGACGGCGGGGACGGCGGGCACGACGGCAAGGACGGGCCCCGGATCGTCGACGGAGTCGGCTTCACCGTGCCGCCCGGCTCCACCCTGGCCGTGGTGGGTCCCACGGGCAGCGGCAAGAGCACCCTCCTGCTGCTGCTCGCGCGACTGCTGCCCCTGGACGGGGGAACGCTGCGCATCGGCGGCACCCCCGTCGGCGACATCTCGGCCGCGAGCCTCGCCGCCTCCTGCGCCACCGTCTTCCAGGAACCGTTCCTCTTCGCCGCCAGTCTGGAGGAGAACATCCTCCTCGGACACGAGGCCGACGCGGCCCAACTCCGCGAAGCCCTGCGGCTCTCCGGCGCCGACGAGTTCACCGACGCGCTCCCGCAGGGCCTGGCCACCGTCGTCGGCGAACGCGGCGTCACCCTCTCCGGCGGGCAGCGCCAGCGCGTGGCACTGGCCCGCGCGCTCGTACGGCGTCCGGGACTGCTGCTGCTCGACGACGCCACCTCCGCCGTCGACCCCACGACAGAGGCCCGCATCCTCGGCTCCCTCGCGAGCGAGCGCGCCGACCTGACGACGGTCATCGTCGCCAACCGGCCCGCCACCCTCGCCCTCGCCGACCAGGTGCTCTACCTGGACCGGGCCCGTACGCCCCGCGTGGGCTCCCACCAGCACCTGCTGGCGACGGCACCCGGCTACGAAGACCTCGTGACCGCCTACGAGACCGAGCGGGCCGGAGGAGTGCGATGACCACGGCGCGGACGAACGACGCGACAGCGGAGGCCCCCCGCCCCGGCACACCACCCGAAGGGCACACCCCGGAAGCCGGGGGACAGCACAGCACGGCGGCCGGACACGGCACCACCCCCTCACCCGGCACGGGACCGCACACCACGGAGCCCGGGGCCGCACGTCCCGGCGCCGTCGGCATCCTGCGCCGGGGCATCGCCGCCAGCCCCGAACTGCTGCGCGGCATCCGGCTCACCCTCCTGCTGGCCCTGCTCGGCGGCGCGGGCCGCGTCGTCGTGCCCGTACTCGTCCAGCAGGTACTGGACAAGGGCCTCGCGGACGGCAAGGTGGACATGGGCACCGTCTACCGGCTCGCGATGATCGGGGTGGTGGCCGTCGCCGCCACGGCGGTGGTCACCCGCACCACCCAGAAGCGGCTGGCCATGGCCAGCGAGCGCGCACTGTGCCAGTTGCGTGTGAAGGCGTTCGCGCACGTGCACCGGCTCAGCGTCGCCGAACAGTCCACCCAGCAGCGCGGCGCCCTCGTCTCCCGCGTCAGCGCGGACGTGGAGGCCCTGGGCATCTTCCTGCAATGGGGCGGCATCGCCTGGATCGTCAACGGCGCCATCATGACCGCCACCCTCGTCACCATGGCCGTCTACGACTGGCGGCTGACGCTCGTCGTGGTGCTCATCGTCGTCCCGCTCGTGCTCATGCTCCGCGCGCTGCAACGCCGCCTCGGCGCCGCACACGACCGCGTCCGCACCGATGTGAGCGGGCTGCTGACCGTCGTCTCCGAGACGGTGCAGGGCGCCGGCGTCATCCGCGGCTACGGCATCCAGCGGCGCACCACCGCGCGCACGTTCCGCGCCATCCACCGGTGGCGGGACTCGAAGATCAGGGCCGGGCTCTTCGCCGCGCTGGTGTTCACCTCAGGGGAGTTCTTCGGCACCCTCACCGTGGTCGGCGTCGTCGCCGCGGGCATCGCCCTCGGCCCCCTGGCGGGGCTGACGGCGGGCACCCTCGTGGCGTTCCTGCTCCTGGTGAACCTGTTCCTGGAACCCGTCACCGAACTGACCGAGGTCATCGACCACACCCAGACCGCCGTCGCCGGATGGCGTAAGGTGCTCGACCTCCTCGACACACCCATCGAGGTCCCCGCACCCCGCGACGGTGTCGTACTGCCCCGCCAAGCGCACTCGCTGGAGGTGCGGGAACTCTCCTACGCCTACCAGGAGGGCGCCGAGCCCGTGCTGGCGGACGTCAGCCTGAGCGTGGTGGCGGGTGCCCGCGTCGCCGTCGTCGGCGCCACGGGCGCGGGCAAGACGACCCTGGCCAAGCTGCTGGTGCGCCTCGCCGACCCGACGAGCGGCCGGATACTGCTCGGCGGCACCGACGTGCGCGACCTCGCACCCGCCTCGCTGCGCTCGCGGGTGGTGATGGTGCCCCAGGACTGCTTCCTCTTCGACTCGACCGTCGCCGAGAACGTGCGCTTCGGGAAGCCCGAGGCCACGGACGAGGAGATCGCGGACGCTTTCGGCTATCTCGGCCTCGGCGACTGGCTCGCCGCGCTGCCCGACGGGCCGCACACCAGGACGGGGCAGCGCGGGGAGAACCTGTCCCTGGGGGAGCGGCAGTTGGTGGCACTCGCCCGCGCCCATGTGGCCGACCCGGGGCTGCTCATCCTCGACGAGGCCACCTCCTCCGTCGACCCGGCAACCGACACACGTCTCACCCACGCGCTGGAGAACCTCTCCACAGGGCGCACCTCCCTCACCATCGCGCACCGCCTGGCCACCGCCGAACGCGCCGACGAGATCCTCGTGTTCGCGCACGGACGCCTCGCCGAGCGCGGTGCGCACGGTGACCTGCTGCGGCGCGGGGGTGTGTACGCGGGGCTTTACGCCAGTTGGCTCGACGTCACCGCGGGCGCTCCGGGCGGCGTCGGCTGACCCCGCCGCACCCCGGTTCGGGGATGACCGGCGACGTGCGGGCCCCGGGGACGTGTCCCCGGGGCCCACCGGCATCAGCGGCAGCAGCCCCGTGTGCGCCACTCGGGTCCGTGCCAGTAGTGCTCCTTGTCGCGGGCCGCGGTAGGTGCCGCGGCCCGCACCTCGTTGCGCACCGCGCGCTCCCGCTTCTCCCGTGTCTCCCGCTCCCGGAAGGGTGTGAGCAGTTCGGGCACGGTGAAGGACCGGCCGCCGACCATCACCTCGCGTACGGCAGCGGCGGCGTCGATGTCCCGCAGCGGATCGCCCTCGACGAAGGCCAGGTCGGCGAGGTGCCCCGGCGCCACCGCGCCGAGCTGGTCCGCCACCCCCAGACAGCGCGCGGCGTTGGCCGTCGCGGTGCGCAGCGCCTCGCGCGGTGTGAAGCCGTACTTCACCATGACACGCAGGTTCTGGTGGATGCTGATGCCGATGTCGTCCAGCGCCGCGTCGGTGCCCGCCACCACGAGGCCGCCCGCGCGCTGCACCCGCAGCAGCATGTCCACATCGCCCACGGTCCACTCGTGGTACAGCTCGGCCAGCGGACCGCCCTTCGCGTCCTCGGCCTTCTGCCTCAGCCGCTCGTACTCCCAGGCGGGGAAGAGCACCCGCGTGCGCTCGTCCTCGATGAGCGAGCGGTCGTCGACGAACAGCTCCATGGCGAACAGTGTCGTCGTCGAGATCCACATGCCACTGGCGGCGAGCAGCGCGACGGAGTCCGAGAACGCCCGCCCCGCGGCGAAACTGAGGGTGCGTGAGTAGCCGAGCCGGTTGCCGCCGCCCGTGTGCTCCATCCCGTCGAACCCGGTCCGCACAGCCGGGTACAGATAGTGCGAGGTGGCGGGCACACCGTGTGCGTGCGCGCGGGCCACCGCGTGCCGCTCGTAGGAGACGGGCAGCCGGATGTAGGACTTGAGCACGTTGTAGCCGAGCGCGAAGGCGCGGTCCAGGTCGCGGTCGAGCTGCGCACGGGAGAAGACGGGCCGCATCACCCGGTGGTACGCGCGCGTCCCCTCCATGCCCTCGCCCGTGCCGAGATAGCGCGGGCCTACCCTGCTGCCCGAGGCGAGGGCCTCCCTGTTCTCCACCATCTGATACGCCGGGTCGCCCGGAGACCTGCTCGTCGTGACGCCGTACGCCAGCCACGCGCGCCCCTGCCGGTCACCCCACTGGGGCCCGCGCCAGTGCCAGTGGTTGTGCGTGTCGATCAGGCCCGGCATGACGGTGAGCCCTGAGGCGTCCACGACGCGGTCACCCCGCGCGGCCCCGCGCCCCGCCACCTCCACGATGCGCCCGCCGTCCACGACGACGTCCACGTCCTGACGTAGCTCCGACGCCTCGCCGTCCCACACCGCCCCCGCCCTGATGACGGTGCGCCCGGCCGGGGCCGGTCTGTGACGCCACGTCAGCCGGGTGGGGACGGTGCGCGGTGTGCCGCCGTCGAGCCCGACGGTGCGCAGGCGCCCGCCGGAGAGGTAGAGCAGGGTGCCGCTGTCCGCCGAGACGGACAGGGAGTCGGTGACCTCGTCGGTGATCTGCCGGGGCTCGCCGGTGATCCGGCCCCCGGCGTCCACGGGCACCCGCCACGCCAGACTCTCCATGCCGACGACGAAGTGCTTGCCGTCCCGCGTCCATACCGGACCGTCGCCGCTGCGCGTGGAGACGGAGCGCTCTGGCGCGACGGGCTGGTAGACCACCTCGTCCGTCTCCAGATTCACCGTCAGCACCTGGTTGTGGCCCGAGCTGCCGCGCTTGGAGTACGGCACCACAGCGGCCATCGCCAGCACCTTGCCGTCGGGCGACCAGGAGGGAGGCCCCGGCTGGTAGAGCGGCGTCAGCACCTTGGTGACGGTGCCGTCGGCGGCCTTCAGCACCCACGTCGCACCGCTCTCGTCCTGGTACGCGATGCGTGAGCCGTCCGGCGACCAGCGAGGGGCCAACTGCCCGTCGGGCAGGTCCGTCAGTTGCCGGGACGTGCCGTCGGCCACGTCGTAGGACCACAGATTCGGCACACCTGCGCGGTCGCTGACGTAGACCAGGGTGCGGCCGTCGGGGGACCAGTCGGGCGCGGCGTTGAAGTAGCCGTCGTCCACGATCTTCCGGGGCCTGCCGCCGACCGGCAGCAGCCAGATCGCGTTGAGCGCCCGGAAGGCGACCTTACGGCCGTCGGGGGAGAGGGCTGGATCGGCGATGCCGAGTACATCGTGCGTGCGGTCCGAGGTCAGCTCGGGGGCACGGCGCCGGTACGTGGCACGCGCGACGCTCACCGTCACGCTGAACGGGACGTCCTCGTGCGCGTCCTTCGTGTCTTTCGCGCCCTCCGCGCGCGTGGTGGCCGCGCGGCGGCGTATGCGGCCGTCGGCGGTGTAGAGCAGCTCCTCGCCGGAGACCCAGACGGGCGCGAGCGGGAACACGTCCTCCCCGTCCGTCAACGCCTCCTCGTCCAGCATGAGTTGGGCACGCGGCCCGGTGGTGCGCACATAGGCGAGCCGGGTGCCGTCCGGGCTGAAGGCGGGGCCGTGCAGGGTGGCACCCTCCGGCGCGGCGAACAGCCGCCGCGTCGCACCCGAGGACACCTCGACCTCCTCCATGGTGCCGCCGTCGGCCACATAGGCGACCCGGCGCCCGTCGGGTGACCAGGCGGGCATGCCGCACATCCGGTCGCCCTCCGTGAGCGCGCGCAGCGCCCCGCTCCCGGTGTCCAGCAGCCAGATGCGGCCCGCGTTGCCACGGTCGGAACCGAAGACGATGTGACGGCCGTCGGGCGAGAAGCGGGGCTCCTGGTCGTAGCCGTGGCCGCTGGTGAGACGGCGCAGATCTGAGCCGTCGGCGCCGATCCGCCACAGGTCGTAGGTGCCCTCGCGGTAGGACTGGAAGACCAGGCTACGGGCGTCCGGTGACCAGTGCGGCTGCGACGCGTCCTGCTCGTCCTCCGTCAGCCTGCGCGCGGTGCCGCCTCGCGCGGGCAGCAGCCAGATCGCGTTGAGCGCGTCGATGGCCAGCGTCCGGCCGTCGGGCGAGAGCGCGACGGCGAGGTTCGCGCTCTCGCGCACCTCCACCGTGTCCTCCTCGGCCGCCGAGGAGCGCGGCGCGGCCGAGGCGGCGCCCGCAGCGGCCTGGGGGAGCCAGAGCGCCCCGCCCGCGGCGCCCGTACGCCGGAGCACGGAACGCCGGGAGAGCCCGCCCGCATTCTCCCCGGAAAGGGAACCGGAATCCTTTGTTGCCACAGTGAGCCTTCCTGTGTACGGGGACGGGCAACGAACACCTATCCCTTTCGAACCGGTCTGTGTACGCTGACTTCATGCAGCTTCTCGAATGTAGCCCGGAATTGCTGCCGAATGAACAGCTTTCCCGGCTGGGGAATGCCGTCGGACGGGCAACTGATCCCGCGAACATGAATGGCGTCAGCCCTTACCATCAGACTTTCTGGTACGAGTTGGGGAAAGAGCCCTGCAATCTCGTCGAAGAAGCTGTCCAGGAGTATTTCCTCCCCGAAATCGACGCCACCGTCCGCGAACGCGCGGTGGGCGTCGAGTGGTGGCTCGGACGGCTCACCGCGCCCTATGCGGAGAACTTCGAGTTCGGCGTGCACCGCGATTTCGGGGAGAACCCGCAGACAGGGGCCCTGGAATCCCCCATGCTGAGCAGCGTCTTCTTCCTCACGACGGCACCTGACGGGCTGCTCACGGTCTTCCCCGGGCAGCCCGACCTCCAGTCCAAGGAGAAGGCGCACGTATTCCCCTCGGCAAACACCTATGCCCGCTTCCCCGGGAACCTTTGGCACGCCGTGCTCAGCCGTAAAGAAGTCCTCGGCGAACCCGGGCCAGCCTCGGGCGCACCGCGCGTGACCATTCTCGTCAACTGGTGGCCCTACCGCCCGAGCAGCGAGGCCACGGCCCCGATGAGGCTCGTCGCCGCCGATTACGACGGCACCGTTTACGAAGAACTCCGCATCTGATCAGCCCGTGCGCGACCGTTTCCCCCTCGTCATACGAAGGAGGGCCTCGTGGAGGTCATGGAGGCAGTACGGACCCGGCGCAGCGCGCCGCGGCTGACCGGCCCGGCGCCGGACGACAGCGAACTCCTGGAACTGATCCAGGCGGCCTCGACCGCACCCGACCACGGTGCGCTCAAGCCCTGGCGACTCGTCACCGTCAGGGGCGAGGCCCGCGAACGCCTCGGCAAGGCGCTGGCCCAGGCAGCGCCACCGGAACGCGTGGAGCGCGCCCTCGCCGCGCCGCTGCGCGCACCGCTGCTCCTGTCCCTCGTGTTCTGTCCTGTTGCCGATCACCCCAAGGTGCCGGAGTGGGAGCAGCTGGCCGCTGCTGTCTCGGTGGTCGGCACCCTCCAGCTCCTCCTGCACAGCAGGGGGTGGGGCACGATGTGGCGCACCGGTCTGGCCGTCGAGTCCCCGTGGGTACGTGACTGCGTCGGCGTCGCCCCGCAGGAGAAACTGCTCGGCTGGCTCTACACGGGCACGGCCCCGGATCCGCGGCCGAGCCCCCCGCGCCGCCCCTTCGACGCGACGGCCCACGTCTCCCACTTGTGAGTTTGTTCCTCAACGCCTTGCCGGCCCGAGTGGTCGGCTGGCCCATATGCAGCCGGGTGGCGGCCCGGCCGAAGTGGAGTTCCTCGGCGACAGCCACGAAGTAGCGCAAGGCTCATAGCCCCACGCTGCGACGATACCCATGAGGTATCGGCTCTGCCGAATAGGTCTTGGACACCGGCGAGGTCCCGGCGGTGCACTCGTGAACATGACCGAAGAAGCGAAGACCAGCGAGCCGCAGGCCGACCCCGCCGTATCGGTGGTCGGTCCCCGCGACGGCGAGACGATCGTTCTGGGCACCACGCGCATGCGCGTTCTGGAGGACGGCAGCCACACCGGGCACCGCCTCGCGATCGCCGAGTCCGTCCTCGCCCCGCACACGCAGGGGCCGCCGCAGCACCGCCATGGCCAACACGACGAGGGCTTCTACGTTCTCTCCGGCAGCGTGCGGTTCACCGTCGGGGACGAGGACTACGACGCCACCGCGGGGACGCTCGTCATGGTTCCGCCCGGCACCCCGCACACCTTCGCCAACCTGACCGACCAACCCGCCGTCATGCTCAGCACATTCACACCTGACCTGTACCTTCAGTACTTCCGAGACCTTCAGGAAGTGCTCGCCGGGGGCCGGCCGATGACGCCGCAGGCCAACATCGACGCGATGAGCCGCTACGCGACACAGCCCGCCACCGACCTCGCCTGAAGCCGAAGGGGCGGACCGGCCTTCTCCAGGGGCTTCCCCGGCAATCGACGCAATCGACAGGCCCCCGTGAACGGGAACCATGAACATCGCCTATTGGATCGTCGCGGGACTGCTCGCGCTCTTCTACTTCTACGCAGGCACTCTGAAGGTCATCCGCAGCCGCGATCAACTCCGGCCGATGATGGCTTGGGTCGACCGCGTGCCGTTGCCTGCCCTCAGGGCGCTGGGGGCGGTCGAAATACTCGGCGCTGCCGGTCTGGTCCTGCCACCGCTGACCGGCACCGCTCCTTGGGTGGCGCCGGCCGCAGCCATCGGCTTCGTACTTTTGCAGACCGGTGCGATCGCCGTTCACCTGACCGGCGAGGACCGCCGGATCGCACTCAATGTCGGACTCACCGCCACCGCGGCTGTGACCGTCTGGCTGGCCACTGGGCTGTGACCGTGGATCAGTCCTCGACCGGGGAGATGGCCGCTGGTCCAGCCGCCCCCGCCCGGGAGAGGGCACAAAAATCAGCGCGGGATCCTACGGCACTCACCACACCGGACAACCGTCCCGCGCAACATCCCCGTGAAGAGGGCAACCCCCCCGTTTCCTTCCGCCCCCTCGCGAAGGGGCCGTCAGCGCGAGCCCCCAGGCGGCTCCCCCTCGGCGGGAAGGCGCAGTGAAGCCGCCGGTGCCTGGCCGCTGATGAGGTAGGCCGTCAGCGCCGTGCCCGCCTCCTTGGTGAGGGGCCCCGCGTGGCCGATGGCCAGGGCACGGGCCAGCTCGTGAGCGTGGAGCCGCACGGCCGCACCGGTCAGCAGCGCGTATTCGTCCGTCGCGGCGCGGAACCGGCGCCACCCCGTCCCCACCACCCCGGCCGCCACCAACAGCCCCGGCCACCACAGCGCACCTACGACCCCATAAAGCAGCCCCCACCCGGCCAGCGCCGCCGCCCGAACCATCGCCCCGCGCGCTGCCGTCACCTCGACCCGAGTGCTCTCGGGCACGTACAGCCACAAGTGCGGCCAGACCACGCCCAGTTCAAGGCCGAGGCTCTCGCGCAGCGCGGCCTCCACCGCGCGCATCCGGTCACCCGCCCAGGTCGGCCGCCCGGGACGCCCCGGCGAGACGCGGCGCAGCCGCTGACGCGCTACGGCCACATCGTCCTCGTCGGCCAGCGGCACCCCGGCAGCCGTCGCGACCCTGGCCTCGGCCGTGACCCGCGCGAGGTCCGCGCGCCGCCGCTCGTAGCGGGCGCGGCGCCGACGCGTCAGTGCCCGGACCGGGCGCCGCGCCACGGAGGGCCACCCTGACCAGTCGGGCGCCAGCCAGCACCGTTCCAGCACAGAACCCAGCGCCTGCGCGGCCACCCCGCACGTGGCCGAGGCGAGCAGAAACGCGACGAGGAAGAGGGCCGTCGCGGCGGCGGGCGCGGCCGGAGACGTCAGGTGGTCGGCGTGCCGCGCGAGCCGTCCGGGCAGCCCGCCCACCGCGTACCACCGCTCGTGCCCCAGCTCCCGTGCGACGCCCAGCGCCGCCAAGTACAGCGCACCCGGCAGCACGAGCAGCGACAGCCACCGTTCGGCGAGCTTCTTGCCGAGTTCCGTCAGCAGGCCGCCCACGGTGTCAGGTGCCCACGGAGGGCGCGGTCAGCGGCAGCGGTGTGCCGTCGACCGCGCAGACGGGCGGCGCGCAGGGGACCTCCGACGCCCAGTGATTGCGGGTGCAGCGCCGGTGGGGGCACACATGGAGCCGCTCGCCCGGCTCGTCGTCCATGGCGGAGGAGACGCCCGCGATCCTGCCGCCCGTGCTGCCCGTGCCACCCGTGCCACCCGTGCTGCCCGTGCCGCGCACGTGACCGTAGAGCCCCCGCGCGTCCCCGTCGCTCCGCAGCCGCTCGTGCAGCCGGTTGAGCGCCTCCTCGCCGTCACCACCGCCGCGCACGGCATCCAGTACCTCGTCCAGCGGGCCCCGCTCGGCGCCTCCGGCGCCGAGCGCTTCGCGGATCTCGTCCGCGTGCGCGCAGGCGTAGGCCAGCGCGTCGGCCGTGCGCCTGGCCTTCCTGGTGGCCCGGTCGGTCAACGTCGTTCCTCCGGTGCGTGTGCGTGGTCGACGGCCCTCGCGTGCGGCGGACGGCCGCGCCCGCGACGCGTGGTGGCGGGCGGGAGACGACGGCCGGGGCGCCGTCGCCGGATTTCGGGCAACCCTACTGCGGTGAACGTCGGCTGAGATATCGTCACGCAGCGTGAACGAGGAACTTCGGGGGCGTGAGAGGGACGAGCGGCTCGCCGCGGCAAGGGCCACACTGCGCCGCGTCAAGACCCTCGACGACTTCTCCCTCGCGGCAACACCGGACGCGTGCGCCGAGGCCGCTGGACTCGCGGCGCTCCTGCGGCAACGTCCCGAGGACACCGAGGTTGCCTACCGGCTCGGCTGGCTGGAACTGTTCCGGGCGCTGTCCCGGCCGTGGGACGACACGCGGACGCAGGACGAACTGCGGGCGGTCGCGCGGACGTTCGCACCCTGCCTCACCGCGGGCGTGACCGATCTGCCGCCACAGTTGCTCCCCCACATCGCCGACGCCGCGGAGCCGCACGTCATCGAGAGGCTGAGGCACGCGCTGAACTCTGTCGAGACCGGGCCGCTCGACACTGTCGTACGGGAGTACCGCCGTGTGCTCGACGCCACGGGAGCCGGTCACCCCGCCCTGCCACAGCGTCTCGCGAACCTCGGCACCGCGCTGCACGCCCGCTTCGAACGCCGCGCCGAGGGCGCCGGCCTGGACGAAGCGCTCTCCGCGCTGCGCGCCGCCGTCGAGGCGACCCCGGAGGACGACCCCGATCTGCCGCCGCGCCTGAACGGCCTGGCGGGCACGCTGCGGGCCCGCTTCGAGCGCGACGGCAACCTCGCGGACCTGGACGCCGCCATCGCGACGAACGAGCGGGCGCTCAAGGCCACCGAGACCACGGGGACCACCGGCGCGGCCTCGGTCCACCACCCGTACCGTGCCATGACGCACTCCAACCTCGGCCTCGCGTACCGCACCCGCTACGAACGGACGACCGACCAGGCCGACCTGGACGCGGCCATCGACGCGGGACGCGCGGCACTGAGCGCCACCGGCCCGCACGAACCCCAGCGGCCGGCACGCCTGGTCAACCTCGGCGGAGCGCTGATCCACCGTCACCTGCGCACCGGGAGCACATCGGACCTGGACGCGGGCGTCACCGCGCTGCGGGAGGCCGCCGCGACCGCCGCGCACGGCCATCCCGTCAGGGGGACGGCGCTCACCAGCCTCGGCCAGGCCCTGCTGCTGCGCGCGGCGCGTACGCGGCGGCCCGCCGACCTGGACGCGGCCGTACGCGCCCAGACAGAGGCCGCCGAGGCCACCCCTGCCGGGAGCACCGACCGGTGGCTGGTGCTGTGCAACCTGGGTACGGTGCTGCGCGGCCAGCGACTGCACGCACTCCTGCGCGGCGAACCGGCAGGGGACTGGGGGCCGGTCGTCGCGGTCTTCCGCGGGGCCCTGGCGCACACCCCTCCGGGCCACGCGCAGCGGGAGCGCTGCCTGGTCAACCTCGGCGGCGCGCTGCACGACCGCTTCCGGTCGGGCGGGTCGGGCGGGTCGGGCGGGGGCACAGCGGCCGACCTGGACGAGGCCGTCGCACTGTGCGCGGAGGCCGCCACGGCCACCCCTTCGGCACACGCGGACCGCGCGCTGCGGCTGACGGTGTGGGGCGACACGCTGCTCACGCGGCACCGGCTGACCGGGGACGCGACGGACAGGGAGGCCGCCGTCTCGGCCTACACGCGGGCCGCCGCGACGGACTCGGCGCCGCCCTCGACCCGCGTGCGCGCGGCCAGGACGGCCGCCGGTCTCCTGGCACCAGCACCAGCACCAGCACCGGCACAGGCACCGGCACAGGCACCGGCACCGGCGTCTGGCGTCGGCCGGGGGAGCGCCGGGAACCTGCGCCGTGCGGCCGGGCTGCTGGCGGACGCCGTACGGCTGCTGCCCTCAGTCGCGCCACGCCAACTGGCGCGTACCGACCAGCAGTACGCGCTCGGCGGCTTCGCCGGTCTCGCGGGCGACGCGGCGGCGCTGGCCCTCGCCGCCCCCGAGGTCACGGGAGAGGCACCCGCGGCGCGCGCCCTGCGGCTGCTGGAGGCGGGGCGCGCGGTGCTGCTCGCCCAGGCGCTGGAGACGCGCGACGACCTGACCGAACTCCGGGCCCGGCACCCCGAGTTGGCGGCGCGGTTCGTCGCCGCCCGCGACGCCCTGGACCGGCCCTCCGACGGTGACGCGCCCCTGCCCGACGTGGGCGTGGCCGTGGGCGTGGGCGATCCGCTCGCCCCCGACAGGGACGAGCAGGCCCGGACCTTCGCCGCACTCCTGACGGAGATCCGCTCCCGCGAGGGGTTCGCCTCCTTCGGCCTGCCGCCCTCACTCCGGGAACTGTGCGCCCAGGCGCAGTCGGGCCACCTCGTCCTCGTCAACGTCAGCCGCTACCGCTGCGACGCGCTGCTGGTCGGCGCCGACGGTGTCACCGCGCTCGCCCTGCCCGAGCTGACCCACGACGGGGTCGCCCGCACCGTCGGCACCTTCCAGCGGGCGGTGCGCGACGCGGCCTCGCACGAGGACGCACAGCGGCGGCGCGAGGCGCAGGGCGAGCTGCGGCGGACGCTGGCCTGGCTGTGGGACGCCGTCGCCGGACCCGTGCTGGAAGCACTCGGTCACCACGCGCCGGTTCCGCCCGGAGCCGCGTGGCCACGGGTGTGGTGGGTGCCCTGTGGGCCGCTCGGCGCGCTGCCGCTGCACGCGGCGGGCCACCACGGCGAACGGGAGGCACCCGACCCCGCACGGCGCGCCGTCATGGACCGGGTCGTCTCCTCCTACGTCCCCACGGTGCGTGCGCTGCGCCATGCCCGTCAGCGCACGTCGGACAACACGGCCAACCTGGCGGCAACGGGCCCGGCTACGGCGGGGGAGACGGGGGAGCGGGGACTCATCGTCGCGATGCCCACGACGCCCGGTCTGGACGGCGCTGAGCTGAGCCATGTGCACATGGAGTACGAGACGGTCGGGGACCATGTGCCGGAACACGTCCTGCTCCTGGAACCGGACCCGACGGACCTGCCGGACGCGCCGGACACGGAGGACCGCACTCTCGCCCCCACCCTCCCGACCAGGGAGAACGTCCTCGCCCACCTCCCCCGCACCCGGATCGCCCACTTCGCGTGCCATGGTGAGAGCGACCCCGTCGACCCCTCCCGCAGCCGCCTGCTGCTGCACGACCACGCCACGGCCCCGCTCACCGTCGCGGCGCTGGCCCCCGTCGCGCTCGACCGGGTGCGGCTCGCCTATCTCTCCGCCTGCCGGACGGCCGCAGCCGACGCCGCCGAGCTGACGGACGAGGCCATCCACCTCACCTCGGCCTTCCAGCTCGCCGGGTTCCCACACGTCATCGGCACCCTGTGGGAGACCGCCGACGACACCGCCGTCGGAGTCGCCGACGCCTTCTACACCGGCCTGCGGACCCCGCACGACGTGCTCGACACCAGCCGCGCGGCACACGCACTGCACACCGCGGTCAGGGCCGAGCGCGACAGATACCCCGTCACACCGTCGCTGTGGGCGGCACACCTCCACGTCGGCGCGTGACGACATCCCCGGCTCCACCCCCGTCGCAGGACAGAACAGGACCGCACCGGATGAACCGCACTCCTCTCGCTCCACACGCACTCACCCGCACCCCGCACAACCAGATCTTCGCCGTACTCTCCCTCACCGTCTTCGTCGCCGTCGGACTCACCCTCGGTGGTGGCGCGGTGGGTGTCGCCATCGTGCTGTGGCTGGCCGGGTTGCTGGGCTACGGACACCGGCACGGGAAGCGCCAGTTGGACGCCGTCGAGCGGGACCGCGCCCGGGCCGCCGCGACGCACGCCGGGCTCCTGGCCGAGCGCGAGCGTTTCGCACAGCGCGAGGGTATGGAGTACGAGGCGGCCTCGGCACGGCTCGCGGAGGGGTTCGGCAGGATCGAGCAGGAGATCCCCGACGACCTCGAAGCGAGCGAGCGGCACTCGGGGAGCGGCCAGGGTGTCTCCTTCAAGGAGACCGCCAGGGAGGCGGCACGGCTGCCGCTGGCCGGTGAGATCGCACGGCACGCGGCCGGGCTCGTCGCGCAGGGCGTGGTGCGTACGCGTGTGGAGGGCTTCCCCGTCACCGTCTTCGACCTGGAAGTCCTCGACCACTTCGACCTGGAGGAGCTGCGCGGGAAGCGCAAGCCAGCGCAGGCCGTCGAGCTGTCCAAGGACTATCTGACGGTGTGGAGCGTCGGCCTGCCCCTCGCGCTGCCCTACGTCTCCTCCGCCTACGCCTGGCACGACGCCCACGGAGAGCCCTGCCTCCTCGGGGAACTGGACGGCCCCGAACTACGCGCCGAGGACGCCGACTTCGCCGCGTTCCTGATGTCGGTGCCCGCCGTACGGAGCGCCGCGCTCGCGGCCGGGGCACGACCGTGGTGTGTCGACGGGGCCCGGCTGCTGACCAGCGTGCGGACGAACTCGGGGACGGCTCCGGAGGCGGTACGGGCCGTCGCCGCCGAACTGGCCTCCGTGGCCGCCGCGTTCCCCTGGCGGGAACTGGAGCGGTTCCGCGTCGAGGGGGCCGAGGACGACGAGCGCTCACGGGCGGCACGTGTGCTGTGGACGCACCGCTGGGACGGGGCGCCTGGCGCACCCGCCGTCGGCCGGTGGGAGGACACCAGGATCACCCGCGGCGGCCTGCGGGCCTTCCTGCCCGCGACCCACGGCTCGTCGTGGGCCGCACCGGTGCCGAACGCGTGAGACCGGCGGGCCGCGCCGAGTGCCCGCCCCCGAGCACCGCATCCCTACGACGAGGCGGGAGAACACACCCATGCCCACCACCCCTCCATCCGACCCTCCGTCCGGTCCGCCATCCGACGCGCGGAGCGACACGGCGCAGGCCCGTATGGCCGCCGTTGTCGCGACGCTCCAGGCGGACCTGACCCGCTCGGACACCAAGGCGAGCCTGCTGCTGGCGCTGTCCGGCGGGGCGCTGGTGGGGCTGGCCTCGACCGCGCGGGAACTGGACCCGGACGCACCTGCCGCCGTGGCCCTGTCCCTGGGCGCCGCCGCGCTGCTGGCCGCGACGGTCCTTCTGCTGGTGTCGGTGCGTCCTGATCTGCGGGGGCGCGGCTGGACGAGCTGGCCAGGACTCGCGCCCGACCAGCTTCGCGCCTGGCTGGAGACGGGCTACGAGCCCGGCCATCTCGGGTTCATGGCGGAACTCGCGACGCGCAAGTTCCGCCTCATACGGGTGGCCGTCGACTGCCTGCTCGCGGGGCTCGGCCTCCTGGCACTCGGCGCCGTCCTCCACATCGCGTCCTGAGCGTCCCTCTCGTGGGGTGCGTCTCCGGGCCGCCGTGAACTTTTCCGGTGGTACGGCCATCGAAATCTGTGTCCGGCCCGACAGCGGGGGACGACGACAGCGAGATGTGAGGCGGTCATGGCGCGCCAGGCGGACACGAAGACGGAACGGGGCGAGTGCGGGGCCACCGGTGCCGGTACCGAGGCCGGTGCGGGGGCCGGTCTGGGCGCGGGGCGGGGGCGTGCGTTCCGGCAGGTGAGGGTCGCGGCGTCGGTCGCCGCCGCCGTGGTGGCGGGTGCCCTGCTGGCGGGCTGCGCCGGGGGAGCGGACGGGGGAGCGCAGCCGCGCTCGGCGGGGAGCGACGCGGTGCCCGCGGGCTCCGCGTCGAAGAGCGAGCAGCAGGGCGACACCGGTACCGGAACCACGGGCGGCGGCAGCGAGGGCGGTACGGGCGGCTCCTCCGGCACCGTGACCTCCGAGAGCGGCACGGGCGGCAGCACGAGCGGCGGTACGGGCGGGAGCACGAGCGGCGGCAGGACCACCACACAGGGCGGCTCCGGCGACGGCTCCGGTTCCTGCGCCACGTCCGACCTGAAGGCGTCCATCGGCCCCAACCACCCGGGCGCGGGCCAGGAGAACTTCGCCCTCGTCTTCACCAACGACTCCGGCGAGTCCTGCACCGTCCGCGGCTTCCCAGGACTCGCCTTCCTCAACGCCGACGGTGAACAGGTCTCCTTCGACCCGCAGCGCGAGGGAAGCGCGGGGAAGGCCGTCACCCTCGCCCCCGGCAAGAGCGCATGGGCACCGCTGTCGTTCAGCAACCCGGAGATGACCGGCGTGCCGACCGTCACCCCGGACAGTGTGCTGCTCACCCCGCCCGACCAGCGGACCTCGCTCAAGATCGACTGGTCCGGCGGCCCGGTCACCGCGACAGGCAAGGCGTCCGTGCCGAAGATCGGCGCACTCTCCGCCGGTACCAGCGCCTGAGCCGGGGCGGGAGCGTCCGGGGCCGGGGTGGCGCGGGACCCCTCCGGTGCGTCGGACCCGTACCGCGCACCCGCCGCACACCCGCCGCCCCGTCAGGACAGCCGGGTCAGGAAGTCCACGACGGCGGGGGCGAATTCCGGATGGCCCACCACGGAGAGATGGTCCCCCGGCAGGCCCAGCAGCTTCGCGTCCGGGATCGCCGCGCTGAGTGTTCCGGGCCGGACGGCCAGCGGGTCGTCGTCCCCGGCGATCAGGAGCGTCGGCGCGGTGATGGCGCCGACGTCGATGTGACCGCTGTGGACGGCGGCGGCCTGAGCGGCGAGCGACGGCAGATCCGCGCCCGTGGCCTCGGCGAACTGGCGGAAGGCGGCGCCGGGACCCGTGAGCGTGGACGGGTCCGTGGTGCTGAGCGCGGCGGCCAGCCCTTCGCCGCCGGTGGCCCGGGTATCGACCCCGCCCAGCTCGACGACGGCCGCGCCGACCCCGCCCACGACGAGCCTGCGGACACGGGGGTCGTGGCTCGCGGTGAGGAGGGAGATGATCGCGCCCATCGAGTAGCCCACCAGGTCGACCTGGTCCAGGCCGAGGTGGTCGAAGAGTGCCAGGTGGTCGCGCGACATGTTCCGCTCGCCGAAGAAGGACGGGTCGCTGCCCTTCTGCGACCTCCCGTGACCGCGGGCGTCCACGCCGATCACGTCCCGGCCCGCCGCGTTCAGCGCCGCCACGACGCCGGTGTGCACCCAGTTCGACTCCGTGCTGGCGGCGAAGCCGTGTTGCAGCACCACGGGCGGAAGTGCGGCGTCGGCGGGCCTGTCGGAGCGCCACGTGTGATAGCTGATCGCGGCCCCGTCGAAAGACGTCAACGACTCGGTGTCCATGGCAGGTGAGGGTATCCCCGCCGACGGAACACCGGCAGCGCGTAATCCGGTACCGCCTCCCCGCCTATGGTGGTTGGCTGTCCCGCATGACTGGACCAGACCCGAAGGCGCAGCTCCACCGCTATCTGCGGACCGGCCGCGAAGCCCTGCTGTGGAAGCTCGACAGCCTGTCGGAGTACGACATCCGACGCCCCCTCACCCCGACCGGCACCAACCTGCTGGGACTCGTGAAGCACCTGGCGGGCTGTGAACTGGGCTATTTCGGCGACACCTTCGGCCGCCCGGTTCCCGGACTGCTGCCCTGGCTGAGGGAGGAAGCCGAGCACAACGTGGACATGTGGGCCACCGCTGACGAGTCACGGGAGGAGATCGTCGGCCTCTACGAGCGGGTGAACGCGCACGCGGACGCGACGATCGAGGCCCTGACGCTGGACGCGACGGGACACGTGGCGCACTGGCCCGCCGACAGGAGCGAGGTGACGCTGCACGGCATCCTGGTGCACATGATCGCCGAGACCCACCGGCACGCGGGGCACGCCGACATCGTCAGGGAACTCATCGACGGTGCCACCGGGATGCGCAAGGGCAACGACAACATGCCCCCGGGCGACGAGGCATGGTGGGAGGAGTACCGGAACAGGCTGGAGGACGTGGCGCGGCAGGCGGACCAGAGCCGGAGGGCCTGAGCGGCACCGAGGGGCGCCCCGAGCGGCGATACGGGGGCGCCGCGCCGACAGCGCTCCCGCCCCACTCGTTCCGTCGCCCCGTCGTCCCCAGCGTCCCGTCAGCTCCGGTTGAGCACCCGGGTCACGCCCGCGACGACGGCGGTCGTCAGCAGCCACCCCGCGGCGACGAGCGCGTACGCGAGCCACTGCACCGGCCCCGCCTCCCAGTACCAGGAGTTCCGCTGGCCCAGTCCGCCGAAGGGGATCAGCAGGTCCAGGGTGTAGACGAGAGGGCTGAATGGCGCCCCCTCGCCGGGCTTGACGGGCCTGGGGCCGGCGGCGCCGAAAGCCGCCGTGCCCAGCAGGGTGAGCGCCGTCAGCCAGAGCCCGGCCAGCCATGGCCGGTACCCGTGGCCGACCGTCGCGTCGAGGAGCAGGCCCCAGGCGCGCCCGGCGGGCCGCAGGGTGCCGCGTCGGCAGCGCTGCCGCGCCAGCAGCACGCGGCGCGCCTCGTCGTCGTGGCCGACGGACCGGCAGACGGCGGCCAGTTGCTGGTAGGGCTGCGGCCGGTATCCGTCGGGGTCGCGCCGCAGGGTCGCGAGACGGTGCGCCACGGGCGCCATCGGCTCCCAGGCGCGGTAGACGAGCCCGTCCAGGCGCAGCGGAGACACGTCGGGCACCTCGGGCGCACCGTGCGCGGTGCGCAGCACGTCGAGCCGCGCGTGACGCAGATCGACGGTGCCTTCCGTGTGCGCGGTCTCCAGGTGCGCCTCGGACGCCTGCACGCGCGAGCAGGCTATGGCGTCACCGGCCGGGTTCTGCACGGTGCCGCCCTCGAAGCTGACGGTTCCTTCGATGGCGGCGCCGGTCAGCACGACCGCGCCGTCGGCGTGAAAGCCCTGGCCGCAGTCGACGCGGGCGGACTGGAGGCCCTCGGCGAACAGCGCTTCGCCGCCCGGGTGGTGCAGTCGGGCGCCGTCCAGGAGCAGACCTCCGTGCGCGCGTGCCCCCGGCAGGCGGACCTCGCCTTCGGCGCGGAATCCGTCCCGGCCGACGATGCCGCTGCCGACCTCCAGCCGCGAGCCGTCGAGCGCGAGCCCGACGGTTCCGGTTCCGGTTCCGGTACCGGTTCTGGTCCCGGCCCCGGCCCCGGAGAGCCGCGCGCCCTGCAACAGCAGGCTGCCCGTGATGTGCGCGCCCGTCAGCGTCACCGTGCCCGCGACCCGGGCGCGCATCAGGTCCAGATCTCCCTCGACGGTGACGCTGTTGGCCCCCAGTCCCGGCAGCCACGAGCCGCCGAACCCGGTGACGTGCAACCGCGCCCCGTAGAGCTGCGGCGCCTGCTCGAACCAGCACTTCTCCAGCCGCAGCACGCAGCACGCCTCGGCGAAGACGAGGCGCAGCTTTCCCGACACCCGGGCCCCTACGAGGTGGACGACCGGTGTCTCACCCGGCACCGTGTCGGCACCGCCGAGCACCAGCGAGCGGATGACGGACGCACGCACCGTCCGCTCGGGCCCCCAGCCGGAACCCTCCTCCGCCGTGGGCCCCTCCGCCGTCCCTGCCGGACGCAGATCGACCTTGTCGCCCCGCGCGAACGCGGCCCACAACCGCCGCTCCGGCTCACTGAGCCCGTCCGCCCGCATGCAGCCCACGCCCCTCCCGCCTGCGGACTCCCGCGGACCGCTGAACTCTAACCGCCGTGTGTTCCCGGCACAGCCCCGCAGGGCATTTGTCCGGCAGCTCCGCCCGGCGGCGGGGAGGCCGGTGGCCAACGTGTGCAGGTTCGGGGAGGATCTGACGGCAAATTCGCGCCCCGTGGTGCCGAACGCCGCGCGATGCATCATGGTGGCTCAGTCGGCGGGCGGTTCCGCGGCCGGACGTGCGTCTGTGAGACGGCGTCAACTGGCCCGTGGGGACACGAGTTCCGGCACCGGATCAGGACTTGCGACGAAACTTACCTTGAAGTAACAACGTGCCCCATGAACTTGTTCAGCCGCAGCTCTTCCCTCCGCCGCTCGGCGGTCGCCACCGCACCGGAGGCCCCGGAGCACGCCGGACCGGCCGGGTCCGCCGTCCTCACGGATGATCCTGGTCTGGAGGCGCTCACCGGCGAGTGGATCATCGATCAGGCTCACAGCAGGATCGGGTTCTCCGTCCGGCACGCCATGGTGACCACGGTCCGCGGCGCGTTCACCGAGTTCGAGAGCCGCCTCTACTTCGACGGCCGCGACCCGGCCCGCTCCCGAGCCGAGATCTCGCTGTCCACCGCCAGCGTCCAGACGGGCGTGGAACAGCGCGACGCGCACCTCATCGGCCGCGACTTCCTGGACGCCGCCACATATCCGCACATGAGCTTCACCAGCACCGCGGTGCGGCTCGTGGGCGTCGACGTCTACCGCATGACCGGTGACCTCACCATCCGGAACGTCACCCGCCCCGTCGACCTGGAACTCACCTACATCGGCTACGTCACCGACCCATTCGGCTACCAGCGTGCCGGGTTCGACGGCACCACCACCATCAACCGTTCCGACTGGGGCCTGACGTACAACGCCAAGCTGGCGCAGGGCGGTGCCATGGTCTCGGAGAAAGTCCGCCTCCAGTTCGACATCGCCGCCATCCGCACCGCTCCTGCGGGGTGACCGCTTCCGCGGCGTGAAGGAACGTTTCTGGAAACGCCGCGAGGACGGACCGGGGGTGGCTCGGAGAGGGGCCGCCCCCGTCGACGGCCGTGTGGTCCGCGTGGTCAGCGCGGGGCGTCCGATGGGGTACTGTGGATCTTGAAAGCGCCGCCGGAAACGGAACACCTGGTGGTGTGTCAGGCGTCGGTGGTCCAAGGAAAGACGCCCCGCTTCCTGCGGGGAGATGCAGGTGCGAGGCCTGCCCGGCGCTCCGCGCGGCCCCACCCCTCATGAGGGGTGGGGCTTTTTGCTGTCGGCGGGGAGGGACGCCGCTCGCCAGTACCGCCCGTCCGCCCGCCCCGTCACTCGTCGGAGAAGTAGGCCGAGGGTGTGGTGCCGAGCGTGCGGTGGAACATCGCCGTGAGCGCGCTGGGGGTGCCGTAGCCGACGGCGGTGGCGATGGTGGTGACCGGCGTGCCTCTGGCGAGGAGGTTGACGGCGTGCAGCAGCCGGGCCTGCTGCACCCACCGCGCCGGGCTCATCCCCGTCGCGGCGAGGAACCTGCGCTGGAGGCTGCGCTGGCTCAGATGGGCGTGGGCGGCGGCGCGCGCGGTCGTCCACGGCTCCGCCGGGTGGCGGCGGACCGCCGCGCACAGGTCCTCCAGCCGGGGGTCATCCGGAGCGGGCAGATGCAGCGCCGGGACGGGGCGCGGCGTCAGGTCCAGGAGAAGGAGTTCCATGACCTTCCCCTCCCGGCCTTCGAGGTCGTACTCCACCGGCAGCCGCGTCGCCTCGTCGATCAGCTCGCGCAGCAGCGGGGGCACCGAGACGACGGTCGGCCGCGCGGGAAGCTGCCGGGCCGCCGCGGGATCGACGTACAGGGTGCGCATGGCCACCGCTCCCGCGCAGGTCATCGCATGCGGGAGACCGGCGGGGAGCCAGACACCGCGCGTCGCGGGAGCCACCCATGTGCCGAGTCCCGTGACGACGGTGATGGCTCCGGTCGTGCCGTAGATGAGCTGGGCACGTGGGTGCTGGTGGGTGGGGATGTGGTGCCCGTCGGACAGGTCCCTGGCCATCGCCGCGACCGGCCGGGGCACATGCTGATAGTCCTCGCGCTGCTCGCTCTTCCCGTACATGGCGCATTCTCGACAGACGATGGCGTGACAGCGAAAGTATGCCACCCGGGGGACACCTAGCGTCGGATCATGTGAACGCACCACATGTCCTCCCCGACCACCGCTCAGCGCGTCGCCTGACGGGCGTACTGGCCGCCACCAGCGCCGTCACCGCGGCCAACGTCTATCTCAGCCAGCCCCTGCTGGGCGCCATGGCCGCCTCGCTGGGCGCGGGTCCCGCGCTCGCGGGGGCCGTGGCGACCTCGGCCCAGCTCGGCTACGCGGCGGGCATCCTGCTGCTGGTCCCGCTCGGCGACAGCGGCGACCGGCGCCGCCTGATCCTCCGCCTCACGGCGGCCTCCGCCGTCGCGCTGGCCGCCTGCGCGCTGTCGCCCACCCTGTGGTGGCTGCTCGCGGCGAGCTTCGCGCTGGGCCTGTTCTCCCCCCTGCCCCAGCTCGTCACCCCGCTCGCGGTCGCGCTGGCCGACGCGCGTGAGGGCAGCGGCCGGGTGGTGGGCACCGTGCAGGCGGGGCTCCTCGTCGGTGTCCTCGCCTCCCGCGCCTACTCCGGCGCCTTCGCCGAGCTGACGGGATGGCGCGGTGTGTACGTCTGCTCGTGCGCGCTCACCCTCCTGCTGGCACTCGTGCTGCGACGGCATCTGCCACACCTCCCCGCCGTCGGCACCACCACCTACCGCGCCCTGCTCGCCTCACTCCCGCGCCTGGCCGCGCACCCGCTGGTGTGGCGGGTCGTGTCCTCCGGGCTGCTGGTCGGGGTCGCCTTCGGCGCCTTCTGGACGGCACTGAGCTTCCTGCTGGAGCGCCACTACCACTACGGCCCGGCCGGAATCGGACTCTTCGGACTGGTCGCGGCGGCCAGCGCCCTCGCCTCGCCCTGGGCGGGGCGGACGGCGGACAGGCTGGGGCGACGTGGTGCCCTGGCCGCGCTGATCGGCGTGATCCTGGCGGGGTGGCTGCTCCTGCTGCCGGGCGGCACCGGCCTGTGGTGGCTGATCGCGGGGGTCGTGGTGGTGGACGTGGGGGTGTGGGGCAGCCAGGCCGTGAACCAGACGCTGCTGTTCACCCTCGACCCCGCACTCCACAACCGCCTGAACACCCTCTACTTCACCCTCCGCTTCGCCGGTATCGCCACCGGCTCGCTGATCGGCCCGATGGTGTGGAGCGGCAGCGGGTGGGCCGCGGTGGTCGGCACGGGGGTGGCCTGCACCCTGGGCGGACTGCTCCTCGGCGTCCTGCCCGCCCGCGCGGGTGCCGGGCGGGGGTTCGCGGCGGCCCGGCGATGACCTCGCCCGCCGCTCAGGCCCTCGCCCAGGTCCTCGCTCAGGCGAACGTCACCCGCGCGGTCGCGTGCCGTGCCTCCCGGTGGGTGGCGACGTGGAGCGCCGCGCCGTCGCCGTCGGGGGTGCCGCGGGCCAGCAGCCGCTCGCCCGCGAACACCGGCCGCCGCAGCCGGTAGGAGAGTGAGCGGACCTGACGTCGCGGCGCGTCGCGGCGCACCAGCTCCAGCATGGCCAGGGCCAGTAGCGGGCCGTGCACGACGAGGCCCGGGTAGCCCTCCTCGTCCTTGGCGTACGGGGCGTCGTAGTGGATGCGGTGTGCGTTGGCGGTGAGCGCGCTCAGCCGGAACAGCAGGGTGGGGTCGGGTCGCAGAGGAAGTTGCCAGGGTGCGGCGGCCTCGGGGGAGGCGGTGTGGCCGGGGCCGGGGGCGGGGGTGTCGTCCGCGCCGTGTGCGGGCCGGGGGCCGCGCCCCGACCGGTAGACGATGTCCTGCTCCTCGACGAGGCACGTCCGCCCGCGCTGACGGAACTCGCGGCGCTCGGTGACGAACAGCATCTCTCCCGTGCTGCCGCGCTTGGCGGCCGTCGCGCCCAGGCTGCTGACGCGCTGGGTGGGTTCGCCCACCCTGAGCGGCTCACCGATCTCGCAGCGGCCCCCGGCCCACATGCGCTGCCGGTGGGGGACGGGCGGGAGGAAGTGGCCGTGCAGCGGATGGCCGTCGGGGCCGAGTTCGCTCTGCGCGGGCCAGCGCAGGAAGTAGAGCCACTGCCACAGGGGCGGCAGCGGCTCGCCCGCAACGGCGGCGGGTCCGGGCAGGTCCAGCAGCGCCGACAGGGCCGCGACGGGGCCCGGCGGCAGGGCGTCCTCGTCGGTGACGGGACCGGGGGCCCAGGACTCCACGTACGAGGCGAGCGGGGGAGGGGTGGCGGCCATGGTGTCCTTCCTGTCGGGTGCGGGGCGCGGAGTGCGGCATGTGGGCGTCGGTGTCGGACGAGCGGGGCACGTAACGCTGTTTCAGCGGTGCGGTTGTGAGCGATCATGAGGGTATTCCCGGCACCGGGCCCCGCACGCTCCTGGAGGTCGCCGTATGACCGAGCTACCCGACGCACCCCCGTTGACCGGTATCACCGTCGTCAGCGTCGAACAGGCCGTGGCGGCGCCCTTCGCCACCCGTCAGCTCGCCGATCTGGGCGCCAGGGTCATCAAGGTGGAGCGCCCCGGCGGGGGCGACTTCGCCCGCCGCTACGACGCCACCGTGCACGGCGAGTCCAGCTACTTCGTGTGGCTGAACAGGTCGAAGGAGTCCGTGACGCTGGACCTGAAGTCGGAGCGCGGACGCCACGTACTGGAACAACTGCTCGCGGACGCCGACGTGTTCGTCCAGAACCTGGCCCCGGGCGCGGCGGACCGCATGGGCCTCGGCCCCGAAGCCCTCGCCGCGCGCTTTCCCTCCCTCATCCCGTGCGCGATATCCGGCTACGGCACGAGCGGCCCCTGGGCGGACCGCAAGGCGTACGACCTGCTGGTGCAGTGCCAGACGGGCCTCGTCTCGCTGACGGGCAACGAGCACGGCACCGCACGCGCCGGGGTCTCGGTCGCCGACATCGCCGCGGGCATGTACGCCTACTCGGGCATCCTCACCGCCCTGTTCCGGCGGGCCACCACGGGCGTGGCCCGCGCCGTCGAGGTCTCGCTGTTCGAGGCGCTGGCGGAGTGGGTGAGCCAGCCCGCGTACTACACCCGCTACGGCGGCAGCCAGCCACCCCGCATCGGCACCCAGCACGCGACCATCGCCCCGTACGGCACCTACACCGCCGCCGACGGCAAGGACGTCCTCTTCTCCATCCAGAACGAGCGGGAATGGTCGGCCCTGTGCGAGGGGTTCCTGCGCCGTCCGGAACTCGTCGCCGACCCGCGCTTCGCCACCGGCTCCGCGCGTGTGACGCACCGTCAGGAGCTGAACGCCGTCGTGTCCGCACGGTTCACCGAGTCGGACAGCGCCGAGGTGATGCGGCAGCTCGACGAGGCGGGCATCGCCAACGCGGGAGTCAACGACATCGAGGAGTTCCTCGCCCATCCCGTCCTCAGCGCCCGCGACCGCTGGCGGGACGTGCCGATACCCGGCGGGGCCACGGTGCGGGCACTTCGGCCCCCGGCGGATCTGGCGGGCACCGCGCCGCGCATGGACGCCGTGCCCTCGGCCGGGGAGCACACCGGGGCCGTCCTGGCGGCCCTCGGCTACGGCCGGGACGAGATCGACGCGATGCGCGCCGACCACGTCATCTGAGGCGGCGCGGGCCACATCCGGCACATCCGGACCAGCAAGGGACGTGAGCATGAGCACCCTCGACATCCTGACCGAGGACGAGCGCTTCGTCGTCCGCACGGTGCGCGACTTCGTGGACAAGGAGGTGAAGCCCGTCGTCAGGGAGCTGGAGCACAGCGACACCTACCCCGGGGACCTGATCGAGACGATGAAGCGGCTCGGGGTCTTCGGGCTCGCCGTCCCGGAGGAGTACGGCGGCACACCGGTCTCCACACCCTGCTACGTGCTGGTCGCGGAGGAGCTGGCGCGCGGCTGGATGAGCCTGGCCGGTGCGATGGGCGGCCACACGGTGGTCGCCAAACTGCTGCTGCACTTCGGCACCGAGGAGCAGAAGCGCCGCTATCTCCCCCGCATGGCCACCGGCGAGGTGCGGGCCACCATGGCGCTGACGGAGCCGGGCGGCGGCTCCGACCTCCAGGCCATGCGCACCGTCGCCCGCAAGGACACCGACGGCTATGTCGTCGACGGGACGAAGACCTGGATCACCAACTCGCGCCGCTCCCGGCTCATCGCGCTGCTGTGCAAGACCGACCCGGACGCCACCCCGGCCCACAGCGGCATCTCCGTGCTCCTGGCCGAGCACGGGCCCGGACTGACGGTCTCCCGCGATCTGCCCAAGCTCGGCTACAAGGGGGTCGAGAGCTGCGAGCTGTCCTTCGACGGGTACCGCGCACCGGCCGACGCCGTGCTCGGCGGCGTCGAGGGAAGGGGCTTCGCGCAGATGATGAAGGGGCTGGAGACCGGCCGTCTGCAAGTGGCAGCACGTGCGCTGGGCGTCGGCAGGGCGGCGCTGGAGGACGCGCTCGTCTACGCGCGGGAGCGGGAGTCCTTCGGCAAGCCGATCTGGCGGCACCAGTCGATCGGCAACCTCCTCGCCGACATGGCCACCTCGCTCACCGCGGCCCGCCAGCTCACCCTGTACGCGGCCCGCGAGGCGGAGGCGGGGCGGCGCGTGGACATGGAGGCGGGCATGGCCAAGCTCTTCGCGTCGGAGACCGCCATGGAGATCGCCCTCAACGCCGTCCGTATTCACGGGGGTTACGGCTACTCGACGGAGTTCGACGTCGAGCGGTACTTCCGCGACGCGCCGCTGATGATCGTCGGTGAGGGCACCAACGAGATCCAGCGCAACGTCATCGCGAGCCAGCTCGTCAAGCGAGGAGGTCTCGACGTGTGACCGGCCCTAGCTCCCCGTGCCGGACAACTCGTTCGCGTGCCCAGCGGCCACATGTCTAGGCTGCGCGCATGGTGTCGAGACTGCCGCTGCGGGACGAGCTGCGCACACTGCTCGGCGAGCCCGCCAAGACCCGTCGGTTGAGCAGCAGTCCGCGTTCCCGCGTCTGGCGCGCGGAACTCGGCGGCACCCTGGCGGTCGTCAAGCAGTTCGTCGAGGGGCCGGAGGCCGACGGGCGGTACGCCCGCGAGGTGGCCGCGCTACGGTTCGCGGCGCGGGTCGAACCGCCCGTGGTGCCGCGGCTGCTCGGCACCGATCCGGGCGAGCGCGTGCTGGTACTGGAACATCTGGGACACCGCCGTCCGGCCCCTGACTGGGTGGTCGGCTACACCACCTCCCTGGCCCGCCTACACGCGTCCACCGGGCGGCAGGACGTCGGTGCCCTGCCCGCGTGGACGGGCCCGACCAGCGACGACATCGCTTCGTTCCTCGCCCTCGCCGAGGGAATGGCGGCCCCGGTCCCACCCCGTGTGCACACCGAGCTGGAAGCGCTGGTGGACCGGCTCACCCGGACACCGGGACACAGCCTCCTCCACGGCGACCCGTGCCCCGGCAACGACCTGCACGCCCCCGACGGCGTCCGGTTCATCGACTTCGAGCAGGCGTCACTGGGCCACGGCATCGTGGAACTGGCCTATCCGCGCATCGGCTTCCCGACCTGCTGGTGTGTCACCGCGCCACCCGAAGCACTCCTGGAGGAGGCCGAGACGGCCTATCGCACCACCTGGCGCGCCGAGACCGGCACCGAGGTGACGGGAGACCTCGCCGACGCGTGCGCGGGCTGGCTCATCCGCGGCGACGCGCTGGTTCAGCGGGCCCACCGGGGCACCGTCGACCACCTCGCCCGCGTCCCGGACCACGACTGGACGTGGGGCACGGTGACCGCGCGCCAGCGGCTCGCGCACCGGCTCGGCGTCGTCGCACGGATGACCGCAGAGCACGACGCACTCGGCGCGCTGAGCCGCCTGAGCGCGGATCTGCGCGAGCGCCTCCTCGCCCGGTGGCCCGCGCTCACACCCCCGCCGTCACGACGACCTCGGTAGTCGCTCCCGGCGCCGTCCGGTGGGCAGGGGCACGGGCTTCTGGCCGGGCACCACGGTGTTGGAGACGGTGCCGATGCCCTCGACGGTGAGGGTGACGGTGTCACCGGGGCGCAGGGGCGGGGGAGTGTGCTCGCCCCGCAGGCCCCACAGCTCGGCGAGGCAGCCACCGTTGCCGCAGGTGCCGGAGCCCAGGACATCGCCGGGCACGACGCGCGTACCGCGCGAGGCGTAGGCCGTCATCTCCTCGAAGGTCCAGCTCATGTGCGACAGCAGATCCTCGCCCACCGTCTCGCCGTTGACCTGCGCGGTGAGCGCGAGGCGCAGGAACCCCTCGTCGTCGCGGTACGGCTCCAGCTCGTCGGCCGTGACCAGATACGGGCCCAGTGTGGTGGCGGTGTCCTTGCCCTTGCAGGGACCGAGGCCGACCCTCATCTCGGCGGACTGGAGGTCGCGCGCCGACCAGTCGTTGAAGACGGTGTAGCCGACGATGTGCTCGCGGGCCTGCTCGGGCGTGAGGTCGCGGCCCTCACGTCCGATGACGGCGGCCACCTCCAGCTCGAAGTCGAGCACGGCCGAGCCCGGGGGCACCGGTATGTCGTCGTGTGCGCCGAAGACGGCGTGGGGGTTGGTGAAGTAGAAGGTGGGCGCCTCGTACCACTGCTCCGGCACACCGACGGAACCGTCGACCGACCGGCGCACGCCCTCGACGTGTTCCTCGAAGGTGACGAAGTCCCGTACGGACGCGGGCTGGAGGGGCGGCAGCAGCCGCACTTCGGAGACGTGCGGGCCGGGCGGCGCTTCGAGCGCGGCGGCACCGCCGGCGAGCAGCGCTTCGGGACCGTCCCCTGAGGCGAGGAGCCCGGTGAGCGAGTGGGCACCGGGTACGGGGTGCAGGAAGCCGTCGTCGTCGACGGCGGCGAACCGGTCCTGTCGCTGGTGGTGGTAGGAGGCGAATCGCATGCGGGCTCCGGGTGGTGCGGGAAACGCGAGGCGGTGGGTGTGCGGTGCGGGTGCGGCTTCCTGGTGCGGTGACCAATCTGGACCCGGCGCACCGGATCCGGGAAATCGATCCTGTGGATGCGGGACATCCACGATACCTATCCCCGCTGGTCACCGGCGATGCGCGGGCCGAGTTCGTGGGCGTCGCTCCCGTCAGCGTGCGGCCCGGCCGACACGGGACGCGGTGACGAGGACGCCGTCCGCGAAGCACAGGCGGTAGGCGTCCGACGAGTTGAGGCCGGTGCTGTAGTACACACAGCGCTGCCCACGCGGGACGGGCGGTGCGTCGTCGGGCGGGCCGTCCCGGGTGAACATGGGCATCCGTGCCTCCACGGCCGCCCGCGAGGTGCCGGGGCGCAGCCGGTCGTAGTCGGCCCGCTCCAGTACCGACAGGGAGGAGCTGACGAGACCGACCGGGGCCATCAGCAACGCGATCCCGGCGACCGCCGCCAGCGGTGCGAGGACGGTACGCGCCAGGCTGCGGCGCACGCGCCGCCTGACCCGTTCCAGCTCCCGCGAGGAGGCGGTGGGCGCACCGCGCGGATGGCGGCGCGTCGTCGCGGCGGGCGCGGTGTCCTCGCCACCGGCCGGCAACTCGCCGCCGACGGGCGGTCCGGCGCCGACGGGCAGTTCGGCGGTGACCTCGAAACCGCCCTCCGCCGTGCCGCCCGCGCCGAGGGTGCCACCCGCGAGGCGGACGCGTTCGTCCAGGCCGACGAGCCCGGCCCCACCCGAGACGACCGTGAGCGGGGTGGCGGTGTGCGCGGCGGACGGCCGGCGCGGTTCTGCCGAACGGCGGTCTGGCGCGGGGCCGTTGGTGACGGTGACCGTGCGGACGTCCGCGCCGCCGGTCACCCGTGCGCGCACACGTACGCGCACCTCGGCACCCGGTGCGTGCTTGGCGGCGTTGGTGAGGGACTCCTGCACCACACGGTGTGCGGCGCGCGCGGCCGTCCCGGTGAGCGCCCGCGCCTCGTGGCCGCCTTCGAGCGTGACGGTGAGACCCGCGTCGCACGCGCCCCTGACCAGGTCCTCGACCGTCTCCTCCGGGCGACCGGCCGCGGGCTCATCCGGGAAGCCCGCCGCGCGCTCCCCGTCATCCTCCGCGCGCAGCACGCCGACGATGTCCCGCAGCCGCTCCGTCGCCGCTGCCGCCGCCTCCCTCAGCTCCGCCGCGGCGGCCTGCTGGCGCGTCCCGAGCGTCGGATCGACCTGGAGTGCCCCGGCGCGGATGGCCAGCAGTGTCAGATCGTGTCCGAGCGAGTCGTGCATGTCGCCCGCGATCCTGGCGCGTTCCCGCAGCCGCGCCCGTTCGGCGGCGGCCCGCTGCTGGTGCTCCAACTGCTCGGCCAATTGCCAGCCGGTGCTGGTCAGCTCCGCGTACTGCCGCCGGTAGCGCCCCAGCAGCCATGGCATCACCACGGCGAGCAGCAGTGCCAGGAGCTGCGTCGGCCAGGCCCACAACTCCCGCTCCACGAACGCGCACAGCGGCAGCCCCACGGTGGCTACGCCCCCGAAGAACCCCAGCGCCGACCGCCCCGACGGCATGCGCCGGCCCGCCAGGAAACCGAAGAGCACCAGCGCGGGCCAGTACGCGGGGGCCAGCAGCTCGACGTTCGTCGCGAGGCCCATCGCCACCGGCACGGCCATCGCGGCCAGCGGCCACCGCCCGCACACCTTCGCCGCGACGGCCAGCAACGGCACGGCCATCGCTGCGGTCACCGCGTCCTGACCGTGGGAGGTCACGGCCATGGTGGCGGGCGCGGCGCAGACCGCGAGGAGGAGGACGAGGGTGCGCATGCGCCAAGCATCACCGACACACCAGGGCCCCCGCCCTCGTCTCGTGGAAGTTGACATCCGCGACCCCCTTGGCACACCCTTTCACTACTTGCCTAGTGAAAGGGGGAAGCTTGTGGCCGCGTCGGGAACCATCGAGTTCCGTATCGACCGCCGCAGTGGCGTCGCCACCTACCTCCAGATCGTCCAGCAGACCAGACGAGCTCTGCGCCTCGGCCTGCTGGAACCCGGTGACAAGCTGCCCACGGCCCGTGAGGTCGTCGAGGCGACCGCGATCAACCCGAACACCGTCCTGAAGGCGTACCGGGAGCTGGAACGCGAGGGACTGGTCGAGGCCCGCCGGGGCCTCGGCACCTTCATACGGAAGACGCTCGGCGCCTCCCCCGCCGCGGACTCCCCCTACCGCCAGGGCCTGGCGGACTGGGTGGCGAGCGCGTCCGAGGGGGGCCTGGACCGGGAGGACATGGCGGCCCTCTTCGACTCCGTGCTGAACGATCATTTTCCCCAGGAGAACTCATGAACAGCGCCGCGCCCGCCCTTGAGGCGACCGGACTCGGCATGTCCTACTCGCGGTACCCGCGCCGGAAACAGGACGTCCTCACCGACTGCTCCTTCCGGCTCCCGCAGGGCCGGGTGTGCGCCGTGGTCGGCCCGAACGGGGCGGGCAAGTCCACCCTTTTCGGCCTGGCCGCCGGGCTGCTGCGCCCCACCACCGGCGCCCTGGCCGTCCTGGGAGGGACACCCGCCGAGGCCCGCGACCGTATGGCGTACGCCGCCCAGGACAAGCCGCTGCACCCGCACCTCACCGTCGCCGAGACGCTCCGCTTCGGCGCCGCGCTCAACCGCTCCACCGGCAGGTGGGACCAGCGGGTGGCCGAACGCATCGCGTACGGCGAGGGCGGCCCCGAACCCGAAGCGAAGGTGCGGACGCTCTCCGGCGGCCAGCGCACCCGCGTCGCGCTCGCCCTCGCCCTCGGCAAGCGGGCCGAGCTGCTGCTGCTCGACGAGCCGATGTCCGACCTCGATCCGCTGGTCCGCCAGGAGCTGACCGGGGCGCTCATGGCGGAGGCGGCCGAGCACGGCACCACCATCGTGATGTCGTCACACGTCATCACCGAACTGGAGGGTGCCTGCGACTACCTCCTGCTGCTGGGCGGCGGCCGCGTCCGGCTCGGCGGCGAGACCGACGAGATCACGGCGGCCCACACCCTGCTCACCGTGCCCGCCACGGCCGACCTCGGCGGGCACACCGTCATCGAGGAACGCCCGGCGGGCCGTGGCCGCACCGCGCTGGTACGCACGCACCCGCACGACGAAGACGGCCAACACGGCGACGACGGCGCACACGGGGACATCGGCGGCGACTGGATTGCCGAGCACCCCTCCCTGGAGGAAGTCATCCTGGCCCACCTGCGCCACCCGCAGGCCCCCGCCCTCCTCACCGAGAGCGCCACACCCACCACGCCCACCACCTCCCCGCACACACAGTCCGCACCCTCGCAGGAGACCCCCGCATGAGCACCACCAAGACCCCCGCGTCAGCGCCGGGCCGCACGGACACGGCACGCCCCGGCCGACTGTGGGCGATACTCCGGCTGCACCGCACAGCGCTGTGGATCTGGACCGCCTTCGTCGTCATCGCGGCGGGCGCCCTCCTCTGGCTGCGCCTGGGCCCGGACGCGACGGCAGCCGTGCAGTTGCAGGCGGGCTGCGGCACCCCCGGCCACCGCGCCTGCAACCTGACCCCCGCGAGTGAGGACTTCTACGCCTTCCAGCGCAACCTCATGGGCGTGGGCTCGTTCCTGCGCAACCTCGCACCTGTCGTGGCCGCCTGGGCGGGCGCCGCGCTGATCGGCCGCGAGCTGGAGAACGGCACCGCCGGGCTGGCCTGGTCCCAGTCCGTCCGCCCCGTCAGGTGGCTCGCGGAGAAGCTCGCCGTCCCCGCCGTCCTCCTGACCGTGGGGACGGGCCTCCTCGTCGTCCTGTACCGGGGGCTCCTCGACTGGGCCGCCGACCACCACCTGCTCACCGCGGGCTACGAGGCCAATGACCTCTACTTCGCCGTCGGCCCGGCGCTCGTCGCGTATACGCTGCTCGGCCTGGCCCTCGGCGCGCTCGCCGGTCTGCTGGTGCGCAGGGCACTGGGCGCGCTGGCCGTCGGCGCCGTGGCCGCCTGGGCCGTCGCCTGGCTGATCGGCCCGTGGCGCACCCGGATCTGGCCCGCCGTCACCTCCGTCGGCAAGGGCGAGGGCCCCTGGGGGTACACGGTGAGGCCGTGCGAGTGGAACCAGTCCGAGTTCCGGTACTCCGTCGACGCCTGCCTCGGCGCCCGCCCCGCCTCCCACTACTGGCCCGCGCAGCTCGCGGAGACCGGCTTCCTCCTCGCCCTGGCCGCCGTTGCCACGCTGGCCGCCTTCTGGCTGCTCCGCCGCCGTACGCCGTAACCGACCCGTACGCCGTCACCAGCGGACGGAGGCGGCGGCCGCCGCGCACAGGCCGCCGTCTCCGCCGACGTGTCAGGGGGAGCGGACGTGGTGTGACGCGGCGGCGCGGTCGCGTCAGGGGGCGGGAGCCCGTGTGAGGTGTGCGCGCAGCGTGGCGGCGAACTCCTCGGCCCGCGCCAGTTGGGTGCGCAGATCCCGTACCCGCTGCCGCGCGGCTTCCTCGAAGCCGCGCACCCGTTCCACCAGTTCCTCGCGCTCCGCGGCCGACAGCTCCTCGCCGGAGTCGAGACGGTCGGTGGCCGCGAGCAGCTCGCGCATCTCGTCCAGGCTGAAACCCAGCGGCTTCATGCGGCGGATGACCATCAGCCGGGCGACGTCGGCCTCGTTGTACAGCCGGAACCCGCCCTGGGAACGGGCGGAGGGGACGACCAGGCCCGTCTCCTCGTAGTGCCGGATGGTGCGCAGCGACAGCTCGGTCCGTGCCGCGACCTCGCCGATCTGCATGTGCTCGCCGCTCACGCGCCCGCCTTCCTCGTCCCTCGTCCTCGCTCGCCGCGGTCACGGTGACCGTCCGCGATCTCTACCGTAACGTTAGGGTAGGGTCCGTTGGTGCCGAGGCCCGTGTGCCGCCCGCTCCATGGTGCGGGGTGCCTCTCGCGACCTTCGCTGTGCCGGGGCCGAGGACGCGGCCGGCGAAGACCGACGCACGCGGGTTCCACGGACGGCCGCCCGGCCGCACCGGCCGCTCCGCGCCTTTCCGCACGTCCAGGGTGATGCCTGACGTGCCCGAGAACGACAGGTTGCCTCTTGTCCACGTCCGCTCCGTCCCCGGCCGCGCGCCTGCGCGGCCTGCGACCCGGCTGGCTGTCAGAGCCGAAGGCCTGGCGCACCGAGATCCTGGCCGGTCTGGTGGTCGCGCTCGCGCTGATCCCCGAGGCGATCTCGTTCTCGATCATCGCCGGGGTCGACCCCGCGATCGGCCTGTTCGCGTCCTTCACCATGGCCGTGACCATCTCGGTCGTCGGCGGCCGCCGCGCGATGATCTCCGCGGCGACGGGTGCGGTCGCCCTGGTCATGGCCCCGCTCAACCGCGAGCACGGCCTCGGGTATCTGGTCGCGGCGGTCATCCTGGCCGGTGTCTTCCAGATCGTCCTCGGCGCGCTCGGTGTCGCCAAGCTGATGCGGTTCGTGCCCCGCAGCGTGATGGTCGGCTTCGTCAACGCCCTCGCCATCCTGATCTTCATGACCCAGGTGCCCGAGATGCACGACGTGCCCTGGCCCGTCTACCCGCTGATCGTCGGCGGGCTGGCGCTGATGGTGTTCTTCCCGCGCGTCACCAAGGTGGTCCCGGCCCCGCTGGTCTCCATCGTCGTCCTCACCGTCATCACCGTCGCCGCCGGGATCGCGGTGCCGACCGTGGGCGACAAGGGCGAGCTGCCCTCCTCCCTGCCGGTGCCCGGGCTGCCTGACGTGCCGTTCACGGCGGACACCCTCACCACCATCGCCCCCTACGCGCTCGCGATGGCGCTGGTGGGCCTGATGGAGTCGCTGATGACCGCAAAGCTGGTCGACGACATCACCGACACCCACTCCTCCAAGACCCGCGAGTCCATCGGCCAGGGCGTCGCCAACATCGTCACCGGTCTCTTCGGCGGCATGGGCGGCTGCGCGATGATCGGCCAGACGATGATCAACGTGAAGGTGTCAGGCGCCCGCACCCGCCTGTCCACGTTCCTGGCGGGCGCGTTCCTGATGGTGCTGTGCATCGTCTTCGGGCCCGTCGTCTCCGACATCCCCATGGCAGCGCTGGTCGCGGTGATGGTGATGGTGTCCTACGCGACCTTCGACTGGCACTCCATAGCGCCCGGGACCCTGCGGCGGATGCCCGCTGGAGAGATCGCCGTCATGGTCGTCACCGTGGCCTGCGTGGTCGCCACGGACAACCTCGCCATCGGTGTCGTCGTCGGATCCGTCACGGCGATGGTCATCTTCGCCAAGCGTGTCGCCCACCTCGCACACGTCACCTCGGTCACCGACCCCGAGGGCGGCAGTGTGGTCTACTCCGTCACCGGTGAGCTGTTCTTCGCCTCCTCCAACGACCTCGTCGGGCGGTTCCGCTATGCCGACGACCCCGAGAAGGTCGTCATCGACCTGACCGACGCGCACATCTGGGACGCCTCGTCCGTCGCGGCGCTGGACACCATCGGAACGAAGTACGCGCAGTACGGCAAGACCGTCGAGATCATCGGCCTCAACGAGCCGAGCGCCCGCATCCACGAGAAGCTCAGCGGCGAACTCACCGGCGGCCACTGACACCTCGTCAGGGCGGCAGACGCTTCGTCAGGACAGCAGGCGCTGCTCCTTGACCACCGCCACCGCTCCGGCGCGGGTGTCCACACCGAGCTTGTCGTAGATGCGGCCGAGGTGGGTCTTCACCGTCGCCTCGCTGATGAACAGTGCCTTGGCGATGTCGCGGTTGCCCAGGCCCCGGGCGAGCTGGCCGAGGATGTCGCGCTCGCGGCCTGTGAGGGCGGGGCGCGGGGCGCGCATGTTGGCCATCAGCCGCCCGGCGACCGGGGGCGAGAGCGCCGTGCGGCCCTGGGCCGCCGCGTGGATCGCGGCGAACAGCTCGTCCGGGTGCTCGGCCTTCAGCAGATAGCCGGTCGCGCCCGCCTCGATGGCGCGGGTGACGTCGGCGTCCGTGTCGTACGTGGTGAGCACCAGGACGTGGGGGGTCCGACGGGTGCCGGTGCCGGTGTCGGTGTCGGCGTCCGTGCCGGTGCCGGTGTCGGTGCTGGTCAGGCGGCGGGTGGTCTCCACGCCGTCGATGCCGCCGCCGAGCTGGAGGTCCATGAGGACCACGTCGGGGCCCAGCTTCGCGGCGAGCGCGAGCGCCTCCTCGCCGGTGCCCGCCTCCCCGACGACCTCGATGTCCGGCGCGCTGTCCAGCAGGGCCAGCAGCCCGGCCCGTACGACCACGTGGTCGTCGCACACCAGGATCCGCACCGGGGCCGACGCGTGGGCCGAAGGCGTGGCGGTGTTCGTGGCCGGGGGTGGTGTGTTCACTGCGGGGGCTCCAGGGGGATCGCGGCGGACAGGACGGCGCCCTCGCCGGGTGCCGACTCGATGGTGAGGGTGCCGCCCAGTTGCCTGACCCGGGCGCGGATCGCGGGGAGGCCGTGGCCGCGTGTCCCGGTGGGCGCTTCGCGCAGCGTCGCCGGGTCGAAGCCGCAGCCGTCGTCGGCGATGTCCAGGACGACCTGGTCGCCGAGGACGGTGAGGGTGAGCGCGGCGGTGCGCGCGCCGGAGTGTTCGCGCACGTTGGCGAGGGCGCCCTGCGCGATACGGAGAAGGCCGGAGCGCACCCGGTCGGGCAGCGGGGTGGGCGTGGGGAGCGGGGCAGGCGGAGTGAGCGCGGTATCGTGCGCCGAGGGGTCCTCGACGCGGACGCGGACCGTGAGGCCGCCGTCGCTCTCGCGCGCCGCGAGCGTACGCAGAGCTTCCGGGAGGCCGCCGCCCCGGGCGAGGTCGACGGGGGCCAGGTCGTGCACGAAGCGGCGGGCCTCGGCGAGATTGTGCTCGGCGATCGACGCGGCGGTACGGACGTGTCCGCGTGCCTTGTCCGGATCGGCCTCCCAGGTGCGGTCCGCGGCCTGGAGCAGCATCCGCTGGCTGGACAGGCCCTGGGCGAGGGTGTCGTGGATCTCCATCGAGAGGCGCTGGCGCTCGGCGAGGGTGCCCTCGCGGCGTTCTGTGGCGGCGAGTTCGCGACGGGTGCGCACCAGGTCGTCGATCAGGGACCGCTGCCGGGCCGCCTGCCGCCGCATATAGACGAAGATCGCGGTGGCGAAGGTGGCGACGGCTGCCGGGCCGACCACCGTGTCCAGGTCGAACCGCCGGGCAAGGGTCAACTGCGCGATGATCACGAAGACGGTGAGGACGCCGACCAGGACGTAGGCGGCCAGCGGCGGCAGGGTGCGCAGCGCCGCGTAGAAGAGGGGCACCGCGACCCAGGCGAAGCTCGGCGCCAGCTCCACCAGCACCGCCCACACCGCGACGACAGCGCCCAGCCAGATCAGGCGCCGGACCGGCGGCCACGGCACCCTGCCGCCCGGCGGCAGCGGCGGAACCGCGGGGGCGCCCCGGCTGGGCCCCGCCGCGTACAGCACGACCAGCACCACCGCCAGCGCGATCACCCACGGGGCGCGTACCTCGCCGCCGTGCCGCTGCACGAAGCGGGCCATGGACGAGCCGAGCAGCAGGAAGAACGTCACGTGCATGACGGCCGCCAGCCACCGGGCGTCCGGATCGACGTCGCGCACTCGCTCTTCCGCGTGCACCGTGCACCGCCTTCCTGGACGCGCCGAGCCGGCCGGGGCCGTCTCCATACCCGTACCCGTGCCCGCACCCGTACCACCTGAGCTGGGGAAACACCCTCATTGTCCCCCGGCCGGGCCGCGCCGGGGTCATCCGATCGGCTGACCCCGGTGTCGCCCGGACGGCATGCCGCATCCAGCCGGTACGACGACGGGAACCGGGCGGAAGCGGCCCCAGGATGGATCTCGGAGCAGGCGGCGCGACCCCTTCCGCCACCACTGCTCCGTCACCTCGGAACGTCCCCATGAACACCTGGAGTCGGCAGTCATGAAGCACACCGTGAAGCACGCCATGAAGGTCTCCCGCCGCACCCGAGTCGTCACCGGTGGCGCGCTGGCCGCCGCCGTCGCCCTCGGCGGCTTCGGCGCGTGGTCCGCGAGCGCGTCCTCCCCGGCCCCGGCCGTCCAGACCGCCGCCGTCGCCGCGAAGGGCGCGGCCAAGTCCGACGCGAAGAGCGCGGGCCTCGTGCGGTCCACCCACCTGAGCATCGGGGCCGCCACCGAGGCGGCCCAGGCCGCGCTCAAGGCCGCGCAGAAGGAGAACCAGCGGGTCTCCGTCGCCGTCGTGGACCGCGACGGCAACACCCTCGTCACCCTGCGCGGCGACGGCGCCGGTCCGCAGTCCTACGAGTCCGCCGAGAAGAAGGCGTACACCGCCGTCTCCTGGAACGCCCCGACCTCCGAGCTGGTCAAGCGCCTGGACAACGCGCCGACCCTCAAGGACATCCCCGGCACCCTGTTCCTCCCCGGCGGTGTCCCGGTCACCGCCAAGGACGCGCCGGTCGCCGGTGTCGGTGTCGCGGGTGCGCCGTCCGGCGACCTGGACGAGAAGTTCGCCCGCGCCGGTGCCGCCGCGCTCGCCGGGTGACCACACCGTGTGACAGGGCTCGGAGCGGTACGTAGCGCCACATGGCGGCACGTAGCGCTCCGGACCGGCCGGTCAGCGGCGGTGACGGGGCTCCTCGGTCTGGCGCCGGGTCGCGTGGACGGAGCCGAGGAGGTGCAGGGCCTCGGCGCTGGAACTGCCCGGCTCGGCGTGGTAGATGACGAGCTGCTGGCCGGGCGCGTCGCGTACGTCGAACGTCTGGTAGGTGAGAGCGAGCGGGCCGACGTCGGGGTGGAGGATGTGCTTGGCGTCCCGCGTCTTGCCGCGCACGGTGTGTGCGTTCCAGAGGCGGGAGAACTCCGGGCTGTGTGCGCCGAGGGTGCGGACGAGTTCGTTCAGTCGCGGGTTGTCCGGCTCGAACCCGACCGCCTGGCGCAGATTGGCGACGGTGGCCTCGGCCGTCCTGTTCCAGTCCGCGTAGAAGTCGCGGCCCACGGGGTCGAGGAACGTCATGCGGGCCAGGTTGTCCACCGGGTCGAACGGCGCGTAGAGGGCGTCGGCCAGCGCGTTGGTGGCGAGGAGGTCCAGGGTCCGGCTCATGACGAGCGCCGGAGTGTTCGGGTAGCCGTCCATCAGCTGGCGCAGCGCGGGACCGACCCGCTCGGGCGTGCGGGCGCCGGGCCGGTCGTCCGGCACCGCCCCGGCCAGCCGGTACAGGTGCGCGCGGGCGTCCGCGTCGAGACACAGGGCGTGGGCGAGCGCCTCGATCACCTGGGGCGAGGGGTTGCGCTCGCGGCCCTGTTCCAGCCGGGTGTAGTAGTCGGCGTTCACACCGGCCAGTACGGCCACCTCCTCGCGGCGCAGCCCGGCGACCCTGCGGGCGCCGTAGCTCGCCATGCCCACGTCCTGCGGCTGGAGGTCGGCGCGCCGCGCGCGCAGGAAGTCTCCCAGGTGATTGTCGGCCATGTGCCCACGGTATGCGGTGGCCCGGCGTGCTGCCTGGGTGCGCCGCACCCAGGCAGCACGCGCCCTGGGCCATGCCCGCTGACCTGCGCTGATCTGCGCGGACACGCAGGACACGCGGGACACAGGGGAGGCGCCGGAGCCGGTATCGCCAGAAGTCGGACGTAACTGCCGGTACCGCGGGGCGGGGCGAGGCCGCGGTACCGGCGCACTCCGGTCCGGCGGCTCAGCCGCCGAGACCGAAGAACTTGGCGGCGTAGTACGGGCCGCACAGCGAGTCGTGCCCCTGGCCGAGGGTGCCGCACTTGTCGATCCCGGTGCCGGGATCGATGGGCGGCTCATGCCCCATCGAGTTGATCAGATACGTCTCGACCTGCCCGCTGCCGTACACCTGCTTCGTCACGCCGAGGGCCGGGCGCGAGGTGGCGGACGGGGTCTGCGAGAGGCCCAGCGTGTCGGTCCAGCCGTCGCGCTGCTTCTCCAGCGAGTTCTGGTTGATGAGCGGGTCGGAGCCGCCGTGCCAGATCTGCACACGGGGCCGCGGGCCGGTGTACCCGGGGTAGGCGGAGCGGATCTTGTCGCCCCACTCCTCGGCGTCGAGGGTGTTGAAGCGGCCGGGGCAGGGCGCGAGGGAGCCGGTGTCGAAGTAGTCGTCCTCGTTGTCGGCGCACCCGTAGGCCATGCCGAAGAACACCGCGCCCGCCTTGAACACCTCCGGGTAAGCGGCGAGCATCACGTTCGTCGCGGCGCCACCGCCCGAGTACCCGGTGGCGTAGACGCGGTTCGCGTCGACCGCGTAGTTCGCCTTCATGTAGTCGACCATCTCGATCACGGAGCGGGCCTCGCCCCGGCCGTCGTGGGTGCGGTCGGCCTCGTTCCACGCGCTGAAGCACTTGTGCGGCACGATGCCGCCCGAGCCGACGTTCTCGTCCTTCTGCTCGGGGAAGACGATCGTGAACCCGTAGGCGTCGGCGTACTTGCGCCACCCCGTGTTGACGTCCAGATCCCGCGCCGCGCCGCCGCAGTGGTGGAAGAGGACCACGACGGGCGCGCCGGTCCGCGCCTTCTCCGGGACGTACGCGAACATCTTCAGGTTGCCCGGGTTGCTGCCGAAGTCGCGCACCTCGTGGAAGCCGGTCTGCGCCGCCTGCGCCCGCGCGGGTTCGAGGGCGAGCAGCGAGGTCGCCAGTACCGCGACGACCGCCGCCAGTACGGCTCCGGTTCTGAGCCCTTTGAGGCGGGGTAACGCGCCCGCCACGCCGTGAGCGTCCATCCTCACAGCGTGGGGGCGCGTGTGCGGGGTGGCATCGGCAGAATCACCGGTTCCGGCCGGTGGACCGGGCTTCCGGTACCTCTTCCGGTACCTCTTCCGGTACCTCTTCCGGTACCTCTTCCGGTACCTCTTCCGGTACCTCTTCCGGTACCTCTTCCGTGGCCGCCGCCCGTCGCCCGGCCAAACTTCCTGGACGCGTGCACGGGCCACGGGCGATGATCGTCCTCCGGTCCGCGAGGGCGTGGCCGCGTGGTCGCGCGGCCAGCGGCGCCGGGCCCGGCCGTGACCGTGCCCGCGGCGGAGCACCCCCCCACCCTGGAGAAACGCACCATGAGCGAGAGCCCCCGCACTCCCGGCCTTCCGGACCCCGGACTCGCGAACCCTGCGGGACCGCTGCCCGCGCCCCCCTTCGACCCGCAGCTCGCACCCGTACTGGACGACATCGGAGAGCTGCGCGACGCCGCACCCGCGTCGCCCGCCGAAGTCCCGGCATGGCGTGCGCGGCTCGGTCAGCTCGCCCCTGACCCGACGCTGGAGGAACTGCGGGCCGACGGCGCCTACGAGGTGACGGAGCGTCATGTGCCAAGCCCCGAGGGGGCTCCCGACGTCCCCCTGGTGATCGCCCGGCCCGCAGGGCTGGAGCCCGGCGCACCCGTCGTCTACCACGTGCACGGCGGCGGGATGATCGGCGGCAGCAGCCGCGCCGGACTCGCGGGCCTCCTGGAGGAGTGGGCGGTGCCGCTGGGCCTTGTGGTGGTGTCCGTCGAGTACCGGCTCGCCCCCGAACACCCCTACCCGGCCGGGGTGGAGGACTGCTACGCGGGACTGGAGTGGACCGCGCGGCACGCCACGGAGATCGGCGGCGACCCCGAGCGGATCGTCGTCGCGGGCGGCAGCGCGGGCGGCGGCCTGACCTGCGCGCTGGCCCTGCTGGCGCGCGACCGCGAAGGCCCGGCCATCGTCGGCCAGTTGGCGATGTGCCCCATGCTCGACGACCGCAACGACACCCCGTCAGCGCGACAGCTCGAAGGGCGCGGGCTGTGGGACCGGCGCGCCAACCACGTCGGCTGGTCCTCCCTGCTCGGCGAGGCACGCGGCACCGAGCAGGTGTCCCCGTACGCGGCCCCCGCCCGCGCCCGGGACCTCTCCCGGCTGGCCCCGGCCTTCATCGACGTGGGCTCGGCCGAGACCTACCGCGACGAAGCCGTCGTCTACGCCACGCGCATCTGGCAGGCGGGCGGCGAGGCCGAACTGCATGTGTGGGCGGGCGGCTTCCACGGCTTCGACCAGATGGCGCCCCACGCCCGGCTCTCCCAGGACGCACGCCGCGCGCGGCTCCAGTGGCTGGGCCGCATCCTGGAACGCTGACAGAGGCACCGGACACGTCGTCTGTCACCCATTACGCGTTATCTGTCATCTGTTATCTGTTATCGGTTACCTGTCATCTGTCACGCGTCGCGCCGGTGAACAGCCCACCAGCCCGCGAGCAGCGCGGCAGTCGCCCACAGCGCGGTCACCGCGAGGCCCGTCCACGGCCCGAGAACGCCGTCCGGGTGCTGGTGCAGTATCTGTTGCCCGGCGCGGTCGGGCAGATAGGCGGCGGCGTCACCGGCGAGGTCCCCGACCACGAAGGACACGATCAGCAGGAAGGGCACCAGCAGGCTCAGCACCGCGACGGCGCTGCGCAGCACGAAGGTGAGCCCGGCGGCGAACGAGGCCATCAGGGCGAGGTAGAGCCCCGCGCCGAAGCAGGCCCGCAGCGCGCCCGGTTCGCCCGGGCCGATGGCGTCCTCGCCGAGGAACGCCTGCCCGGTGAAGAAGGCGGCGAAGGCCGTGACGAGTCCGACGGCGAGTGCTGAACAGACCACGACGGCCGTCTTGGCCGCGTAGAAGAGCCCCCGGACCGGCACGGCGGACAGCGAGATCCGCAGCGCGCCGTTCGCGTACTCGGACGAGACGGCGGTGGCGCCGAAGGCGAGAGCGGCGATCTGCGCGAAGTTGATCGCGTAGAAGGCCCCGAAGAGGGGGTCCCCGCCGCCGAGCTTCCCCGCCTGGCCGACGGTGGCGAAGACCAGCAGGGTGATCGCGAGTGTGGCGACGAAGACCGAGAGGAGGGAACCGAGGCAGGCACGGATCGATCTGATCTTGATCCACTCGGAGTGGAGCACCGCGGTGACAGACATCGTCAGACCTCCTGCGTGGTGACCGGGGGCGCGGATGTGGACGTGGGGGAGGTGGTGGGGGTGGCGAACTCCGCCTCGTCCGCGGTGAGCGCGAGATACGCCTGCTCCAGGGACGCGCGCTCGTCGGCGAGTTCGACGACGGGAATGCCCTCGCGCGCTGCGACGGCCCCGACCTCCTCGGCGCCGGCACCCTCGACGACCCACCGGCCGCCCCTGCCCACGCCCTCGTCCCTGCCGCCGTCCCCCTCCCCCTCCCTCTCCCCGTCCTCCACGACCGTGTGCCCCTCGGCGAGTAGCGCGGCACGCAGCCGGACCGGATCGCCGGTGCGCACACGCACGCGCGGGCTGCTGTGCCGGGCGATGAAGTCCCGCATGGGGAGGTCGGCGAGGAGCCGCCCCCGGCCGAGGACGACGAGGTGGTCGGCGAATGTCGCGGTCTCGTTCATCAGGTGACTGGAGACCAGGACCGTGCGCCCCTCGCGGGCGAGCCGCCGCAGCAACTCGCGGATCCAGACGATCCCCTCCGGGTCGAGACCGTTGGACGGCTCGTCCAGCAGCAGCACGTGCGGGTCCCCGAGCAGCGCGGCGGCGATGCCCAGGCGCTGGCGCATGCCGAGCGAGAACGTCCGTACGCGTCGGCGCGCCGCCGTGGCCAGACCGGTCTCCTCCAGCACCTCGTCCACGCGGCGGGCCGGTATGCGATTGCTGACGGCGAGGAAGCGCAGATGGTCGCGGGCGGTACGGGAGCCGTGTGCCGCGTGCGCGTCCAGCAGCGCGCCGACCGTACGGAGGGGTTCGTGGAGCGTCGCGTACGGACGGCCGTCGACGGTGGCGGTGCCGGAGGTGGGGCGGTCGAGGCCGAGCACGAGACGCATCGTGGTGGATTTGCCCGCGCCGTTCGGGCCGAGGAACCCGGTGACCCGGCCCGGTGCGACGGTGCACGTCAGGCTGTCGACGGCGCGGGTGCCGCCGTACTCCTTCGTGAGGTCTTCGAGGTTGATGGTCATGGCCTCAGCGTGGCCGTGCGGGAGATCCCCTACATCCCCAGGGGGAGGGGGTCGTGTCCCCCGCGAGGGGGAGTCGCCGTACCGCCCGTTCTGCCACGATGAGGCCATGCCGGGCCTTCTCTCGCCGCTGACGCGTGCGGTCACCTACACCCGCTGGCTTCATCTGCTGGCGAGTTCGGTCGTGCCGTTCGTCTGCGCCGCGATCTGGCCGGGCCTGAACAGCCCTTCACCGGACGATTGGGTGATCGCCGTAGTGCCCGTCCCTCTGGCCCTGCTCGCGGCCATGGTGCCCGTGGTGCGCAGGGCGGAAGGTCTCCAGGCACGGCTGATGCTGTTCCCCGGACCGCACGCACGGGTGCGGAGCGACGCGGATCAGGGGGTCTCCGCCGTTCCCTCCGCCTCGCTCCGTGACCGCGCGAGGACCGCCGTGTGGCTCGTGCTGCGTCTGGAGGCGGGACTCATCGTCGCCCTGGTCACGGGGCAGGGCATGGCATTCTCGCTGACGTTCACGGGCGCGGCCCTGGGCCGGGCCGATGTCGCAGACCCGATAGTGCGGCTCCCGGGGACGGGCTGGGCCTACGGCCTGCTGGTGCCGGTGATCGTGCTGCTGACGGTCGCCGTGGCCGTCGGCGCCGGAGCCCTCATGGCCATGGCCGCCCGTCGGCTGCTCGGCCCCTCGGCCAAGGAGCGCCTGGCCGAACTGGAGGAGCGCACCGAGCGGATGCTGGAGCACAACCGCATAGCCCGTGAGCTGCACGATTCCATCGGCCACGCCCTGACGCTCGCCGTGGTGCAGGCGGGCGCCGCCAGGACGGCAGCCGATCCGGAGTTCACCGACCGGGCGCTGGAGACGGTCGAGGAGACGGGCAGGGCAGCGCTGGAGGATCTGGAACGGGTGCTGATGGTGCTCCGCGAGATACCACCGCCCCTCGGCTCCCGCCCGGCCCTCGGCGAGGTGGACCGCCTGCTCGACTCCGCCCGGTCCTCGGGCGCGCAGGTCGATGCCGAGGTGACCGGACCGCTGGAACAGGTGGCGGGCCCCGTCTCCCGCGAGGGCTATCGAATACTCCAGGAGGCCCTCACCAACGTGCTGCGGCACGCGGGCCCGGTACCGGTCCGCGTCCGCGTCGCGGTGGAAGAGGCGCGGCTGCGGCTGGAGGTGCGCAATCCGCTGGCCGCGGCGGCCGCGGCCACCGGCACGGGCGGAGGCAGCGGACTGCGCGGGGTGCGCGAGCGTGCCGCGCTGCTCGGAGGGGAGGCACGGGCGGGGCCCGAGGACGGACAGTGGCTGCTGCACGTCGATCTGCCGCTGCGGTGACCGGGGTGTCTCCCGTGTCCGGTCTACCGCGTCCCGTGTCCCCGGTGCTCCAGAGGCCATCGGGCACGTCCCGGTTCCACACCGCCTAGGCTGCCCGTATGCCGCCGCTCACCGTGCTTCTCGTCGATGACGAGCCCCTGGTCAGGGCGGGCCTGCGCGCCGTGCTGGAGGCTCAGCCGGACATCGAGGTGGTGGGCGAGGCGGCCGACGGGGCCGCGGTCATCCCGCTCGTGAGGCAACTGCGCCCCGATGTCGTGGCCATGGACGTCCGGATGCCGCTGATGGACGGCATCGAAGCCACCCGGGCGGTGCTGCGCACGGTGCCGCACCCGCCGAAGATCGTCGTGGTGACGACCTTCGAGAACGACGAGTACGTGTACGGGGCGCTGCGCGCGGGCGCCGACGGGTTCCTGCTCAAGCGGGCACGCCCGGCGGAGATCGTGCACGCCGTGCGGCTGGTGGCCGAGGGCGATTCGCTGCTGTTCCCCGCCGCCGTACGGAGGCTGGCGGCGGCGTACGGGGAGAACGCCGCCGCGGACGGCGGCAACGCCGCTGCCCGTACGGTCCTTGAACGCGCCGCGCTCACGGACCGGGAGGGCGAGGTGCTGCGTCTCATGGCGCGCGGCCTGTCGAACGCGGAGATCGCGGCGCGCCTGGTGGTGGGCACCGAGACCGTCAAGTCGCACGTCAGCTCCGTGCTGGCGAAGCTCGGGGCGCGGGACCGCACTCAGGCGGTCATCGCGGCGTACGAGTCCGGCTTTGTCTCCCCGGGCTGACGGCACGGTGGCCCCGTGAGGCGCCACCGCCCGTCACCCCGTCGCCCCGGCGGTCTCGGAAGGCCGCGTCGGCGCGTGCCGGAGGGGCGTCAGACCACGCCCTGCGCCGCCATGGCCTCGGCCGTCCGGAGAAAGCCGCCCGCGTTGGCGCCCAGCACGTAGTCGTCGGCGTCCCCGTAGGTGTCCGCCGTGGTGCGGCACAGCGCGTGGATGTCGCGCATGACGGACGCGAGTTCCGTCTCGGTCCGCTCGAAGGACCACTGCTGGAGGGACGCGTTCTGCCGCATCTCCAGCGCCGACGTCGCCACGCCGCCCGCGTTCGCCGCCTTGCCGGGCGCGAAGAGGACATCCGCCTGACGCAGCACCTCGACGGCCTCGGGCGTGGTGGGCATGTTGGCGCCCTCCGCGACGGCCAGCACCCCGTTCTTCGCGAGCGCGACGGCGTGCTGCTGACCGAGTTCGTTCTGCGTCGCGCACGGCAGGGCGATGTCGCAGGGAACGTCGAACACACTGCCCCGCTCGGAGTGGACGGCGCCGGGCCGGGCCTCGGCGTACGCCGTGAGGCGTCCCCGGCGCTCCTCCTTGATCTCCTTCAGCAGGTCCAGGTCGAGGCCGTTCTCGTCGACGATGTAGCCGGAGGAGTCCGAGCACGCGACGGCCTTGCCGCCCAGCGCTTGGATCTTCTCGATCGCGTACAGCGCGACATTGCCCGACCCGGAGACGACGACACCGCGCCCCTCCAGGGACAGCCCGCGCGTGGCAAGCATCTCCTGGAGGAAGTGGACGACGCCGTAGCCGGTCGCCTCGGTGCGGGCGTGCGAGCCTCCCCAGCCCACACCCTTGCCCGTCAGCACCCCCGCTTCGAAGCGGTTGGTGAGCCGCTTGTACTGCCCGAAGAGATAGCCGATCTCCCGGCCGCCGACACCGATGTCCCCGGCCGGAACGTCGGTCTTCTCACCGAGGTGGCGGTGGAGTTCGGTCATGAAGGACTGGCAGAAGCGCATGACCTCGGCGTCGGATCGGCCCTTGGGGTCGAAGTCACTGCCGCCCTTGCCGCCGCCCAGGCCCAGCCCTGTCAGCGCGTTCTTGAATATCTGCTCGAAGCCGAGGAACTTCACGACGCCCGAGGTGACGCTCGGGTGGAAGCGCAGCCCGCCCTTGTACGGCCCGAGCGCGCTGCTGAACTCCACCCGGAACCCGCGGTTGACCTGCACCGTTCCCGTGTCGTCGACCCATGGCACGCGGAAGATGACCTGCCGTTCGGGCTCGCAGAGCCGCTCGACGATGCGCGCCTCCAGCAGATCGGGGCGCGTGGCCAGGACCGGCTTGAGCGCGTGCAGCACCTCCTGGGTCGCTTGGTGGAACTCCGGCTCGCCGGGGTTGCGGCGTACGAGGTCGGCCTGGAGCGCGTCGAGATGTGCGGCGACGTTCACGCGTGCTTCTTCCGTTCAGGATCATGTCGTGTCTCGCAGCACCCTAGACGTGACGCCGCCGCCGAGGTGTGGCCCCCGTCTCACGTCCGCTCACGTCCGCTCCGTCCGTCTCACGCGGGCTGCCACACCTGGGCCAGCGTCTCCGTGGTGAGGACCCGCTTGGGCGGGCCCTGGCCCACCAGTTTCCCGTCGCGCAGCAGGAGACAGGAGTCCGCCGAGCGGGCGGCCTTGAGGTCGTGCGTGGCCTGGACGACGGTCACACCGTCGGCGACCAGCTCGGTCAGCAGCACCGCTATCCGCTCCCTGGCCTCCGGGTCGAGCCCTGTGGTGGGCTCGTCCAGCAGCAGGAGGTCCGACTCCTGGGCCAGCCCCTGGGCGATCAGCGCGCGCTGGCGCTGCCCGCCGGACAGCTCTCCGAGCTGGCGTCCGGCGAGGTCGGTGATGTGCAGCCGCTCCATCGCCGCCTCCACCGTCGCGCGGTCCCGCCGCGTCAGCCGGTGCCACAGGCCGCGCTCGCCCCAGCGCCCCATCTCGACGGTCTGCCGGACCGTCAACGGCAGCGCGTCACCGACGGCCCCGCGCTGCGGCACGAACGCGGGTGCCTTGTGACCGCCGAACCGCAGCTCTCCCGATGTCACGCCGATCACACGGGCCAGGACCGCGAGCAGTGTCGACTTCCCGCTCCCGTTCGGGCCGACGAGCGCCGTCATGGTCAACGGCACGATATCCGCGGTGAGTTGGTGCAGCACGGGACGCCCTGGATAGCCCGCGCACAGCCCGGTGAAGCGGACGCGTGCCTCCCCGTCCTCGGCGATCTTCGACAGGGACCCCGGTGTAGTGAACATGGTTTTCATTATAGTGTGTTTGCATGGAGTGGTTGACGGGCCCCTTTGAGGTCACCTTTGTGCAGCGGGCCCTATGGGGCGGAATGCTGGTGTCGGCGATCTGCGCGCTGGCCGGAACCTGGGTGGTGCTCAGGGGGATGGCCTTCCTCGGCGACGCCATGTCCCACGGTCTGCTGCCCGGGGTCGCGCTCGCCGCGCTGCTCGGCGGCAACCTGCTCGTGGGCGCCGTGGCGAGCGCGGCCGTCATGACGGCCGGTGTCACCGCACTCGGGCGCACACCGAGGCTGTCCCAGGACACCGGGATCGGCCTGCTCTTCGTGGGCATGCTCTCGCTCGGTGTCATCATCGTGTCGCGTTCGCAGTCCTTCGCCGTGGACCTGACCGGCTTCCTCTTCGGCGACGTGCTCGCCGTCAGGGAGCAGGACCTGGTGCTGCTGGGAGTGGCGCTGCTGCTGGCGCTCGCCGTCTCGGCACTCGGCCACCGGGCCTTCCTGGCCCTCGCGTTCGACCCGCGCAAGGCGCGGACGCTCGGCCTGCGCCCGCGCCTGGCGCATGGCGTCCTGCTCGGACTGCTGGCCCTGGCCATCGTGGCCTCGTTCCACATCGTGGGAACGCTTCTGGTCCTCGGCCTGCTCATCGCTCCGCCCGCGGCGGCCCTGCCGTGGGCGCGCAGCGTGCGAGGGGTCATGGTGCTGGCCGCGCTCCTTGGGGCCGCCGCCACATTCGGCGGCCTGCTCCTGTCCTGGCATCTGAGCACCGCCGCCGGAGCGACCGTCTCGGCTCTCGCGGTGAGCCTGTTCTTCCTCTCCCATGTGGCATCCGGCCTCCGTCACCGCGCCCCGCGACGTATGGCAGTGCCTTCCCCCACCCCCGACAGTTCGCTGAAGAGGACCTGATGAGGCGATCCCCCCGACCGACCGTCCGAAGAAGATTTTCTCCCCCGAAACCGGCCGTACCGGCCGTACTCGTGCTCGCCGCGCTGCTGGTCACGAGCTGTGCGGGCGGGGAGGACAAGGAGTCCGCCCCGGCCGCGAACCCCTCGTCGTCCGCTCCCCACGGGTATGTCGAGGGCGCGAAGGAGGCGGCCGAGCAGCAGTCGCGACTGCTGCTCAGCGACCCCGGGACCGGCGACACCCGGGTGCTCGACCTGATCACGGGGAAGGAGCACAAGGTCCCGAGGGTCGCGGGCGGCGCCGAGCTGACCACGGACGGCCGGTTCGGCTATTTTCACACCTCTCGTAGTACCCAGGTCCTCGACAGCGGCTCCTGGATGGTCGACCACGGCGACCACGTGCACTACTACCGTGCGGCGATACGCGAGGTCGGAAAGCTCCCCGGAGGCACGGGCTCGCAGGTCCGCAGCGACATCGCCGTGACCGCGCTGACCGGCGAGGACGGCCGGGTCCGGCTCTACCGCAGGGCCGGACTGGAGGACGGGAAGATCCCGTCGCCCCGCACGCTGCCGGGAACGTACGCCGGTGCGGTCGTGCCGTACGAGGAGCATCTGCTCGCCTTCTCCGAGGAGGACGGGAAGACGAAGCCCGTGGTGCTCGACCGCAAGGGCAAGCGTGTCGCGTCGCTCGACGAGAAGTGCGAGGAGCCGCGAGGCGACGCCGTCACCCGGCGCGGAGTGGTGCTCGGATGCGCCGACGGCGCACTGCTCGTCGACGAGTCCGACGGCACCTTCACGGCCGAGCGCATCCCGTACGACGAGGACGTGCCCGAGAAGGAGCGGGCCACGGAGTTCCGGCACCGCTCCGGCAGCGACACCCTCACGGCGCTGGCCGGGGACAGCGCGGTCCGGGTCCTGGACGTGACGAAGCGAGAGTGGACACGGGTGGACACCGGGCCCGTCGTCGCGGCCAACACCGCGGGCGAGGGCTCCCCGCTGCTGGCTCTCCGCGACGACGGGACGCTGCGGGGCTACGACATCGGCACCGGGAAGGAAGTGGCGAAGACCAAGCCTCTCCTGACAGGTGGTCAGAAGAAGGGCGCCGTCGGTGACGGAGAAGACGGAGATGGTGGCCCTGTCATCGAGGTGGACCGCAGCCGCGCGTACGTCAACGACCCGGCGGGCAAGCGCGTCCACGAGATCGACTACAACGACGACCTGCGCATCGCGCGCTCCTTCGACGTCGGCATCGCGCCCGGCCTCATGGTGGAGACCGGCCGATGAGCCCCGCGACGGCACCGTCCGCACTCTCGGCACCGTCCGCAACGTCCGCACCGTCAGCGCCCTCGGCACGGCCGCGCTGGCAACGCGCCCTGCTGCTGGCCCTGCTCACCCTGCTCCCCGCCGGTGCGGTGACCGCCTGCACGAGTGGTGACGAGCGGCCCAAGGTGGTCGTGACGACCAACATCCTGGGCGACATCACCCGGCAGGTCGTCGGTGACGAGGCCGAGGTCACCGTCCTGATGAAGCCGAACGCGGACCCCCACTCCTTCGGCCTCTCGGCCGTGCAGGCCGCCGAGCTGGAGCGGGCCGACCTGGTGGTCTACAACGGGCTCGGCCTGGAGGAGAACGTGCTGCGGCACGTCGACAACGCCCGGCAGTCCGGGGTCGCCACCTTCGAGGCCGGGAAGGCGGTGGACCCGCTCACCTTCCAGGTGAAGGGGGGCGGAGGGCCCGAGGAGGAGGCCGGGCAGCCCGACCCGCACTTCTGGACAGACCCCGATCGCGTACGCAAGGCCGCCGACCTGATCGCCGGGCAGGTGACCGAGCACGTGGCGGGTGTGGACGACGCAGCGGTCCGCGCCCGGGCCGCCCGCTACGACAAGCGCCTGGCCGGCCTCACCACCTGGATGGAGAAGTCCTTCGACCGCATACCAGAGGAGCGGCGCGCGCTGGTGACCAACCACCACGTCTTCGGCTACCTCGCCGAGCGCTTCGGCTTCCGGGTCGTCGGCGCGGTGATCCCGAGCGGTACGACCCTGGCCTCGCCCAGCTCCTCCGACCTGCGCTCCTTCACCGAGGCCATGCGGAAGGCGGGGGTGCGGACCGTCTTCGCCGACGCCTCCCGGCCCAAGCGCCTGGCCGAGGTGCTGCGCAAGGAGATGGGCGGCGGGGTGCGGGTCGTCGAGCTGTACTCCGAGTCGCTGACCGCGCCGGGAAAGGGCGCCGGCACCTACCTCCAGATGATGCGCGCCAACACCACCGCCATGACGGAGGGGCTGGCCGAGGACTCGTCGGGCGACTGACGCCGCCCGCCACTCGGCCTTACCTCACACCTCACACCTCACACCTCATCTCGAACGCCGCGCTCGCGCGGCCCAGAAAGGAACACACCGGTGAACAAGCCGATACGCAGCAGAGCCCTCACGGGGACCGCACTCGTCCTGGCGGTCTCCGCCGTCCTGACCGCCTGCGGGGGAGGGGACACCTCCTCGTCCGACGCCAAGGCCAAGGACGAACAGGGAGCCAAGGCGGCCAGCCTGAAGGACCCGCTGGTCGCCACGTACGACGGCGGCCTCTACGTGCTGGACGGCAAGAGCCTCAAGCTCGCCGAGACGATCAAGCTGCCGGGCTTCAACCGCGTCAGCCCCGTCGGCGACGACTCCCACGTCATGATCTCCGCCGACAGCGGCTTCCGCCTCATGAACGCTGCCACCCAGAGCCTCACCGACATCGAGTACAAGGGCGCCAAGCCCGGACACGTCGTACGGCACGCAGGCAAGACAGTGCTCTTCACCGACGGCACCGGCCAGGTCAACGTCTTCGACCCGGACGACCTCAGCAGCGGCAAGAAGCCGGAGGGGCGCACCTACGACTCCGCGAAGCCGCACCACGGTGTCGCCGTCGAACTGCGCAACGGCGAACTGCTCAGCACCCTGGGCGACGAGGAGAAGCGCACCGGCGTCCTCGTCCTGGACAAGGACAACAAGGAGATCAAACGCAACGAGAAATGCCCCGATGTGCACGGCGAAGCAGCGGCGCAGGACGAGGCCATCGCCGTCGGCTGCGAGGACGGCGTCCTCATCTACAAGGACGGCGACTTCACCAAGGTGAAGGCCCCCGACGACTACGGCCGCATCGGCAACCAGGCGGGCAGTGACGAGTCGCCGATCGTCCTGGGCGACTACAAGACCGATCCGGAAGCCGAACTGGAGCGTCCGGAGCGCGTCTCGCTGATCAACACCGAGACCGGAAAGCTGCGCCTGGTCGACCTGGGCACCAGCTACTCGTTCCGCTCCCTCGCACGCGGACCGCACGGTGAGGCGTTCGTCCTCGGGACCGACGGCGCCATCCACGTCATCGACCCGGAGAAGGGCACCGTGGAGAAGAAGATCCCCGCCGTGGGGAAGTGGCAGGAGCCGCTGGACTGGCAGCAGCCCAGGCCCACACTCTTCGTCCGGGACCACACCGCGTACGTCTCCGACCCCAGCGAGCGCAAGCTGGTCGCCATCGACATCGACTCGGGCAAGAAGCTCACCTCCGTGACCCTTCCGAAGGGCACGAACGAGCTGTCGGGCGTCGTCGAGGGCCACTGACCGGCAGCACCCCGACAGCCCCCGGGGGCACCCCGGCAGCACCACCGACCCGGCGTCGCGGGCCCGTCGACTCGTCGACGGGCACGAGCCCGCTGACCGACGTCCGTTGACAAAGCGGAACGTCGCTCCGTATCGTAAGCGGAGCGGCGTTCCGCTTGTGGTGCGGACGGGGCCGGCCGCTTCCGGCTGCCGCGCCGCCGTCGGCCCGGACGGCCCGGCGGCAGGGGTCTTCGAAGGGAAATACGCAGCATGAGCGCATCGACGTACGCGGCCGGAACCCTCGGCCCGGCCACGCCGGTCCTGTCGGTCAGCCCGGTGGTGCTGTCGGCTCCCGGCCGGGCGGTGGACCTGGAGGTGCGGGTCTCCGCGCCCGTGACCGGGGGCGATCTGCCGGTCATCCTCCTCTCGCACGGTCAGGGCTACTCGAACCACCTCTCCTCGCTCAACGGCTACGCGCCCCTCGTCAACTTCTGGGCGGCGCACGGCTTCGCCGTGATCCAGCCCACCCATCTGAGCTCGCTGTCGCTGAACCTGGACCCCGGAACCCCGGGGGCGCCGATGTTCTGGCGGTCGCGGGCCGAGGACATGAAGCACGTTCTCGACCGGCTCGACGTGATCGAGGCTGCCGTGCCGACGCTCGCCGGGCGCCTCGACCACGGCAGGGTCGCCGTGGCGGGGCACTCGATGGGCGGGCACACCGCGGGTCTGCTGCTCGGCGCCCGGCTCACCGATCCGGAGGACGGGACGGAGGTGGACCTGACCGAACCCCGGATCACGGCGGGGGTCCTGCTCGCCGCGCCGGGCAGGGGCGACACCCTGAACGAGTTCGCGGCCGAGAACTTCTCCTTCATGCGGACGGCGGACTTCTCCAGGATGGCGACACCCACCCTGGTGGTCGCGGGCGACAAGGACGTCTCCGGCCATCTGACGGTCGCGGGCCCGGACTGGCACGCCGACCCGTACCACCTCGCCCCCGGTCCCAAGTCCCTGCTCACCCTGTTCGAAGCGGAGCACGGGCTCGGCGGCATCTCCGGTTACGACGTCGCCGAGACCACTGACGAGAACCTGGAGCGCGTGTCCGCCGTCCAGCACCTCACCTCGGTCTACCTCCACAGCGCACTGCGCCCCGGTGACGGCGGCTGGCAGGCGGCGTGCGACGCGCTGGCGGCCGATCCCGGCGCGCTCGGACGCGTCGAGTCCAAGTCCGGGCCCGAGTCCAAGTCCGAGTCCGAGTCCGAGTAGTCCCGAAGAGCCGCTCTCTTCCGCCCGGTGCGCGATACGGGGCGGGGGAGGGCGGTTACTGGGGCTGTGCCGCGGCCGTGAGATAGCGGGTGAGCATGGCGACGAGTTCGTTCTCCAGCCGGACGGCGTCCACGGGATCGGGCTCGGCGATGAGCAGGTGGACGGCGGGCCCGACCGCGGAGATGACGAGCTGGGCGGCCACCTGCGTGTCCGTCACGCGGACTTCCGGGTGGTTCTTGAGCAACTCCTCCACGTCGGCGACGAGTTCCCGCTGGTGCTGGGAGACCTTCTCCGCCAGCTCGGGGGACCGGGGTGACTGCTCGAACATGACGCGCAGCAGATGCGGATCGTGGCGGTGGTTCTCGATCGCGGTGCGTACGTGGCCGCGCAGGAAGTCTTCGAGGGGGCCGGAGATCCCCTCGCTCCAACGGCGCTTGGTGGCGGCCGTCCCGGCGTCGAGGTGCCGGGTCACCAGCTCGACGAGGATCGCGTCCTTATTCGGGTAGTACTGGTACAGCGAGCCGATCGAGATCCGCGCCTGTTCGGCGATCCGGTTGGTGGTCCCCGCGGCATAGCCGTGCTCGGCGAAAACGTGAGCAGCGGCGGTGAGGATGCGCTGCCGGGTCAGCTCGGCGCGGACCTGACGTGGCTGTTTACGTGGCTGAAGCCGGCGGTGTTCCGACGTCATGGCACCTCCTGGGCAGGGCCTCGAAAGCGAGTAGCGCGTGGCTGAATAATTGCTCACAATAGTGCCATGACCTGCGACGGAGCGGTGACAGCCGCCGTCGGGTCAGGGGCGCTGGCGTGCTGGGGCACTGGCGGGTGGGCGACGGTCTGCCTGTCGCACATCGCGCATCGCGCCCCGCCGCGTCCCGTTGCCCCCGTCGCCTCTCGCCGTCTCCCGAAGGAGCCTTCGTGACGCATGCCAGCACGCGCCCCCGGCCGGTGCCGCCGGACGAGGTCATCGCCCGCCTCGGGAAACCGGACGCCATGACCGAGGCGAAGGTGTTTGACCACATCGACGAGCAGTTCCGCCGCTTCATCGCGCATTCCCCCTTCCTGACGATGGCGACGGCGGACGCGGCGGGACGCGCCGACTGCTCACCCCGTGGCGACTACCCGGGCTTCGTGAAGGTCCTCGACGCACACACACTCGCGATCCCCGACCGGCCCGGCAACAAGATCGCCGACTCCTTCCGCAACCTCGCCGAGAACGACGGGATCGGGCTGCTCTTCCTCGTCCCCGGCATGCGCGAGACGCTGCGGATCAACGGCCGCGCGTATCCCACCGACGAACCCGACGTCCTCGCCCGGATGCGGACCGAGGCCAAGGCGCCGGAGCTGGCGCTCGTCGTCGAGGTGGCTGAGGCGTACTTCCACTGTGGCCGCGCGCTCATCCGGTCCCGGCTGTGGGACCCCGCGAGCCAGGCACTCGCCGACGAACTCCCGTCGGCCGGTGAGATCTTCACCGCGCAGTTCGGGCTCGACGTCGACCCGGACGCGATCAACCGCGGTCTCGAAGACGGCTACCGGAAACTCTACTGACCAGGCCACAGGTGAAGCACCGATGCAACAGACCCTCATCGACCACATCGGCCAGGTTGCCGAGGACGTCGTTTCCCTCGTCCTGCGCGGCACCGGAGGACCGCTGGCACCCTGGGAGCCGGGAGCCCATGTCGACCTGGCACTGCCGAACTGGCTGACCCGGCAGTACTCGCTGTGCGGAGACCCGGCGGACCGCGAGTCCTACCGCGTCGCCGTACGGTACGACCCCCTCAGCCGGGGCGGTTCGGAGTACGTGCACCGCTTCCTGCGCCAGGGCCGCACACTCGATGTGTCGCTGCCCCGCAACCACTTCCCGCTCCTGCCCGCGCCGGAGTACCTCTTCCTCGCCGGCGGAATCGGCATCACCCCCCTCCTCCCGATGCTGCGCGCCGCGACCGGTGCCGGTGTCCCGTCGACGCTCGTCTACGCGGGGCAGTCGCTCGCGACCATGCCGTTCGTCGACGAGCTGCGCTCCTCCCACGGCGAGCGGGTGCGGATCGTCGCCACACGCCAGCAGGGCAGACCGGACCTCGCCGCGCTCGCCTCCGCACTGGCACCCGGCGCCCGGGTCTACTGCTGTGGCCCGGCGTCGATGCTCGCCGCCGCCGAGGAGGTGTTCCCCGCCGACCGGTTCCACGCGGAGCGGTTCCACCCGAAGGGCAGGGTGTTCGCCCCCAACGCGCCGTTCGAGGCGGTGTGCGCCCGGTCCGGGCAGACGGTCCAGGTGACCCCGGACGAGTCACTGCTCGACGCGCTGTCCCACGCGGGGCACCCCGTGGCGTCCGGCTGCCGCGAAGGTGTCTGCGGTAGCTGCGAGGTCACCGTCCTCGACGGCGAACCCGAGCACCGCGACGACATCGGCGCGCCCACGGGCCGTATGTACCCCTGTGTGTCCCGCGCACTGTCCCCGAGGCTCGTCGTGGACCTCTGAGCCGGCCGGCCTCGCCGAGTCGGCACAGGTGAAACCGCCGGGCTCGCGCCGCAGGGCCGGGTGCCACTCGACCGGCTGTCACCCAGGGTGCTCGACGGGTGCTCGATCGGGCGTATGTGGGGGGCGCGGTGGCGCCACGGTGTGTCGGGGCGAGGCGCGGGAGCAGTATGGGTTCAGAGGGACGGCGACGCGGTCACAGCCGGTTGCCGAAGGACCACCGGAGACGAGCGAGCCATGAGCACTGCACACACCACCCACCCGAACCACGTCCACCAGCACGGCGAGGGCTGCGGACACGTCGCCGTGCCGCACCAGGACCACGTGGACTACGCCCACGACGGCCACCTCCACCGTGTCCACGGCGACCACGTGGACGAGTGCGAGCCCGCCGGGCACACGGCCCACGACGACCACGGGCACCGGCACGGCGAGGGCTGCGGACATGTCGCCGTGCCGCACGGTGACCACGTCGACTACGTGCACGACGGCCACCGCCACGCCAGTCACGACGGTCACTGGGACGATCACTGATACACGGCGCCTCGCTCCGAGGCGTCGACGGGTGTGACGGGCGACGGGTGCTCCTCCGGGTGAGGGGCACCCGTTCCGCTGTCTGCGGACATGTCACCTCCGGTCGTCGGATAAGTGAACGCCGCGTTCAACCAGCGTCCCTTTCCCGGAAGTTCGCACGGGCCCGTAGTCGTGTCAAGAGGCGGATTCCGCCTCTGTGGACGCTCTACGTGCATCTCTTGACACGAAGCGCAGTCGCTCTGAATATGAACGTGACGTTCGCATGGTGAACGCCAACGCCTCGCGGTCGCCGTCGCCGTTGCCGCGAGAAGGCACCCGGCTCCCGCTTCTGCTCTGGAGGGCAGCATGAGCAACCAGCCACTGAAGTTCTTCGCCTTCGACATCTGCGCCCCCGCCCACCTGACCGCCGGTTCCTGGCGCGACGCACTCGACGAGGGGTGGCGCTACACGGACCTGTCCTACTGGACCGACACCGCCCGCATGCTGGAAGAAGCCTGCTTCGACGGCATCTTCTTCGCCGACACCGTCGGCTATCACGATGTCTACGGCGGTTCCCCCGACGCCGCGATGCGCGACGCCGCCCAGTTCCCGGTCAGCGAACCCGCCCTGGTCGTCCCGGCGATGGCCGCCGTGACCCGGCACCTCGGATTCGGGGTCACCGCGTCCCTGACGTACGAACAGCCCTACGCGCTGGCACGGAAGTTCAGCACCCTGGACCATCTGACGGACGGTCGCGTCGGCTGGAACATCGTCACGTCCTACAACGAGTCGGCAGCGCGCAACCTCGGACTCGGCACACAGATACCGCACGACGCGCGCTACGACATGGCGGACGAGTACCTGGAGGTCTGCTACAAGCTGTGGGAGGGCTCGTGGCAGGAGGACGCCGTCATCCGCGACCGCGCGGCCGGTGCCTACCTCGACCCGCGCCGGATCCGCCCCGTCCAGCACCAGGGCGCCTACTTCGACGTCCCCGGCATCCACCTGTGCGAGCCGTCGCCCCAGCGCACACCCGTGCTCTTCCAGGCCGGTGCCTCCTCGCGGGGCAGGACCTTCGCGGCGAGGAACGCCGAGGCGGTCTTCGTGAACACGATGACCCCCGAACTCACCCGGCGGGACGTCGACAGGATCCGCACCGCGGTCGGCGGAACGGGCCGGGACCCGAGGAGTGTGCGCATCCTCGCCCTCATCACCGTCATCGTCGCGCCCACCGACGCTCAGGCATGGGAGAAGTACGAGCGTCACCTGCGCCACGCCGGATACGAGGGCGCGCTCGCACGCTTCGCGGGCTGGACGGGGATCGACCTGAGCACCGTGGATCCGGACACACCGCTGGAGCACGCCGACGTGGAGGGCTGTCGCTCGGTGGCGGAGATGTTCTCGAAGGCCGATCCGTCCCGCACCTGGACCGCACGGCAGATCGCCGAGTTCATCGGCATCGGCGGCACGGGCGCGGTCATCGTCGGCTCACCGCGAACGGTGGCGGCCGAACTGCGCACATGGCGGGAGGTGGCCGATGTCGACGGCTTCAACCTCAGCTACGCCACCAAGCCCGGCGGCTGGCGGGACTTCATCGAACTCGCGCTGCCCGAGCTGCGCCGTCAGGGGCTGGCACGCGAGCGCTACGACGAGGGTGCGGCCACACTTCGCGAGAGCTTCTACGGCGCCGGGCGACGCCACACACTGCCCGACCACCCCGCCTCCGCGGTCCGCCGCGCCCGCACCCCGCACCTGGGCGCGGACACGTTCCCCGCGGGCGGTCACGTGCCCGTCACCGTGTCCCGCTGACCGGAGAGCGGGAGAGCGGGAGAGCGGGAGAGCCGGAGCCAGAGCAGGAGAGAGCAGGGGAGAGGGAGGAGCGCAATGACGGAGCACGCTGACGTCGTCATCGTCGGTGGCGGTGTGGCCGGGCTGATCGCCGCGCGCGAGCTGGGAAACACCGGCCGCGAGGTCGTGGTGCTGGAAGCCCGCGACCGGCTCGGCGGCCGGGTGTGGACCGACCACCGCCTCGGCCGTGACCTGGAGATGGGCGGAACATGGGTGCACTGGACCCAGCCGCACATCTGGTCCGAGATCACGCGGTACGGGCTGAAGGTGACACGCGGCCCCCGCCCCGAAGAGGCGTACTGGCTGGCCGGACAGGAGGTGCGGTCGGGTTCGCTCCAGGACTTCATGGACCTCGTCGACCCGGGCATGCGACGGCTGCTCGCGGGCACCATGGACTGGATCCCGCGCCCTGACGACCCCACCGGCAACCCGGACCTCGCGGCTGCCGACACCTGGAGCGTGCAGGACAAGCTGGACGAACTGCGGCTGCCGGCCGAGGAGTACCACGCCAACGAGGCAGCGTGGGTGGGGCACTTCAACGCACCGCCGCACGAGGGCGCGTTCACCAGCGCGCTGCGCTGGACCGCCGCTGCCGCCGGACACTGGCACCTCATGCACGAGGCGTCGGCGGTCTTCCGGCTCAGCGCGGGAACGCGCGCCCTGGTCGCGGCGATCGCGGCCGGGGCCCGCGCCGACATCCGTACGAGCGCGCCCGTACGCGCCATCGAGCACGACGCACACCGCGCACGGATACGGCTCGCCGACGGGAGGCAGCTCACCGCCGACTCCGTGGTGATCACCCTCCCGCAGAACCTCCTCGGCACCCTCGACGTCTCGCCGCCGCTGTGCGACGAGAAGCGGGCCGCGGCGCGGGAGAAGACGGCGTCGCGTGGCGTGAAGCTCTGGATCCGGGTGCGCGGCCCTGTCCGCCCGTTCTTCGCCTACTCCACGGCACACCACCCGCTGTCCGTGGTGCGCACGGAATACACGGGTACGCACGACGCCGTCCTCGTCGCCTTCGGCGCGGACGCCACCCGCATCGGTCCGCACGACACCGAGGCCGTGCGGAAGGCGCTGACGGTGTGGCGTGACGACCTGGAGGTGCTGGAGGTCACCGGACACGACTGGATGGCCGACCCGCACTCGGGCGAGACGTGGATGATCCACCGTCCGGGACAGCTCACCTCCTACCTGCGAGGGATGCAGCGCTCCGAGGGCGTCCTGCACTTCGCCAGCAGCGACAACGCCGACCTGTGGGCGGGCTTCATCGACGGAGCCGTCGAACGCGGCCTGCGTGTCGCACGGGACATCGCCGTCAAGCACTGACCACATGGCACCGGCCACGCGAGCTACGCACCGTTCTCACCCGAGCACCCGAGCACCCGAGCACCCGAGCCGTACACAGGATCCGGAGGGACCGCCACCATGAACACCCACGTCACCGGGCACCAGATCGACCAGACGGACTTCCGCCACGTCATGTCCCAGCTACCCACCGGGGTGGTGGCGGTGACGGGCGTCGAAGCGTCCACCGGCGCACCCGCGGGCCTGATCGTGGGGACCTTCCAGTCCCTCTCCCTCGCGCCGCCCCTGGTCGCCTTCAGCGTCGCCCGCACCTCCGGCAGTTGGCCCAGGATCCGCGCCGGCGGCCGGTTCAGCGCCAGCGTCCTGGCCGAGGGCCAGCATCACGTGTGCCGGGCCCTGTCCCGTAGGACGGGCGACAAGTTCGCCGGAGTGGAGTGGCACCCCTCCCCGGACGGCGCTCCCCGCATCGGCGGCGCCGTCGCCTGGATCGACTGCGGTCCGGAGCAGGAACTCGACGGCGGTGACCACGTCATCGTCGTCGCCCGGGTCCTGCGCATGGCCACGAACCCCGGCGAGCCCCTGGTCTTCCACCGGGGCAGGCTCGGCGGCTACCGTGCCCCGGCCGTGGCCTGAGCCCCCGGCCTCGCACCTGGCCCGAGCCCCCGGCCGGGGACGTCACCCCTCGGCCTGCTGCCCTTCCCACCCCGGCCACATGAGCCGCACGAGCTTTTCCGTCGCGGCGTGCATCTGCTGCAATGTCCCGGGAATCCTGTCCCTCCCGAACCGGTACCGCGGCGCGTCGACGGTGAGGATGGCCACCAGGCTCCCCGCGGAATCGCGGATCGGACGGGACAGCGACAGCAGCCCCTCCTCCAGCTCATTGTCCAGGATCGCGTAACCCTGTTCCCTGACCTCTTGCAGTTCCTTGAGGAGCGTTTTCCGGTCGCTGATCGTGTCGGCGGTGAATTTCTCCAGCTTCTCCGGAAGATTCTCCCGCAGCTTCGCGGAACTCATATCGGCCAGCAGGATCTTCCCGGTGGAGCTGGCGTGCAAGGGCCACTGCTGACCGATCAGCGAACTCACCGAAACGCCCACGACATGAGAACCGGCGGCTGCCGCGATCAGGTCCAGCTCCCCGCCCGGGGTGGGAACGGCGAGCGTCACCGTCTCCTTCGCGGATTCCGCGAGTTCTTCGAGAATCGGCTGAATACGGCCCACAAGGCTCCGGTACGGATCGGCGCGCCGTGCGAGGCGGGAAAACTCCCAGCCCAGCGTGTATTTCGCGTCGTTCCGGTCGACGAACCCCGTCTGTTCAAGGCTGTTCAGGATGCGAAAGGCCGTCGGCCGGGAGAGGCCGACGGCAGCAGCGAGTTCCGTCACGGTCGCACCGGACTCATGCCGGGCGAGTTCCCGCAGGAGCATCGCGCCCTTGAGGACCGATTTATTGGCAAGTTCCTGCGATTCGGACATCGAGCCCATCACGCCTTTCCGGTTGACCATGAAGCCGGTGCACGATCCTACGTCCCGTCGCATCGGCGCCGAGTGGTAGCCGGGCACGCCGGGGGAGCGGGGCAACTGCCCGAAAGCCCAACGGAACGTGCGCGATGCCTTGACGTGTTCCTGTCGTAGTGGGTTCATGGGAGCGCTCCCATGTCTGTTCCTTCCGATGCTCAGCTTTCTTGGCGCTCACTCCTTGGAGTCCCAGTGAGAACAGCGAGAAGCACGACACGTAAGAGAACCGTCACCGCCCTGCTGGCCCTCTTGGCCGCACTCCTCGTCCTCGTCGGACTCGGCGCCCTCGGCCCGGCCGCCGCGCAGGCACCGCCGCCCGGTGCCCAGGCCGCCGGCCTTCACATCAGCGACGGCCGCCTGGTCGAGAGCAACGGCAACGACTTCGTCATGCGCGGCGTCAACCACGCCCACACCTGGTACCCGAACGAGACGCAGTCGCTCGCCGACGTGAAGGCGCTGGGCTCCAACACCGTCCGCGTCGTTCTCTCCAACGGCCACCGCTGGTCGAAGAACAGCGCCGCGGACGTGGCCAACGTCGTCGACCAGTGCAAGGCCAACCGGCTCATCTGCGTGCTGGAGGTGCACGACACCACCGGCTACGGCGAGGAGGCCGCCGCGGCCACCCTCGACCACGCGGCCGACTACTGGATCGGCCTGAAGGAGGTGCTCGCCGGTGAGGAGGACTACGTCATCATCAACATCGGCAACGAGCCCTGGGGCAACACCGACCCCGCCGGATGGACCGCACCCACCATCGCCGCCGTGCAGAAGCTGCGCAACGCCGGGTACGAGCACACCATCATGGTGGACGCACCCAACTGGGGCCAGGACTGGCAGGGTGTCATGCGCGCCAACGCCCAGTCCGTCTACGACGCAGACCCCACAGGCAACCTGATCTTCTCGATCCACATGTACAGCGTCTACAACACCGCGGAGAAGGTCACCGACTATCTCAACGCCTTCGTCGACGCCGGACTGCCCCTGCTCATCGGGGAGTTCGGGGGTCCGCCCGACCAGTACGGCGACCCGGACGAGGACACCATGATGGCCGCCGCGCAGCAGCTCAAGCTCGGTTATCTGGCCTGGTCCTGGAGCGGCAACACCGACCCGATCCTCGACCTGGCGATCGACTTCGACCCCGGTCGGCTCAGCTCGTGGGGCCAGCGCATCTTCCACGGTGTCAACGGCATCGCGCAGACGTCGAAGGAAGCCACCATCTTCGGCGGTGGCACCGGCGACACCCAGGCGCCGACAGCCCCCGGCACCCCGACCGCCTCCGCCGTGACAGCCACCTCCGCCACGCTCTCCTGGCCGTCCGCCACGGACAACGTGGGGGTCACCGGCTACGACGTCGTCCGCGTCGGCGGAGACTCCGAGACGACGGTGGCCTCGTCCGCCACCACCACGGTCACCGTGACCGGTCTCGCCGCCGAGACGCGGTACACCTTCGCCGTCTACGCGCGCGACGCGGCCGGGAACCGCTCGCCACGCTCTGCCACGGTGAGTGTCACCACCGACGAGGACGGCGGCACACCCGGTGTCTCCTGCTCCGTCGGATACCGCGTCGTCCACGAGTGGCCCGGCGGCTTCCAGGGCGAACTCTCCGTACGCAACACCGGTACCACCGCGCTGAACGGCTGGACGCTGGGCTTCTCCTTCGCCGACGGGCAGACCGTCAGCAACATGTGGGGCGGCACCGCCACCCAGGAGGGCGCCGCGGTGAGTGTCGCCTCCGCGCCCTGGACCGCCTCGCTCCCGGCCGGTGGTTCGGTGACCGTCGGCTTCACGGCGACCAAGAACAGCGCCAACTCCACCCCGTCGAATTTCCGCCTCAACGGCACCGCCTGCGCCACCGCCTGACCCGTACGGCCGCGCTGACCGGTGGGGAAGCATGTCCCCGCCGGTCAGCGCATTCGTGCGCGGAGAGGGCTCCCGTAGCGGCGCGCTTTTTATGCCGTCATAAACGATCAGGTGGCGTGAATGCGTTGATCTCCATAATCGGAACACAACTCGCGGGTTGACGCAAAAGTTGAGGCCCTTCTAGGGTTCGCGATGGAGCACGACCAGAGCCAAAACGCGCCCAGGTTCGCATTAATGATCGACTGCGCATTGAAGATCGACGCGCGGCTGCGCGGTGTGAATGTTCACCGAACGACACCGTCGAGCGAAGGGTACGGAAATGCGGAAGGTGCTCCTCACCACGGCCCCCAAAGAGGCGCTGGTCGAGCCGAACGGGATCGGCGGAAACTGGTACGACCGGACCGATACGTACATGGCGTGGACGTGTGCCGTGGACATCGAGGACCGGCTGTCCGTGACCTGCCCGCCGACTGGTCTCCGCTTCCTCAAGTACAACGTCCCTGACGTCGAGATCCTCGAATATCCGACGTGGCAGGAATACCGCGCCGCGCTGAATTCCGAGAAGTGGGACATGGTGGGCGTCAGCTTCTACACCTGGTCCACGCTTGTCGCGATCGAGATGGCCGAGGCCGCGCGCGAGGCCGGAGTGCCCGAGATCTGGGGCGGCAACTACGGCGTCCTCTCACCCGGTATCGACCGCTACTTCACCAGACTGGTGAAGGGCGCGGGGGAGTTCCCGCTCCATCAGTACGTCTACGGTGAGCCGCTTCCCCGGGTGCGGCACCCGGCGATGCTGGGCGAGAGCGGATTCCGCGGGCTCAGCTCCCCGGTCGGATATCTCTACTCCAAGCGTGGCTGCAACATCGGCTGCACCTTCTGCTCTACGCCGATCTTCAATCCCAAAGAAGAAGCCATCTTCATGGAGGACATGTACGCGGCGCTCGACGCGTACAGGGAGGCACAGGTCGCCCACGTCATCATCTATGACGAGAGCTTCTTCCTCACCAACCACCTGGCCGAACAGGTCGTGGACGCCCTGGCCGAGCGCGAACTGCCATGGATCTGTCTGACGCGCGCCGATCTGATACGGGGCCGCATTCCAGAGCTGACCGACCGCTACATGGACGGCGCGATCGTCGGCATCGAGTCCTACCGCGACAAGAACGTCGCCGACGTGAAAAAGCGCGACGACGTCTACAACGTCCGCCAGACCGTGCGTGAACTGCTCAGCAACGGACGCCGGGCGCTCGGCACGTTCATGGTCGGATTCGCCGAGGACAGCATCGAGGACATGCAGTTCGACATCGAGCAGCTCAACGAGGAGGGATTGTTCGCCTGCCAGCTCACACTGCTGACGCCGTTCCACGGCACCCGTCTCTACCGGCAGATGGAGCACATGATCGACGAGCCGGATCTGAGCAAGCACGACCTCTACAACCTGGTGTGGAAACACCCGAAGATGAACCGCAGCGAGGCACGTGACCTGCTCGCATGGGCCCAGCGCAGGGTCAACGACCCCACCCGCATCGCCGCCAGGCTCAAGCAGGAGATGAAGGAGAAGGTGCGCAAGCAGCTCGCGCACCGGCACATCGCGTAGGAGAGCCGGCCGGGAGGAGGAGTACGCTCATGAAGAGCCTCAACATTCTCTGCGTCCAGCTCGGGTTCCACGATGCCTACCCCGATGCGTCGACGCTTGCGACCACCTACAACGACGGCATCTATTACGTCGCCTCGTTCATCCAGCAGGAGTACCCGGACGCGCGCGTCGAGATGTGCCAGATGTTCTGGGGCGAGAAGCCCGAGGACTTCCCTCTCGCCGAATACGACTACATCCTGATCTCGGCGCTCGCCACCCACTTCTGGTCCAACATCGCGGCACTGGAACTCATCCAGCGCGCCAAGCGGCCGGGCTGCGTCGTCATCATGGGCGGGCCCCACGCCGCGTTCGCGCCCTACGAGGCGCTGCGCTACGCCGACTACGCGGTGATAGCCGAGGGAGAGATCCCCTCCGTCCAGCTCATCAGGGCACTGGAGTCCGGCGAATCCGTCACCGAGGTCGACAACCTGGCCTATATCGACGCCGACGGCGAACTGAAGCTGAACCAGATCGCCCGCTACGGCAACATCCTCAACGCGATCAATCCGAAGTTCCTCGCGCGTGCCCCGAAGCTCCACTGGGCAACCGTCTCCATGTCGCGCGGCTGCCCGTTCGCCTGCTCCTTCTGCTACGCGATCCGGCTGCTCGGACGACGGTTCCGCACCAAGACGGCGGAAGACGTACGCGGGGAACTGGACGCCCTCTACGAGCAGACCGGATGCAACCGGTTCTACGTCACGGATCTCAACTTCACGACGCGCAAGGACTACTGCCGTGAGATCGCCGAGACGTTCCGTGACCGCGACTACAAGTTCATCGCGATGAGCCGCGTCAGCCACGCCGACGACATGGACCTGGTTCTCGACCTCAAGCGCTCGGGATTCGAGGAATACTGCCTCGGAGTCGAGTCGGAGGACCCGAGCGTCCTCCAGGCGTTCAACAAGCGCGTCGATCCTTCCGAACAGACCCGGCGGCTGCTGCGCTTCGCCGAGAACGACATCGCCATTCACTCCGCCATCATCTTCGGACTCGACGTCCAGGACCGCCCGGCCATCGAGGCGACGGCCCGGTGGTGCGCCGAAGCACGCATCATGCACCCGGTCTTCGTATGCCTCGCGGAATACCCCTTCCAGGACCTTCTCTACGGTGCCCGACAGGACGTCGAGGACCACCGGATCATCATGGAAGTGCCCACCTATCAGCACTATTCGTTCGTGGGCATCTTCCCGCGCCACATGCGCCCCAGCGAACTCCAGCGCGGAATCCTCGACAGCTACGGCATCTTCTTCCAGCGGGCCTTCGAGATCGAACGGCGGCCGCAGCGCCGGGCCCGGCTCAAGTCGTACGCGCGCAGCGTCGAACGCGGACGGGCCGGTATGGAGCAGCACATCCGTTTCCTGGAGGAACTGGAAAAGCCCTACTACACCGCTTCCGGAACCCTCAAGGAACCGCTGCTGAAGGCCGACTTCGACGCACGCCACGGCGCGTTGCGCGACTGGCTGGCCCGGTCCTCCAAGCGCTCCGACCTGGAGTTCGTGAAGGGGTACGCCCGATGACCCAGGCGCCTCGCGCTGAGACCGTCATCGACGCTCTGCTCGACAGCGCGCGGCACACACCCGACCGGCCGGCCTTTCGCGTGATCGAGAGGTCCGAGGAGGAGTTCGCCCTCAGCTACGCGGACGTGCACCGCCTCGTCGGACAGGCCGTCGCCGGTCTCGCGGCACACCGTATCGGCGCCGCGGACCGTGTCATCCTCGTCCTGCCCACCTCACGCGACTTCCTCTCCGTCTACCTCGGCTGCCTGTACGCCGGGGTGGTGCCCGTCGTCGTACCGGAGCCGATGGACGGCCGTACCGCGCACTACGCGGCCCACCTCCGGGGACTCGCGGAACACGCGCGCGCGGGCCACGTCATCACCTCCCCGGAGTGGGAGAAGGAACTCCAGCCGCTCCTGACGACCCCGGTGCTCACCCCGGACACCCTGCGCGCGGCATCCCCCGCGCCCGACCCGCCGCCCGCCTCGCTGGACCCACCGCGCGCGACGGCCGCGTCGCCAGCGCACCTCCAGGCGACCTCCGGCTCGACGGGCACACCGAAACTCGCCATGATCCGGCACGGCAACATCACCGCCAACGTCCGCTCCATCGCCGAGGCGATCCGGGGGAGACCCGAGGACACCCTGGTGAGCTGGCTCCCCCTGTTCCACGACATGGGCCTCATCGGGATCTCGTACGCGCTCCGCGCCCGCATCCCGATGGTGCTCTCGGACCCCGTGAACTTCCTGCGGAACCCGCTGTCATGGCTGCGCTGGATCAGCCGCTACGGCGGCACACTGTCGCCCGCGCCCAGCTCCGCGTTCCACATGTGTGTGCGCGTCGCGAAGCGGCGTCCGCCGGACGGCCTCGACCTGTCGGCCTGGCGCGTCGCCCTCTGCGGCGCGGAACCCGTGCCCGAGAGCACGATGCGCGACTTCCAGGAGACGTTCGCCCCCTTCGGCCTGTCCGGGACGACGCTGTGCCCCGTGTACGGGCTGGCCGAGTCGACACTCGCCGTCACCATCTCCGACGTCGGGCGGCCGTACTCCGTCGACCGGGTCGACGCGGCGGCGCTCGCCGCGAGGGGACGTGCCGTGCCGCGCCCGGCGGACGACCCGCGCACCACGGGCGCGATGTGTGTGGGCCGGGCGCTGCCGGACCACACCCTGCGGGTGGTCGACGCGGACGGCGCGCCGCTCCCCGACCGTACGATCGGGGAGATAGAGGTGGCGGGGCCCAGTGTCGTCGACGGCTACCTCCCGGAGCCGGATGTGGCGGAGGAGGCTGCGGACCCGCTCACGCGCGAGGACGGCTTCCTGCGCACGGGCGACCTCGGCTATCAGGTCGGGGGAGAGCTGTACGTCACCGGCCGCCGCAAGGACCTCGTCATCATCGCCGGGCGCAACTACGTGCCCAACCAGATCGAGACATTCGTCGAGGCCGTCACCCGGAGCCCGCGCACCCCGGCCGTCGTGGCCGTGGGCCTGCCCGATCCGATGCTGCGCACCGAGCAGCTCCACCTCCTGCTCGACGAACGGCTCGCCGACGGACGCGACCGGCGGGACATCACCGCGCGGGTGAGCGACGCGCTCGCGGAGGTCTTCGGGATCGGCGGAGTCGCCTACCACTGGATCAGGCGCGCCGACCTCCCCCGTACCACCAGCGGCAAGATCCAGCGGCATCTGTGCCGGAAGCTGATCGAGGACGACCGAGCGACCGAGGACCACCGAGCGAGAGGGGCACACGATGCCGGACCAGAACCGGGACCAGGAGCTGTTCGAGAGGCTCGTCAAACACATCGGTGAGTTCGTCGAGTCCGACGTCTCCCACCTCACTCCGCACTCGCACCTGGCCACGTCCATCGAGGGGATGAGCAGCCTCAAGATGGTCGAGCTGCTGCTCTACCTGGAGGACTGCTTCGAGCTGGAATTCGAGGAGTCGGCGGTCGGCCGGATGGAGACGATGCAGGACCTCGTGGACTACGTACGAGATCTCCAGGACACGGAGCAGCAGCCGGTCTGAAGCGGCCCCGGTCATGCGGAGACGCAGTGTGGTGGTGACCGGAATGGGGGTGGTCTGCCCCCTCGGCGCGACGGCCGACGAACTGTGGCACGGCCTCCTCACCGGGCGCTCGGGAATCGTGCCGCTGACGCGCTTCGACCCCGGCCGCTTCCGCAGCCGGTACGCGGGACAGATCGACGACGCGGCGGTCACGTTCGGGCCCGGTCCGCTCCAGTTCGAGATCAAGCGGATGAGCGCATTCGTGCGCTACGCGCTGTTCGCCGCGGGACGGGCACTGGAGGACGGCGGCCTTGTCGCGTCGCCGGAGAACACAGCGGGCGCGGCCGGGGCCTCGTCGTCCGTTCCGTCCGCCCCGTCGCCACCGCCCCAGGGCTGCCCGCCTGGCGGGGCCGTCTTCCTCGGGGTGGCGATGGGCGGCCTGCCCAGCATCGAGGCCGGAGTGCTGCGGCAGGAACAGCGGGGCGTGCGGCGGACCAGCCCCTTCCTGATCCCCTCCCTCCTCCCGAACATGGCGGCGAGCGCGATCGCGCTGCGCCACGGCATCGAGGACGAGCAGACGACGATCGCCGGTGCCTGCGCGAGCGGCTGCCAGGCGCTGGGGCAGGCGATGCGCGCGATCCGGTCGGGCGACCGCACCTGGGCACTGGCCGGGGGAGCCGAGGCCGTGACGACCCCGATCACCTACTCCGGCTTTGAGGCCATGAAGGTGCTCAGCCGCCGCGACGACCCGGCGGACACACCCCGCCCGTTCGACCGCGAGCGGGACGGCATGGTCGTCGGCGAGGCCGCCGCCGTCTTCGTACTGGAGGACAGGGACCACGCCGAAGCACGCGGCGCCGTGGTGCACGGCGAGCTGACCGGCTTCGCCACGAACAGCGGATCCGACGGCATCGCGGGCATCTCGGCCCACCACGCCGCGCGGTGCATGAGCGGCGCCCTCGCCGACGCCGCGGTGGCACCGGACGCGATCGACTGCGTCTTCGCGCAGGCATCGGGCATGGTCCAGGGCGACGCCGCCGAGATCGAGGCGGTGCGCACGGTGGCGTCGGACGCACGCCGCAAGCCACCCGTCACCTCGATCAAGGGACACGTGGGCCACGCCTTCGCCGCGAACGGACCGCTGAACCTCGCCGGGGCACTCATGGCGATCCGCCACCGCACCGTGCCGCCGACACTGAAACTCGATCACACCGATCCGTCGTTCACCGGCGTCGATATCGTCCGCGAAGCTAGAGTGACCGAGGTGCGCCGATGCCTGGTCAACGCGTGCGGCTTCGGCGGGATCAACGCCAGCCTGGTCGTGTCGCGCGGATAGCCGTGCCACCCACCGCACACAGCCGTGCCACCGCACCGAGAAGCACTGAGAAGGAGCACTGTCATGGGCTCTTCGTCGACGCACTTCGAGAAGCTGACGCGCTGCTGCATGAACTGCAAGATCTCCCGGTTCCTGGACAAGGAGATCACGATCGAGAAGGCCGGGGTCGCGCGGGTGGGCATCCCCTTCCACCCCGATCTCACCCAGAACGCGGACTTCACCCACGCGGCCATGCTGTTCGAGGTCGGCGACACCGCCGGATTCATGGCGGCCAACTCGATGGAGGAGACGTACAGCGTCCTCACCGTCGACTATCACATCAACCTCATCCGGCCGGTGCGGAAAGAGGGTATTCACGCCATCGGTGAAGTGGTGACCGCGGGGAAGACGCTCTACGTCACGCGCAGCAACGTCTACTCCGAGAGCGGCAAACTCGTGGCCGCTGGACAGGGCACGTACACGGTCTCGAAGATCCTGCTCACCGACCTCGACGGCTACGAGGACTGACCGGCCGCCACCTCCGCCGCCTCCGCCGCGCGGCCGGTGTGCCCGGCCCGTCGCGGTGACCTGAAACCTCCCTGGCGTGCCGCCCTCGCACGCGCCAGCATGACGGTGTGATGGAGACAGCCGAGCGCGACGGCGTCGCCGTCCTGACGATGCGTCACGGGCCGGTGAACGCACTGGACCTGGAGCTGCTTCTCGCTATCCCTGACGCGCTGTCAGCCGTAGCCGAAGCGCGCGCCGTCGTGCTGACCGGCAGCGGGCGGTCCTTCTCCGCGGGCGTGGACCTGAAGCGGATCGTCGCCGGAGGACCCCGGTACGTCGAGGAGTTCCTCCCGGCCCTGAGCCACGCGATGCTCACCCTGTTCGGACACCCCAGGCCGGTCGTCGCCGCCGTCAACGGCCACGCCCTGGCCGGCGGGTGCGTGCTGGCAGCGGCGTGCGATACCCGGCTGATGTCGGACGGCACCATCGGACTCTCCGAGCTGGCCGCGGGCGTGCCGTTCCCCACGGTGCCTCTGGAGATCATGCGCCACGCCGTCGGCCCGGCACTGGACACGATGGTGCTCGGCGCCGGCCGGCTGGCGCCCCGCCCGGCCGCCGCGATCGGCCTGGTACACGAGGTCGTCGGGCCCGGCGAACTGCTCGCGACGGCACTGCGCCGCGCCGACGGGCTGTGCGCCGTCCCGCCCGAGGTGTACGCCTTCTCCAAGCGGCAGCTCCACCGGCCGGCCCGCGAACGCATCGACGCCGCCCGGCCGTCGGAAGACCCCCGCGTGCTGGAGATCTGGAGTTCCGAACAAACCCACCGCGCCCTTCGCGACTACCTGACATCCTTGCGCTGAGGGAAAGGGTGGTGCCATGCCGGAGGTCGAGCTCTCCGCAGGACCGATCAGCTATCAGGACACCGGCGGTGACGGGCCGGTGCTGGTGTTCGGCCACGGTATGCCGATGAACGAGACACAGTGGCGCAAGGTGGTCCCCCTGCTGGACGGGTACCGCTGCGTGCTGCCCACATTGCCCCTGGGCGGCCACCGTCGGCCGATGCACCCGGACGCCGACCTCTCCCAGCGCGGTGTCGCGCTGCTCCTGGGCGAGTTCATCGAGCACCTGGGCCTGCGGGACGTGACCCTCGTCCTCAACGACTGGGGCGGCGGCCAGTTCCTGGTGTCGGAAGGGAAGGCCCAGCGGGTCGCCCGGCTGGTGCTGGTGGCCTGCGAGGCGTTCGACAATTTCCCCCCGGGACCGGCGAAGGCGATGGCCCTGATATGCAGGGTTCCCGGCGCCGTCCGGCTGCTGACGGGGCTCATGCGTGTCCCGTGGTTCCGGAACAACCGCAACGGATACGGCGGGATGAGCCTGCGCGGGATCCCCGACGAGATCATGGACGACTGGTTCGCTCCCGCGAGCCGCAGCAAGGCCATTCGCCGGGACTTCGCCAAGTTCGCCGTCTCCGCGCCCGACCGCCGCACCCTGCTGGCCTGGAGCGAGCGGCTGCGCGAGTTCGACCGTCCGGTGCTCGTCGTCTGGGCCACCGAGGACAGGCTGATGCCCCGGGAGCACGGGCCCCGGCTGGCCGAGCTGTACCCACAGGGCCGGCTGGTCGAGATCAGCGACTCGTCCACCCTCGTCCCCGAGGACCAGCCCGAACGCCTCGCGGAAGTGCTCACCGAGTTCCTGACCCGGACCGGAGCGGAGCCGGTCCGGCGCGTCGGCTGACGGGCAGGGGCCAGGCTCGGCCGTAGGGACGGCAGGGACCGCAGGGGCCGGAAGGACGGCAGGGGCCGGAGCTGGCCGGGCTCTCAGCCGGAGGCCGACTGCTCGTCGAGGGCCGCGAGGTGTGCCGTGAGGTCGTCGGCGAAGCGGCCGAGGAGGCGGCCGAAGTCCTGGCGGTCCTGCTGGGGCCAGTCCGCGAGGGCGTCGGTGAACCATCCGATGACGGTGCTCATGTAGCGGCCGGCCGCCGCCGCGCCCTCCGGGGTCGCCTCGATGAGACGGGCCCGCTGGTCGTGCGGATCGGTGACCCGTACGACCAGGCCACGCCGCTCCAGCTCGTTGACCTGGCGGGTGATGTGCGGGCCCACGACATTCATCCGCTCGGCGATCTCGCCGACCCGCAGCGGCCCGTCCGCCATGTGCAGCGAGAGGAGCACCGACATCGCCGGACGGTCCACGTGGATCGCGGCGGTCTCCATGGCGCGTTCGAGCAGCCGGCCGCGGTTGAGCACGTTGCTGACCTGCGTCAGCCGGGGGAGCACGGCCATGACATCCGCCTTGCCCCCTCCCTCGTCCCCGCTCTCGCGCTCTTCGCGCGCGGCGTCCCGTGCGTGGTCCCCTGCGTGGTCCTGTGCGGCGGCGGCCGTGTCGTCCGGCTGCTGCGAATCCATCTCGCTCCTCGTTGGATACCTAAGTTAGGTATATAGTTGTTCTCGTCGCGTGCGGGCGTCCATGCTCCATAACGCCTGGGTCCGTCACGCCCGCAACAAAGATACCTAAATTACGTATCTGGTTGGGGCTCACCGCCCTGACCAGGGGAGGAGCGGTCATGAGTATCAAGCGAGGACGCACCGTCCTGATCTCCGGCGCCAGCATCGCCGGACCCGCGCTCGCCTACTGGCTCCACCGGTACGGCTTCGAGGTCACCGTCGTGGAGAAGGCCGACGCGGTACGCGCGGGCGGCTATCCTATCGACATCCGCGGCACCGCGCTGGACGTGGTCACGCGCATGGGCCTGCTGCCCCGGCTCCAGGACGCGCACGTCGACAGCCGCAAGATCACCTTCCTCGGGCCTGACGGCGGCCCGGTGGCCTCCGTCAAGCCCGAGGACATCACCGGTGGCGTCGAGGGGCGGGACATCGAAGTGCGCCGCGGGGATCTCGCCGACGCGCTCTACGGAGCCGTACGCCATGACGTCGAGTTCCTCTTCGGCGATTCCATCGACACTCTCCAGGACCACGAGGCCGGTGTGGACGTGACGTTCCAGGGCGGTGACCGCCGCACCTTCGACCTGGTCATCGGTGCCGACGGGCTGCACTCCCGCACCAGGGGCCTGGTCTTCGGCCCCGAGGAGCGGTACCACCGCTACCTCGGCAGCTGCTTCGCCGGGTTCACCATGCCCAATCACTTCGGGCTCGCGCACGAGGCCCTGGTGTGGAACGTCCCCGGCAGGGCCGCGATCCTCTACGCCGTCGGCGAGAGCGACGAGGTGCACGCCTTTCTCGACTTCGCCCGCACTGAGGCGCCTCTCGACGCCTTCCGCGACCCCGCGGCGCAGCGGGACCTCGTCGCGTCGGTCTTCGCCGAGGACGCGTGGGAGATCCCGCGCATGGTGGCCGCCATGCGTGCTGCCGATGACCTGTTCTTCGACGTCGTCAGCCAGATACGCATGCCCGGCTGGTCCGCTGGGCGCGTCGCGCTCGTCGGTGACGCGGCGCACGCCCCGTCGTTCCTCTCGGGGCAGGGGTCGAGCCTCGCGCTGGTCGGTGCCTATGTCCTCGCCGGTGAACTGGCCTCCCATGACGGTCACCCGGCGGCCTTCGCGGCCTACGAGGAGCGGACGCGGGGGTTCGTGGAGCTGAACCAGGCGCTCGCCACCGACGGGGGCGCCCACCTCCTGCCCTCCACCGCCGAGGAACTGGCTCTGCGCGACGAGACCCTGCGGAATCCCTCCGGCCTGTTGGACGACGACCACCGGCGGGCGGCCACCACCGCACTCGGCCTCCCCGAGTACGCGGGCGCCCGCTGATCCGGCGGTACGGGGGCGTGGGGGGACGGCCGCCTGTTCGGGCTCCGGACGTTGCGTGTGGCTATTCGCGCTCCGGGCGTGGCGTAGCCGTGTCGTCCGAGGCCGGTTCGGGCCGCGTGGAGAAGATCTCGCGGGCCTCCTCGGCGGCGCGGGCGATGCTCTCGCCTATGAAGTCGACGAAGCGGGCGATGTTCTCCAGGCGGAGGCCGGCGGGAGTGTCGGGGCCGAGGACGACGACACCCTGCCGGGCGGTCTCGGAGATCTTGGCGTTGTCCCGGACGGTGGCGACCATCGACTGGTACCAGATGTCGTCGTCCACGAGATAGCGCTCGCGGCGGCGTTCGTCGCGTTCCCTGCGGATGAGGCCCTGGCCTTCGAGGAACGCCACCGCTTTGGAGATGGACGCCGGGCTGACCTGGAGGCGCTGGACGAGTTCGGACGCGGTGAGGCTGCCGGCGTCGGTGGTGGACAGGCAGGTCAGCACCCGGGCCGTCATCCTGGGCAGGCCCTGTTGCACCAGGACGGAGGTGAACATCTCCTCGTACTCGCGCACGGCCTCGATGTCGCGCCCGTGGGCCTGCTCGGGTGCTTGCGGGCTGCGGGGAGTGGCCTGCCTGCGCCGGTGGGCGCGGCGTTCGGTGGCGCGGTGGGCGAGGTCGGCGCGGTAGGCGGTCGGGCCGCCGTTGCGCATCACCTCGCGCGTGACCGTCGAAGTGGGGCGGTTCAGGCGCCTGGCGATCTCCGCGTAGGCGAGTCCGTCGGCCACCCCCAGTGCGATCTGCTGACGTTCGTGCTGGGTGAGTCTGCCTCCGGGCACCGCGGTCTCCTCTCGCGCCTCCTTGGTGCCCGCAGCGTAGCGTTCGCGATTTCGGAAACAGCAAGTTCGGAAACACCAAGCGTGGACATGAGGAGGGCGCGCACAAGGGCACCTCTTTCTTGATCGTACGTTCCAGATAGTCTACGGTGAGCGCATGGCGAGGACGCGTGAGTTTGACACCGAGGCGGCGGTGAGCCGCGCCATGGAGCTGTTCTGGACGCGTGGCTACGAGGCGACCTCGGTGCGCGATCTGACCCAGTGTCTGGGGATCGGGCAGGGCTCCCTGTATGCCGCGTTCGGCGGCAAGGACGGCCTGTACCGGGCCGCGCTGGAGCGCTACCGCACCACTCTCGCGGCATCAGCGCTGCGCGGTCTGGAGGAGGGGGCGGACGCCCGCTCGGCGATCCGTACGCTGCTGACGGAGCGGATCCGCATCGCCGTCGAGCGCGGCGGTCAGGGCTGCCTGGCGGTCAACGCCGTCTGCGAGCGGCTGCCCGAGGATGCGGCGACCCTGCGTACCGTGCGCGACATGCAGGACGCCACCAGGGAGGCGTTGACCGAGGTGCTGTGGGCCGCGATGGACCGGGGCGAGATCGCGGCGCGGCACGACCCGCACACGGTCGCCGCGTTCCTGGTCACCTTCCTCAACGGGCTGCTGGTCTCCGCCAAGGTCACACCGGACCTGCCGGCTCTCGAACCCCTCGTGGAGGTCGCGTTGGCCGCTCTCGACTGAGGGGTCCTCGCGGTCCTGAGTCGACCGGTGTTTCTCATGCCCCGAATCTGTAACGTTCGATAAAGAAATGGAGTGCCCCGTCATGATGTACGACCACACCGCAACGCCCCTGCGCACGGGCCGTGTCGCTGTCAACGGAACGAGCCTGCACTACCGGACGGGCGGGTCAGGGCCCGCGGTGGTGCTGCTGCACGGCGTGCCCAAGACCGGCTACCACTGGCGCCACCTCGTCCCGAAGCTGACGCCCCACTACACCGTCGTCGTGCCGGACCTGCGCGGTCTCGGCGACTCCGCCCGTCCCGCGGACGGCTACGACTCCGCGACGATGAGCGACGACATCGCCGAGCTGATGACCCGCCTCGGGCACGAGACCTACGCCGTGATCGGCGAGGACTGGGGCGCGGTGATCGGCTACCAGCTCGCCGCCCGCCACCGCGACCACGCCACCTCCCTGGTCTTCACCGAAGCCCTGTTCCCCGGCTTCGGCTTCGAGGACCACACCGCCCTCACCCCCGAGAACGTCTCCAGCGGAATGCACCTGTGGCACCTGGGCTTCTACTTCCAGCCCGACGTCCCGGAGATGCTGATCGCCGGGCACGAACGCGAACTGATCACCTACATGATCAAGAACGAGCGCAGCCGCCCCGACACCGCCACCCCCGACGCCATCGAGGAGTACGTGCGCTGCTACTCCATGCCCGGCGGCATCCGCGCGATGCTCGCCGTCTACCGGGCGATGCTCACCGACGCCGAACAGAACCGGCAGGCCGCCCGCAAGAAGCTGGACATCCCCGTCTTGGCGCTCGGCGGTTCGGCCTTCATCGGTGAACGCAACGCGGAGCAGGCGCGGCTCGTGGCCCACGACGTCACAGGACACGTCTTCGACGCGGGCCACGACCTCGCGGAGGAGGTGCCCGACGAGATGGCCGACGTGGTCCTGCCGTTCCTGGCCGCGCACCGGTAGCCGATGGTCCGCCTGCCCGAAGCGCCCTCGCGGCAGGCGGACGCGAGCAAGATTGATCTCAGCGGCACTTTCTGTGCCTCGACCACTCGGGCCCGGTCATGACCAGGGGAGCACCAGCGCGCCCCAGGCCACGATCGGGCCGAGGGTGACGATGCCGCCCGTATAGCTGATGACCTGCCGGTAGAAGCGGCGGCTGTCGACACCGCGGGCGTTGCTCAGGACGAGGGCTCCGTTGGTGGAGAACGGGGAGGTGTCCACGATCGTCGCGCACACCGCCAGCGCGGCGACGAGTCCAGCGGCGCTGAGGTTGCTGGAGATGAGCAGGGGCACCGCGATCGGGATGATGGCGGTGAGGATCGCGGTGGACGAGGCGAACGCCGAGGTGACCGCCACGGTGAAGCAGAGCAGCAGGGCCACCACTACGGGGACCCCGATCCTGGCCGCGTGCTCCGAGATCTCCTCGATCACCCCGGCCTTCTCCAGCATCGCGATGTACGTCATCATGCCCGCGACCAGCAGCATCGTGGACCAGCTGATGCCCTCGACGGCCTTCTCCTGGCGCTTCATGTCGACGAGGGTGAGCAGCGCACCGGCGCCGAGCGCGAGGAACCCGATCTCCAACTGGAACACGAGCGCGCCGACGACGAGGGCCACGAGGCAGGCGAGGGTGAGCCACTGGCGCCAGTCGGGGGCGCCGGTGGGCTCGGGGGCACTCGCTTCGGACTGCTCGTCGGACGCCTCGGCGAGGGGCGCGGGCCGGTTGCGCAGCAGCAGGAACGTCAGCAGCGACAGCGCGAAGTTGATCACGAAGCTGGCGGCGAAGAGGGTCACGGGTGCCACGTGGAGCTGGGAGTCGTCGACCATGCCGAGGACGAGCGCGCCCGAGACGGCGATGGGGGAGAACGCGCCCGCGTGGGCCCCGCTGATCACCATCATCCCGGTCACGAGCGGGTTGATGCCGTAGCGGTGGGCGAAGTTCATGCCGATCGGCACGAGGATCGCCACGGCGGCCGGGGTGAAGGTGCCGAAGGCCGTCAGCAGGGCCGCGACGAGGAACAGCACCCAGGGGAGCAGCGCGATCCTGCCGCCCACCAGCCGGACCCCCGCCGCGACGAGCAGATCGATGGTGCCGTTGCGCCGCGCGATGGAGAACAGATACGTGACGCCGACGATGGTGACGAAGAGGTCGGCGGGGAAACCCTCGAAGATCTCGTCCTCGGTGAGGCCCAGGGAGGCGGTACCGACGGCGAAGGTGGCGACGAACGCGAGGATGCCGAGGTTGATCGGCAACACGGTGCCGACGACGAACATCACGAGCAGTGCGCCTATGGAGATCACTTCAGCAGACATCATTGTCCTCGGAGCGGAAGGGGGCGGGCGGGGGTGCCTCGTCGGCACAGGGTCGGGACGGGGTCAGGACGGGGTCAGTAGTCCGGAGGCCGAGCCCCACCCTGTTGGCCTGTAAATCGAAGGCGGATCGGGCTTCTCGACCTTGGACGCGATCTATTTACGAATCAGGCGGCGGTGACCGCTCCGTGCTCGGGTACGTAGATGCGGGCGTCGGCGAGGATGCGTGCCGCGCGCTGGACGGTGACCCGCTCGGGGTGGTGCGGGGTGCCGCCCGTGCAGCGGACCGCGACGACACCTGCGGGGGTGCCGATGCGCAGCCATTCGCCACCGTGCTCGTCGTCGTGCTCGCCACCGTGTGCGGTGGCGGCGTCGGCGACCACGGAACCGTCGATACGGGCCGCGGCGGCCACGGCGACGGCGGAGGTGAGACCGATGACAGGATGCGGGGAGTTCATCGAGAGCATGCGCACCGAGAGGTCGTAGTCCCGCGCGCTTACGTGTTCCCCGAGCGTGGTGACGTAGGGGGCTGGAGGGCCCACCAGGCCGACCTTCGGGACCGCGTCACCCGGCTCCCCGCCCGGCGCGACGAGACCCATCAGGGGTGCGGCGGTGTGCCGCACGGCGCGCAGCCACGGCACGTCATCGCGCACCTGCTCAAGGGTCTCGGCCCCGGTGCGCCCGGCCCGTTCGGCGTCGACGAGGACGACGGGTGCGCCCGCGTCGACCATGCTGACCCGTGGGGCGGTGGTGGCGCCCATGGTGGCACTCGTGGTGGCGCCCGCGATGCCGTCCACCGTCAGGTACTGGGCCGCCGAGCCGGTGGGCAGGAGGGCGCCCGTCGAGCGTCCGGCAGGGCGCAGGAAGGTGAGGCCGACCGCGACGCCACCGGCCCGGGTGCCGGGCACCGTCTGTTCGCCGAACTCCCTGACCCGGCCGCCGGTGGTGTCCACGATGCCTTCGAGCACGGCGCCGGTGTTGGTGTTGCGCATGACGACACGTGTCCGGTCGCCGGCGAGGGGCACCAGCCCCTTGGCGACCGCGTACAGGGCGACACCCGTCGCGCAGTTGCCGCAGTTGCTGCCCCACTCCACGGTGCCGGTGCCGATGCCGACCTGCGCGAAGAGGTAGTCGACGTCGATCCCGTCAGCGGGGGACACGGAGACGACCGCCGCCTTGGAGGTGGTCGGGGTGGCTCCGCCCACACCGTCCAGTTCGACCGGGTCGGCGGAACCGTAGGCGCCCACCAGGATCTGTTCCAGGGCGGTGCGGTCGGTGGGGACGTGAACCTGGCTGAACAGCCAGCACTTGCTGGTGCCGCCACGTACCAGAGTCGCGGGAGTGTGCACGTGTGCAGAGTTCTTCCTGTGCTGCGCGGTGAGCGCGGGTTACGCGGGTGTGTCGCCCGGGTGAAGTGCCGGACGGTGCGACGACCCTCGCAGAGGCACGGGTTGGGCACAATGGCTGCTTTCTTCAGGTGGGTTTAGGTCAGCTAAACTCGCGGTGTGCTGAACGTGCGTCGACTGCTGCTGCTGACGGAGGCCGCCGAGCGCGGCTCGCTGACCGCTGCCGCCGAGGCGATGGGCATGACGACGTCCGCCGCCTCGCAGCAGATGTCCCTCTTCGAGCGCGAGTCGGGGCAGCCGCTGATCGAACGGTTGCCGCGCGGTGTGCGGACGACGGCGGCGGGTGAGGCACTGGCCGAGCGCGGCCGGGTCATCCGGCGCGAACTGCGCGCCGCCGAGGGCGACTTGGACGCCTTCGCACACGTCGAACGGGGCACACTGCGGCTGGGTTCCTTCCCCACGGCGAGTGCTTCGCTGCTGCCTCCGGCGCTGACCCGGTTCCGGCGGCGCCACCCCGGTGTGCGGACCGTCGTACGGGCCGGGGTCCTGGCCAGGTTGCAGGAGATGCTGCACACGGGCGAGGTGGAGACGGCCCTGCTGTGGCAGTACGAGTGGAACCGGATCGACGACGACGCGCTCGCCCTCACCCACCTTCTCGACGACCCCACCGTGCTCGTCGTGCCCGCCGACTCACCCCTGCTCGGACACCCGCGGGTCGCTCTCGAAGAGCTGGCCGAGGCGGAGTGGATCATCAGGGCCGACAACCACCCCGTCGCCGACGTCCTGCGCCGCAGTTGCCACCAGGCCGGGTTCGAGCCGCGCATCGCCTACGAGTCGCACGACTACCAGGAGGCACAGGCCATGGTCGCCGCCGGGCTCGGCATCGCCCTGGCCCCGCGCCTTGCGCTCACCAGCCGCCGCAGCGACGTGCGGCTGCTGCCACTGGGCGGCGACACACCGGCTCCCGTACGCCGCGTGCTGCTGGCCCGCGCCAGGTCACGTGCCGTGACTCCCACGGCGCAGGCCATGGGAGGTGTCCTGCGCGCCGTGGCCCGGAAGTTCGCGGACAGCGGGCTCGACGGACCGCGCATCGGGTCGGTACGCCGCGCCGGGGGCAACCGGTCCTGAACGCCGTGTCACGGCAGGGCCGCGGCACCCGTGCCCGGCCGTGCGATCGGCGTACCGCCATACCGCGTGCCCCGTACCGGGACAGGAGTGGAAGAGGGGGACGGGGGAATGCTCGCCACCGGACAGTGCACGGACAGAGGCACGCCGGACCCGGGGAGCAGCATGGCCGCGACGACATCGGCACGCGGAGGGTGTGAGACGCGCGGAGCGCGTACGCGTCGGCTGGGAGCGGGCGCGGTGCTGGTGGTGCTGACCGCCGTGACGGCGCTCGGCTGTGGTGGCTCCGGGCAGTCAGACGGGGCACCCTCGGACGAGGGGCGTGGATCGGAGTCCGGTCCGGCCCGCTCCTCGGAGAGCCCGTCGGCGGAGCGCACCGCCTCGCCGAAGCCCTCGGTCTCGGCGGCGGACGGACGGGACACCGGCGCCTGCGCGGACGGCGACTGCGAGGTGGCGGTGTCCGATCCGGTGAAGATCCCCTTCAAGGGGCCTGACGGCCCGGCGACGCTGAACGTGACCGAGGTCGGCCCGAACAAGGTCGAGTACACGGTGAAGTCGGGCAGCGGCCGTTCCGAGGGCGGGGCCAGCGGCAAGGGACAGGGCTGCATCACCGTCCTCCGCGAGAACGGCTCCGGCAACTCGTGCGGCGGAGTGGGGGACGACCCGCCGAGCGCGCAGCCCGACGCCGTGGTGCTCCAGATGGCAGGCGGCGAGGACGGCACGGCGCTCCTCCACATGGTGTCGGACTGAGCGGCGCCGGGCTGGGCGCGTCGATCCGGGGTGCGTCGATCCGACGTGCGTCGGCCCGGCTCCGTCGCGTCCCCTCAGCGTGCGACGAAGCCGGACGTGCCGTGGTCAGGTGAAGGCGATGTGGCCCGCCTGGGTGGCGGCGGTGACTCCTCCGTCGACGAGGAGATCGGTGCCGGAGATGAACCCGGCGGCGGGGCCGAGGAGGAAGTCGACGGCGTGGGCGATGTCCTCGGGAGTGCCGAGGCGGCCCGCGTTGGACCCTTCCAGCGCTGCCCGCATGTACCGGCCCGAGCTGCTGTTGTCGAGTTCCGCCTGTCCCATGGGAGTCGCGATGATGCCCGGGCTGACGGAGTTGATACGGGCACCCCTGGCACCCCAGGTGACGCTGGCGTGCCGCATGCGCAGCTGGTTGGCGCGCTTGGCGAAGGAGTAGGCGGCGCCGCTGTGCGCGAAAGTGTCCTCGGCGGCGAAGGGCAGCCCCAGCAGCTCGTCGGCCGGGGTGGTGGCGAGTGCGGTCTCCTGCTCGGGGGAGAGCGCGGCGGTGTAGTTGTACCCGGCCATGCTGGCGATCACGACACCGGCCCCGCCGGGCTGGACGACCTCCGTGAACTCCTCCACCACCAGGGCCACCCCGAGCAGATCGACGGCGAGCACGGCCCTGACGTCGGCCTGGACGGGGGAGAGGCCCGCGGTGTGCACGAGGCGGGTGACGGGGCCCAGCGCGGCGGCCCGCTCGGCGAGGGCGTGTACCGCCTCGCGCGAGGAGACGTCGACGGGCTGGGTGGCCACCTCGTACCCCTCAGCGCGCAGCCGCTCGGCCGCAGCGTCGAGCGCGACGGTGTCGTGGTCGGCCAGCAGGAGCCGGTGCCTCGAGCCGATGCGCCGCGCCACCGCCTGTCCCATGCCTCCGGCACCGATGACGACGAGGGTGCTCCGTGACATTGCGGGGCCTTTCACCGACGGGTGCGGAGTAAAGGGGGCTGGACGTGGCCGTACATCTATGTGTGCCGGAGGGCTCAGCGCGGCCAGGGGCGGCCGGTGAGGCGTTCGATGTCGGTGTTGAACTGCTGGAGGTCGGCGATGAAGTTGGCCAGGCGCTCGGGCGGCCACTCGCTGATCACCTTGGTCATCCCGGTCACGATCTCGTCGCGCTCCGAGGCGAGGCGCTCCATGCCCTTGCGTGTGACGCGGAACTTGCGGGCCACCCCGCCCTCCGGGTCGAGCATCCGCTCCACGAGCCCGGCGCGCAGCAGCGCGTTGGTCTGCCGGGTGAAGGTGGAGGCGGCCAGCCCGAAGGCGTCGACGAAGTCCGCGATCGACATGGGCCCCTGGACCTCCAGCCTGCTGAGCAGCACATAGGCGCTGCGGTCCAGGGCATCGCCCCCGCGGGTGCGGCGCGGTGAGGTCATCTCGCGATGCCGCATCAGGATCAGCATCTCCCGCTCGATGTGCTCACTCGCCTGCTTCGCATCCATGCCGATCGCCTCCGGTCACGCGGCTGTACCCCTGCACAGTACGTCAAAGTGCAGAATGCTCAAGGAGAGCATCCTGCACTCTTTGTGCATGGTGCACTTTCTCTGTAGCGTGCACTTCATGACAGCTTCCGCGCCCCCGGCGCGTTCCGGAGCGATAGTGGCCGTGCTGGCCGGAGCCGGCATCGTGGCCTCTCTGATGCAGACCCTCGTGGTCCCGCTGATCGGCGAACTGCCCCGACTGCTGCACACGTCGAGCGCCAACGCCTCCTGGGTGATCACCGCGACCCTCCTCACCGGAGCCGTCGCCACCCCCGTCATCGGACGCCTGGGCGATCTGCACGGCAAACGGCGCCTGCTGCTGATCTGCGTCGGCCTGCTCGTCGCCGGTTCCCTGGTGTGTGCCGTGTCCGACACGCTGGTCCCGATGGTGATCGGCCGGGCCCTCCAGGGGATCGGCATGGGCATCGTCCCGCTCGGCATCAGCACCATGCGGGACGTCGTCGCGCCCGAACGCATGGGCACGTCCGTGGCGTTGATGAGTTCGTCGCTGGGGATCGGCGGCGCCCTCGGGCTGCCGCTCTCGGCCGCCATCGCGCAGAACACCGACTGGCACGTGCTCTTCTGGGGCTCGGCCGGTGTCAGCGCGCTGGCCGGCCTCGCCGTCGCCCTCCGCGTCCCGCATGTGCCCCCGGTCGCACGGGGCCGCTTCGACGTGCCGGGTGCCGTGGGCCTCGCCGCCGGTCTGGTCTGCCTGCTGCTGGCGGTCTCCAAGGGGGCCGAATGGGGCTGGGGCAGCGGCACCACCCTCGGTCTCTTCGGCGCCTCGGCCGTCGTGCTCCTCGGCTGGGGCTGGTTCGAGCTGCGCACCGACGACCCGCTGGTCGACCTGCGCACCACAGCGCGCCGTCCGGTCCTGCTCACCAACACCGCCTCCGTCGTCGTCGGATTCGCGATGTACGCGCAGTCCCTGATCGCCCCTCAGCTCCTCCAGCTTCCCGAGGCACTCGGTTACGGGCTGGGCCAGTCCATGCTCGCGGCGGGGCTGTGGATGGCGCCCGCCGGACTCGTGATGATGGCCTTCTCGCCGCTCGGCGCGAAGCTCTCGGCACACTCCGGGCCCCGTGCCTCGCTGCTGACCGGAGCCCTGATCATCGCCCTCGGCTACGCGCTGGCGCTGCCCCTGATGGACAGTGCCCCCGGCATCCTGGTCTTCTGCTGCGTCATCAGCGTCGGTGTCGCCTTCGCCTACGGAGCGATGCCCGCGATCATCATGGCGGCCGTGCCACGCTCCGAGACCGCGGCGGCCAACGGCTTCAACTCCCTCACGCGGTCCGTGGGGATCTCGGTCTCCAGCGCCATCGTCGGCGTCGTCCTCGCCCAGATGAGCACGACCGTCGGCGGCTACACCGTGCCCACTCAGGACGGTTTCCGGGTCGCCTTCGTCATCAGCGCGGCCGTCGCCGTGCTGGCGGCCCTCCTCACGCTGGCGATCCCGCGCCGCACAGCGCTACTCCCGGCCGCGCCGAGCGACGCCGACACCGGCACCGGTACCGGCACCGCGGCCGAGACCGCCCCCTCACCGGCCGGATGAGGGGCACCCGGCGGCACGGGCCGCACCTTCGTCCACAGACCACACCTTCGTCCACGGGCTGCACCCTGGCCGACGGGCCCGGGCCGCCGCATCCGCACCAGTCAGGCGTCTACGGGGGGCGCCTTCCGTCCAGCGAAAACACCACCCCAGGGAGATGTCACATGAGTCAGAACCAGCAGACCGTGCGCTACCCGCTGCCCTACGAAGGCCCGTTGGACCCCCCGGCCGAATGGGAACGGCTGCGGCAGCAGTGCCCCGTGGCCACCGTCGAACTGCCCAGCGGTGACCATGCCACGCTGCTGACCCGGCACGAGCACGTCAGGAGCATGCTGGCCGACCCCCGCTTCTCCCGCCCCGCCGTCAACGACGACGCGGCACGTGTCGCCCCCGAGGGCGCCGGTTCCGTCGCCGCCAATGGCTCGTCGCTGACCGTGCCCGACAAGGGCGAGCCCCACCAGCGGTGGCGCCGCGCGGTGGGGAAGTGGTTCACCGCCAAGCGCATGGCCGCGCTGCGCCCCTCGATGACCGCGATCGCCGAACAGCTCATCGACGACATGGTCGAGCAGGGCGCGCCCGGAGACCTCAAGGCCAGTGTGGGCTTCCCGCTGCCCGTGTACGTCATCTGCGACATGCTGGGTGTGCCCGCCGCCGACCGTGACCGCTTCTCGCACTGGTCCGACGCGTTCCTCAACCTCACCCGCTTCACCAAGGAGGAGACGGACGCGGCGCAGATCGAGTTCATCCAGTACATGTCCGGGCACATCGCCGACAAGCGTGCCGACCCCGCAGAGGACGTCCTCAGCACCCTGATCAAGGAGAGCGAGGGCGAGGGCCAGGGACTGTCCGACGAGGAACTGCTGGCCACCGGGATGGCGCTGCTCGTCGCCGGGCACGAGACCACCGCCAACATGATCGGCAAGATGGTCTCCATGCTGCTGGCCGACCGCACCCGGTGGGAGCGGCTGCTGGCCGACCCGTCGCTGGTGCGCAACGCGGTGGAGGAGTCCCTGCGGTTTGACGCCAACCTCGGGTTCGGGCTGCGGCGCTATCTGACGGAGGACGTCGAGGTCGGCGGGGAAGTGCTGCCGCAGGGCACCACCGTGATCTGTAGCATGCCCGCCGCAAACCGTGACGAGGACGTGTTCGACGGCGCCGACGAGATGGACCTGGGTCGCACCCCCAACCCCCACCTCACCTTCGGGGCCGGACCGCACTCGTGTCTGGGGCAGGCGCTCGCCCGCACCGAGCTCCAGGTCGTCCTGGAGACGCTGCTGCGCAGGCTCCCCACGCTCGAACTGGCCGCGCCCATCGAGGAGTTGGAGCGCGTGGAGGGGCTGCTCGTCGGCGGCCTGCGCAAGGTGCCCGTGCGGTGGTGACGGTGTGGTGACCGGTGTCCATGCGGTGGTCGTCTCCCCGCTGCGGAGCCGGTTGCGCGCCGGACGTTTTCTCTCCCACTTCCATCCCCATCCCCACCCCGAGACCCCGAGACCCCGAGACCCCGAGAAAGGAGACCGTATGAAGGTCACCGTGGACGAGGGCAAGTGCTGCGGCGCCGGCCAGTGTGTGCTGATCGCCCCCGAGGTGTTCGACCAGCGTGACGACGACGGCATCGTCGTCCTGCTGGAGCCCGAACCCGCCTCGGACCAGCACGACACGGTCCGTGAGGCCGCGGCCGTCTGCCCCGCGGCCGCCATCGAGGTCAGCGACGAGACGTGAGAGAGGTGTGCCCGTCCCCCTTCGCCGAGTGGCAGGGGGCGGGCACACCGCCCGTAGCGGGTCCTGATCCCGCGTGGTGACCTCGCGCGCCGACCGCGCGTGTGCCACGTCACGAGAGCGAGTCGGTGACCACGGTCGCCGCTTCCGCGATGAGCTTGTTGTCGAACCCGTCGCTCTCCTTGTCGCGGTTCGACATCACCGCCATGACGATCGGCGCCGAGTCCTCGGGCCACACCACGGCGATGTCGTTGCGGGCCCCGTAGCCGCTGCCGCTGCCGGTCTTGTCGCCGACCACCCAGCCCTTCGGCACCCCGGCCCTGATGAGTTCGTCCCCGGTGGTGTTGGTGCGCAGCCACTTCGTGAGCTGCGCGCGGTCGCCCTTGTCCAGGACGTCGCCGAGGACGAACGTGCGCAGGTTCTCGGCCATCGCGCGCGGCGTGCTCGTGTCCTTCGTCGAGCCCGGCGTCCAGCGGCTCAGGTCGGGCTCGGGGCGCTCCATGCGCGTGACGTCGTCGCCGAGTTCCTCGAGGACGGCGTCCAGGCCCTTGGGCCCGCCGAGCGCGTCGAAGAGCAGATTGGCGGCGGCGTTGTCGCTGTAGCGGACGGCGGCGTCGCACAGCTCGCGCAGGGTCATCCCGCTCTCGACGTGCTTCTCGGTGATGGGGGAGTTGGCGATCAGGTCGTCCTTGGAGTACGTGACGACCTTCTCCATCTCCTCGTCCGAGTGCTCGCGCAGCACGGCGCCCGCGGCCAGCGCCTTGAACGTGGAGGCGAAGGGGAACCGCTCACCGTCGTTGTAGGCCACCTCGCGCCCGGTGCCCGTGTCGACGGCGTAGACGCCGAGCCGCGCGTCGAAGGTGCCCTCCAGCTTCTTGAACTTGCCTCTGAACGGCTTCACGGCCGAGTCCGACCCCTTCGACGCGAAAGCGGACGAGGACGCGGACGACGAGGCGGATTCCGAGCCCGGACCCGATTCCGAGGTGTCGCCCTGGCCGCAGGCCACGAGCGGGACGAGGGCGAGCGTGGCCAGCGCGCCGAGAACGGAGCGCCGGAAACGGGCGTGCCGCACGGTCCTGTACTGCATGGTCCAAACCTCCAGGGCGGTCCCGCACACGGGCAGGACGCATCGGGGACGGAGCGGCACCGCACCGTCCCGGGCGGGTGGTCGTGAGTGCCGGGATCACTCTCGCCCCCGCCCGTCATGCGGTCCAATACGCTCATGCGCGGTTCCATGCGGATTCGTCATAGGCTTCCGGTCATGGATCTGGTGGGAGCGAGTCGCGCGTTCGTCAGCGTGAGCGAGCGGGGCAGTTTCACCGTCGGCGCCGCCGCTGTGCGGATGTCGCAGCCGGTGGCCAGCCGTCGCGTCGCCGCGCTGGAGGAGCACTTCGGTGAGCAGCTGTTCGAGCGCACCTCGCGACGGGCCGTCCTCACCCCCTTCGGCCGGGACATGCTGCCCGCCGCGAGGCAGCTCGTGCAGGCGGCCGATGTGCTGCTGCACGAGGCGGACGCGGCCAAGCGCAAACCGTGGCGGCTCGCGGTCCCCGGCATCTGCTCGACGGCCGGCCGCGCCCGCCTCGTCGCCGAGGCGCGGGGCCACGGGGTCACGCTCGACCTCCGCGCCGCGTCCCCGGCGCAGCGCATGGAGCTGGTCCACACGCAGCAGGTGCGTGCCGCGCTGCTCGCGGTGCCCGCGGACGACGCGACGTGGTCCGTGCCGCTGGGGCTCGCCGGTTCCCGGGAGCCGGGCGTGCGGCGGGTCTATCTGGAGACGCTGCGGGTGGGCCGCGCATCCAGCGGTCCCGCCCGCCGCATCTGGATCCAGCCGGAGGACGATGTGCCGCACATCCGGGACCCGCTGACGCGGCTGCGCGACGCGTTGGGCCTCCGGCCCGCGCAACTGGGTGCCGCGGCCGATCTGACGACCGCCGCTGCCGAGGTCCTGTGCGGCGGCGACCTGCTGCTGTGCTCGCCCGCGCAGGCCGGTGAACTCGGCCTGCACTGGCGGCCCGTCGGCGAACTCGCACTCAGCCGCGGGTTCGCCCTCGCCACCGCGGCGGAGGGCAACCCGCAGCACATCGAAGGGCGCCTGGGCGACGCCATCGCGCGCTGCCTCGGCGCGGACGACGACACGACGGCAGCCGCGGGCACCGGCACCGGCACCGGCATCGGCACCGGGGGAGGGGCCGCGGTATGAACACCGGGACACTGCTGCACGACATACGCGGACAACTGCGCGACGGCGGTCTGCGCGGCTGCCTGCTCGTGCGGGATCTGCACACGGGGGAGGAACTGGGCATCGAGCCGGACACCCAGCTACCGTCCGCCTCCCTGGTCAAGGTCCCGCTCGCGCTGGCGACGGTGGAGCGCATCCGGCGGGGTGAGCTGGACGGAGCCACCGCGCTCGACGTGCGGCCCGGCCGGATCACCACACCGGGGCCCACCGGGCTGAGCAGGTTCCGCCACCCCGCCCGGATCGCGATCGACGACCTGCTCTACCTGAGCACCTGCGTGAGCGACGGAACGGCCTCCGACGCGCTCTTCGGCCTCACCCCGCCCTCGCAGGTCGCCGGCATCATGGCCGAGCTGGGGCTGCGCGGCATCACCGTACGGCACAGCATGCGCGAGCTGTCCGACACCCCGGTGGAACGCTTCGACGCGGGACAGGCACATCTCGCCCACTCGCTCGCCATCGACGCGGGCACCAGCGGGCGCGGTCACCGGGTGCCGCAGCTCGACACCACCCGGGCCAACACCGGCAGCGCACGGGCCTTCGTCGAACTGCTTCAGGCGCTGTGGACACCGTCGAAGATCCCCGCGGAGGTGGCCGAGCGCGTACGCGACCTCATGCGCAACAACATGGTGCGGCACCGGCTCGCCCCGGACTTCAGCTCCGACGCCACCACCTGGTCGTCCAAGACTGGCACCCTTCTGAACCTCCGCCACGAGATCGGCACCGTCGAGCACTCCGACGGCCAGACCTTCGGCATCGCCGTGCTCACCGAGTCACTGGTCCCGGCCGGCGTCCAGCCCGGCGCTGACGCCCTCATGTCACATGTGGCCCGCACGCTGCGGGACCATCTGCGCCAGCTCTAGCGGGTGGGCGGTTCGCCGATTTCCGGGTGCGGGCCGGGGCCTGCCGTGTGCAGACGCAGGTGCCAGTGTTCGAGGCCCGTGGGCGGTTCGGAGTCGGCGTCGTCGTCCTCCGCGGCGAGCCAGGTGTGGAAGGCTTCCCGGGCGGCGGCGCGACCGCGACAGCGGGCTTCGAGGGTGTAGGCGCCGGCCGGGACGGGGAGCACGCACTCCGTTCCGAGTGCGGACACCCCGGAGACCAGGGCGACGTCAGGACCCGTCACCTCGACGACGTGCGAGACCCGTACCTCCCACGGGCCCTCCGGCTCCGGTGCCGGACCAGCCCACAGTTCGAGGACGGCCCACACGTCCGCATCCTCAAGAGCACTGAGGAAGAGGGCGAGGTCGGGGCCCGAGCCGGTGGTGACGGGGGTGTCCTCGGTGGGGTCGGGCGCAGGCCGCAGAGGACCTGCCTGCGGGTCGCTGAGCCGGAAGAGACCTTTCTCGACGAGGACGAGTCCCGAGGCGGCGGCCACAGGGGTGTGTGCTCCGGGCGCGGACGCGTCGTCGCGGGAAGTCGTCATAGGAGGGCTCCTGAAGGTGGGGACGTGTGGCGGCGGGACAGCCACGGTCGCCGTTATGCCGTGACGTGGTCAAGGCCCCTGCCGGGCCCCGCGTTCACAATGCCAGGCCGCCGGGGCCGTACGTGGCCAGGTTCAGGGTCAGGGCGGCCAGCGCCAGCGCCGCGCACACACCCCATCCGCCCAACTGCCGGTCACCGACCCGCAGATGGGCACCGAGCGCACCGGCGAAGTAGAGGACGAGACCGACGGCGGCGAGCGTGCCGAGCACCGGCACCACGAGCCCGGCCAGCAGCCCCACCGCACCGGCCCCCAGCAGCGCACCCAGCGGCGCCACCCACGACCGGGGCACGCGCATCGTGTCCGCCTGGCGCAGGGGATAGGCGTGACCGGTGAGGTTGGCGACGGCGGCCGAGCCGTAGACGGCCGACGCGAGCAGGGTGACGGCGAGGTGGACGGCGTACATGCGACTCTCCCTACGGAAACAGTGGCGGGTGTTCACTGTTACGACGAGTCGGCGCCGCCGAATGTGACACGCCCCGACGGCGCGCGGCCGGGGCGCGACGACCGGTTGCCGGTCCCGTCGGCGTGCAGCAGGATGCGGAGATGCGCTACTCCGTCAACATTCCGAACTTCGGCGACTTCGCCGACCCCAGGACCGTGGCGAAGGTGGCCGTCGCGGCGGAGCAAGCGGGGTGGGACGGGCTGTTCGTCTGGGACCACGTGCTGCACCGCAAGTACGCGGGCAAGCCGTTCGGCGACCCCTGGATGCTGCTGACCGCCGCCGCGCTGGCCACCTCCCGGATCAGGCTGGGCACCCTGGTCACCCCGGTCGCCCGCCGCCGCCCGCAGCAGCTCGCCCGCCAGGTGGCGACACTCGACGTCCTGAGCGGCGGCCGGGTCACCTTCGGCGCCGGGCTGGGCGGGCCCGTCGAGGACGAGTACGCGAGTTTTGGCGACACCACCGACCCGAAGGCGCTGGCCGGGCGGCTGGACGAGGGCCTGGACCTGCTGGCGCGCTACTGGTCGGGCGAGCCGGTGAACCACGAGGGACCGCACTACCAGGCGCGCGACGTGACACTGCTGCCCGCCACGGCGCAGCGCCCCCGGCCGCCGGTGTGGGTCGCGGGCTTCTGGCCGAACCGTCCGCCGATGCGCCGGGCCGCCCGCTGGGACGGCGCCGTCCCCCTCTTCGCCGACGCCAAGCACGGCCATGTGCCGCCCGTCGGGCAGGTCCGCGAGCTGGTCGCCTATGTGCGGGAGCAGGGCGAGCGGCGCGCGGACGGGTCCGGCACCCCCTTCGACATCGTCCTCGGCGGCGCCACGCCCGGCGACGACCCCGCCAGGACCCGCGATCTCGTCGGCCCGCTGGCGGAGGCGGGAGCCACCTGGTGGGACGAGCGGCAGTTCCAGACCGGGGAAGCCCTCGACCGGCTCACCCCCGTGCTGCGCCGCGTCGAGCAGGGCCCGCCGAACCTGTAGCGCGTCGGGACAGCGTCCGCGTCAGGACGGTTGCCGGTGCCAGGACGGCAGCCGCGTCAGGACAGCGCGCGCCATGTGCGGTGCAGCGTGTCGCGGAACCGGGTGACCTCCTCGGGGCTGAGGTCCCGGACCATGTCCTCTTCGAGCTGCCGGGCGGGTCCGGCGTACTCGGCCAGCAACCGCCGCCCGGTGTCGGTGAGCAGGATGAGCCGCTCCCGGCGGTTGCGGGGGTTGGGTTCGCGGCGGATCAGCTCGCGGTTCTCCAGCGTGTGCACCATGTCGCCCATGGACTGGGCCGTGACGAACGAGTCCCTGGCGAGCTGCGCCGCCGACACCCCGTCGTGGCGTTCCAGCACGGTGAGCGCCGTGTACTGGAGCGCCGTGATGCCCGCGGGCTTGAGCAGCTCCTCCAAGCGTGCCCGTACGACCAGTTCGGTCCGCTTGACCAGATACAGCAGTGAGGTGCTCACACCCGCCCCCTCGTCGTCCTCGCCGCCGCCACGGACCGCGCGGATGCCGCCATGGCACGTCTCCATTCCCTGGGATGCCGGCCGGGAGCCGACGGTGCTCAGCCTAGGGCATTGACAGGATTCCTTAGTGTTGGCCACACTCGCCATTATCAGGATTCCTGTTAATCGTCGTGTGGTGCCCGCCTGCCCTTCGGCAATCCGGGCGGCATCCCGGGCCCAACGGAACACGAGAGGCGCGGACATGGATCTGCACGGGAAAGCCGCCGTCGTCACCGGCAGCGGACGCGGTCTCGGCCTGGGATACGCCCGGGCACTCGCCGCCGCCGGAGCCGCGGTCGTGGTGAACGACGTCGACCAGGAAGCGGTCGACGCGGCGGTCGCGGCCGTCACCTCCGCCGGAGGCAAGGCCACCGGCGTGGTGGCCGCCGTCGGCGACAGCGAGACGGCGGAGCGGCTGGTCGGCACGGCGGTCCGGGAGTTCGGGCGCCTGGACGTGCTCGTCACCAACGCGGGCATCCTGCGCGACCGCGTGCTGTGGAAGATGACCGACGAGGACTTCGACGACGTCGTCCGCGTCCACCTGCGCGGCACCTTCACCTGCGCCCGCGCCGCCGCCGTACGGATGCGGCAGCAGGGGACGGGCGGAAGGCTCGTGCTGATCTCCTCACCTGCCGGGCAGCGGGGCAACTTCGGGCAGACCAACTACGCCGCGGCGAAGGCGGGCATCGTCGCCATGGCCCGCACCTGGGCCCTGGAGCTGGCCAGGGCGGACATCACCGTCAACGCCGTCGTGCCCGTCGCGGCCACCGAGATGACCCGCACCATCCCGGCCTTCGCACCCCTCATCGAGGAGTCCGAGCGCACGGGTGAGCCCCTGCCGGACTGGCTGCGCAGGGACGAGGGCCTGGGCACGGTCGAGGACGTCGCCGGACTGATCACCTTCCTCGCCTCCGACGCGGCCCAGGACATCACCGGACAGGCCATCGGCGTCGGCGGCGACCGGCTCGCCCTGTGGGCACACCCCCAGGAGAAGGCGGTCGCCTTCGCCGACGGCGGCTGGAGCGCCGACGCGCTCGCCGCGCGGTGGCGCAGCGGCGTGGGCGCCGAACCCGAGTCCTACGGCATCCCGGCACCCACGGCACCGGAGGCATGAGATGAGCGACCCCGCGAAGCAGGAACGCGACCCCTCCTCACCCGCACTCGCACCCGCACCCGCCCTCGATGTCGACGCGCTGACCGCCATCGACGTCCACACCCACGCGGAGATCTCCAAGGACGGCCACGGCGCCCTCAGCCCCGAACTGTTCGGCGCCTCCGCCGCGTACTTCAAGACCGAGGGGCACCGGCAGCCGACCATCGAGGAGATGGCCCGCTACTACCGCGAACGCCGCATGGCCGCCGTGGTGTTCACCGTGGACGCGGAGCACGCGACCGGCCACCCCCGCATCGCCAACGAGGAGATCGCCGAGAGCTGCGCTGCCCACCCCGACGTGCTCATCCCGTTCGCCAGCATCGACCCCCACAAGGGCCGGGCCGGGGTGCGCGAGGCTCGTCGGCTGGTGAGGGAACACGGGGTGCGCGGCTTCAAGTTCCACCCCAGCATCCAGGCTTTCGCGCCCGACGACACCCTCGCCTACCCCCTCTACGAGGCCATCGAGGAACTCGGCGTACCCGCGCTGTTCCACACCGGGCAGACCGGCATCGGCGCGGGTGTGCCCGGGGGAGGGGGCATCCGGCTGAAGTATTCCAATCCGATGCTGGTCGACGATGTCGCCGTCGACTTCCCGCACCTGCGCATCATCCTGGCCCACCCGTCCTTCCCCTGGCAGGACGAGGCACTGGCCGTGGCCACCCACAAGCCCTACGTCCACATCGATCTTTCCGGCTGGTCCCCGAAGTACTTCCCGCCACAACTGGTGCGCTACGCCAACAGCCTGCTCAAGGACAAGGTCCTCTTCGGCTCCGACTACCCCGTCATCACCCCCGACAGGTGGCTCGCCGACTTCGAGCGGCTCGACATCAAACCGGAGGTCCGTCCCAAGATCCTCAAGGAGAACGCAGCCCGTCTGCTGGGCCTGCTCAAGGACTGAAGGAGGCACGGTGTTGAACCAGGGCATCGGCTCCTGGCCGAAGCGCAGGGCACGCAGGACCCCGGACCGCATCGCCGTCGTCCACGAGGAACGGACCTGGACCTACCGGGAACTCCACGAGCGCGTGCTGCGCCTGGCCCACGCCCTGCGCGCGCTGGGCACGGGGCACGGCGACCGTGTCGCGTATCTGGGCCCCAACCATCCCGCCTTCCTCGAAACACTCTTCGCCACGGGTGCCATCGGCGCCGTCTTCGTCCCGCTCAACGCCCGGCTCGCGGCGCCCGAACTCGCCTACAACCTCTCCGACTCCGGCAGCACGGTGCTCGTCCACGCGCCGGAGCAGGCCGAGGCCGCCCGCACGGCGGCGGAGCGGTCGGGGGTACGGGAGCGTGTCGTCCTCGAAGGCGACGGGCCACCGGATGCCGTGGGGCAGGCACGGGACGGGGCTCTCCGCTACGAGGACCTGCTCGCCCGAGGCGGCACCGGGCCGCTGGACGAGGCCGTCCGCCCGGACGACCCGTGCATGATCATGTATACCTCCGGGACCACGGGCCGCCCCAAGGGCGCCGTCCTCTCCCACGCCAACATCATCTGGAACAGCGTCAACGTCCTCGTCGACACGGACCTCTCCGGCGACGAGGTCACACTCATCAGCGCCCCGCTGTTCCACACCGCCGGTCTCAACATGACCTGTCTGCCCACCCTCCTCAAGGGAGGACGTGTGGTGCTGCTGGGCGCCTTCGACCCGGACCACGTGCTCCGGGTCATCGAGAGCCGACGGGTGACCTACATGTTCGCGGTGCCCACCATGTACGACGCCATGGCCGCCGCGCCGCGCTGGGCGGACACCGACCTGTCCAGCCTGCGGTCACTCGTCTGCGGCGGCGCCCCGGTGCCCGCACGCACCATCGACACCTACCTCGCCCGCGGCCTGGCCTTCAGCCAGGGATACGGCATGACCGAGGCATCACCCGGTGTGCTCTACCTGGACCGCGAACAGGCCGCGGCCAAGGCCGGTTCCGCAGGGGTGCCGCACTTCTTCACCGACGCGCGCGTGGTGCTGCCCGACGGCGGCGACGCGACACCGGGCCAGAGCGGCGAGGTCCTCGTCCACGGCCCGAACGTGATGACGGGCTACTGGGGACGGCCACGGGACACCGAGGCGGCCTTCACCGGGGACAACTGGCTGCGCACGGGCGATGTGGCCCGGACGGACACCGACGGATTCGCCTACATCGTCGACCGCGTGAAGGACATGTTCGTCTCGGGCGGGGAGAACGTCTACCCGGCCGAGGTGGAGAACGCGCTCCTCGGCCATCCGGCCGTCGCCGAGTGCGCGGTCGTCGGTGTGGCCGACGCGGTGTGGGGCGAGGTCGGCCACGCGGTCGTCGTCCTGAAACCCGGTGCCGCCGCCGACGAGGCGGGGATCCTCGCCCATGTGCGGGGCGCGCTCGCCAAGTACAAGGTCCCGAAGTCGGTCGCCTTCGCGGAGTCCCTTCCCCGTACGGCATCCGGCAAGGTCGCCAAGCCGTCGCTGCGCGCCGCCTACGCCCACTCGGGCGCCCGCCCAGGCGCCCGCCCCGCCACCCACTCGTGACCGCGCCCCTCGGGGCACCCCCTCATCGAAAGGTACGCGCATGCCCACCACCGCCCACGGCCTCGACGCGCTCACAGCCCTCAGCGGAGCCGATCTCGGCCGCACGGAGTGGCGCGAGATCACCCAGGAACGGGTGAACACCTTCGCCGACGCCACCGACGACCACCAGTGGATCCACACCGACCCGGAACGGGCGGCGCAGGGCCCCTTCGGCGGACCCATAGCGCACGGATATCTGACCCTCTCCCTGGTCATCCCGCTCTTCACCGAGCTGCTGGAGATCACGGGCACCTCCCTGAGCGTCAACTACGGCCTGGACAAGGTCCGTTTCCCCCGCCCCGTACCCGTCGGCGCGAAGATCCGCCTGCACGGCACCGTCGGCCCGGTGGAGGAGGTGAAGGGTGACGGAGTGCAGATGAGGATGACGTTCACGGTGGAGGTCGAGGGCAGCGACAAGCCCGCATGTGTGGCCGAGGCGCTCTACCGCCACTACGCCTGACCCGGGACACATGTGCTGAACCGTGGCGGGCCGGGCGCTGTCGGTGTGTTGTCGGTGAGGTGTCGGCGGGCGCGGGGACATTGGGGGAGTGGAGGCGGGGCGGGAGTACGGTGACCGGCCAAGGTGTGAGCGCCGTGCGCCGTCGCCGCCCTCCCACCCCGTCGCCGTCCCCCTCTCGACGTCAAGGAGTCCTCGTGCCTTCCGCACCCCCGGCCCGTCCCGTGTCCCGGCACCAGCGGTGGAACGTCCACCGGCTGCCGCGCGCCGATGGCAGAACCTTCCTGGTCACCGGCGGCAACGCGGGCATCGGCTACTTCGTCGCCGAGCAGCTCGCGGGGACGGGGGCCACGGTTGTCCTGGGCAGCCGGGACCCCGCGAAGGGCGAGGCGGCCATGGCCACCCTCCGCTCCCGGGTGCCCGGCGCGCGGGTGCGGCACCTCCGACTGGACCTGGCCGACCTGGCGTCGCTGAAGACGGCCGTGGACACCGCCGTGGACACACTGGGGCTGGACCGCCTCGACGCGGTGGTCCACAACGCGGGTGTCGCACTCGACGACCCGCCCCGGCGTGAGACGGCGGACGGCAACGAGGTCATGTTCGGCACCAACCACCTGGGCCACTTCGCGCTGACCGGGTGGCTGGCGCCGCTGCTTCGCGCCGCGGAGGCGGGCAGGGTCGTGACGGTCGGCAGCTTCGCCGCGAAGTCCGAGCGGCTGGACCTGAACGACCTCCAGTCCCGCCACGACTACCGTCCCAAGCGCACCTACGGGAGGTCGAAGCTGGCGCAGATGTACTTCGCCGCCGAACTCGACCGCCGCCTGCGTGCCGCCGACAGCACGGTGCGCAGTGTGATGGCACACCCCGGTGGCGCACTGGACTCGCTCACCCCCTCGCGTCCGCCCGTCCATGTGCGGAGCCTCGGCACACGGCTGCGCGGCCTGCCCGCGGGGCTCGTCGTCCAGGGCAAGGACGCGGGCGCGTGGCCCGTGGTGCGGGCCGTCCTGGACCCGGAGGCGGCGGGCGGGCAACTGTGGGGACCACGGGTCTTCGGCCTGCGCGGCAGGCCACGGCCCGAGCCGGTCGCGGCCTATCTGACGGATCCGGAAGCGGACGCCGGTACCGTCGCCGCGCACCTGTGGGACGCGAGCTGCGAACGGACCGGAGCCGACCCGGGCCTCGGGCTCACCTGACGAGGACGCCGGCGGCCAGGACCGCTCCTCATCCCTCCCCGTCCGGTGGCGGGGGATGCTCGTCCAGGGCAGCGGACAGCTCGGCGATCAGGGTTTTGAACCGCGAGAGCAATTCGGGGGAGTAGCGGGACAGGACAGCGTCCTGACGTGCGTTGGCGGGGCGGAAGAACTCCTCGGCGAGTTCCCTGACGTGTGGGCTGCTGTGCAGGGTCACGGTCCGACGGTCCGAGTGACCCCGGATACGGGTGACATACCCGGCCTCTTCGAGCCGGTTCAGCAGCGCGGCCATGGCGCCCGAGGACAACTGGATGCGCCTGCTCAGCACGGCCGGGGACAGCGGGACCTCGTTGCTCTCGGCCGAAGTGATCTCCAGGAGAGCGAAAGCGTCGGTGGAGTGCACGCCCAGTCGTGCGGCGAAGCGCCTGCCCAGCTCCGTGAAGCCCGCGCCGTAGCCCCGCAGTTCCGCGGCCAGTTGTTCGCGCTGGGCCGCTACGCCCTCGGACGCCGCTTCCTCCATGGGCCCCGTCCCCCTCTCGTGCCGCCAGGGCCCGTGCCGCTGGGAGGCGTTGACAACGTGTCACCGGACAATATAGCTTCCCGGCGAAGTCACTTCATGGTGGAGTTACCTCCTGGTGGAGTTACCTTGCGTGGAAGAGCGCCGACGAGCTGGCCCGTAGGACGCTTCGACGGCACCCTCCCGCGCCCTTCACCCTCTGGCGTTTCACCACCACCCGTCTCGGACTGGCCGGTCAGTGGCTCCCCGCCCGGGTACCCGTGCTCGTCGACATCCAGGGGATCAACACCGACCCGGCCCGCCCGCCCGGGCCCGGCCTGGCCTTCGGCGCCGGTCCGCACTTCTGCGTCGGTGCTCAGCTCGCTCAGCTCGAACTGCGCGCGGTGGCCGAGGTGTTGCGCGCCGACTTCCCCCACGCCCGCCTCACCGTTCCCTTCGACCGGCTTCAGCAGGCCACCATCGGCGGTCTGCAAGGAAGCCGCCTGACCAGCCTCCGCTTGACGCTGCGCGGCTGACGGTTCCACGGTCCCGTGCGGTGGCAACGTGGTTGCCCGAAGCAATAGTTACCGCAACGTAACTTACCGACGAGTTACCCTCGGTAAGCTCTCGCTGCTAGCTTGCGCTCACCTGCACCGGAGCAGAGCGAGGAGTGAGCCGTGAGCCGCACGAGTACCCGTTCGCGTTCCAGCTTCAGCGAGCCCGACGAGCAGTCGGCGTCGCCGGGATCCGTGCCGGGGGCCACGCCCGGCCGTCGGCGCAGACCGCGTGCCATGCGGGCGCTGGCCACCACCGTGGCCGCCGCGGCCTGCGTCGGCGTGTCCGTCGCACCGGCCTCCGCCACCGCACCCGCGTCCGCGCCCACCGCGCCCACCGCGGCCTCGGCCGCCGACGGATCCGAGCCGGTGGTCTCGCGCGGGGTGCCCATCCCCGCCTTCTACAACCCGCCCGCCGCACTGCCCTCCGACGACGGCACCCTGATCCGCGAGGAACCGCTGCCCCTCGGGCTGAGCCTGCCAGGGCTGGACGGACGCCCGATGCCGGGCACCGCGACCCGGCTGATGTACAAGTCCACGGACTCCAATGGCAAGCCCGTCGCCGTCACGGGCGCCTACATAGAACCGTCGGCCGAGTGGAAGGGCGACGGGCCCCGCCCGCTCGTGGCGGTGGCCTCCGGCACCATGGGCCAGGGAGACCAGTGCGCGCCCTCGCTGGCGCTCCAGAACCCGCTGACCCTGGGCCGCGAGACCGTCTCCGTCGCCTACGAGGACCTGGCGATCTACCGTCTGCTGTCGACCGGAGCGGCCGTGGTCGTCACCGACTACGTCGGCCTCGGTGCCACCGACCGGTTGCACACCTACGTCAACCGTCTCGACCAGGGCCACGCCCTGCTGGACGCGGCACGCGCGGCGCGCTCCGTCCCGGGTGCCTCCGTCACCGCCGAATCCCGGGTGGGTGTGTACGGCTACAGCCAGGGCGGCGGCGCCAGCGCTTCCGCCGCCGAGCTGCAACCCTCCTACGCGCCCGACGTCAAGCTCGTCGGCGCCTACTCGGGCGCGCCTCCCGCTGATCTGACGGCGGTCATGAAGGGCATCGACGGGAGCGCGCTGGCCGGTGCGCTGGGCTGGTCCATCAACGGCTTCGCGCAGTCCGACCCCGACCTGAAGGCGATCGTCGACGCACATGTCAACGAGACCGGCAGGGAGGCGCTGAAGGACACGTCCACCATGTGTGTCGGCGACGCCATCTTCGGCTACGGCTTCACCAAGAGCACCAAGTGGACCAACAGCGGTGACTCCCTCGGCGACATCATCGCCGCCGACCCCCGCGCACAGGCCGCGCTCGACAAGCAGCGCATCGGCACCCTCAAGCCCGCGGTGCCGGTACGTGTGGCCACCGGCGTCGAGGACGACATCGTGCCCCACGAGCAGGCGCGTCAACTGGCCGTCGACTGGTGCGGCAAGGGCGGCAACGTCACCTACGAAGGGCTCAAGCTGCCCAACCTCGGGGACAAGATTCTCACCAACCACCTGGTCCCTCTCATCACCGACCAGGGCGACGCGATCTCCTGGCTGACCGACCGCCTCTCGGGCAGGACCGCCACGTCCAACTGCGGGACGCTGCCCCTCAAGCGCTGATCCGCCCACCACGCCGACCCCTGATCCGAGGGCCCGCTGATCCGACGGCCCGTCGCGCCACCGCACCGGTGGGGCGACGGGCCGTCGTGGTGCTCCGCGCGGTTTCGAGGCCGCGCGCGAGAACTGTCGCAGGGCAGTGGAGTTTGTGCGTGATTGTGGTCTGCTGCTCTGCAGTTGGTGGTGCCACAATCGGCTGTGTAGCAGATTGGGGGATGCCGCATGGTGGTGCCGTTGAAGGGGAGTGCGGCGGTGCAGCGCCTGCGGCTGCGCACCGAACTCCGTGAGGCGAGGCTGACCGCCGGGCTCACACAGAAGAGTGTCGCCCAGCACATGGAGTGGTCGCCGAGCAAACTGTTGCGCATCGAGGCGGGCGAGGTGGGCGTTTCCACCAACGACCTGCGGCAGTTGCTCGCTCTGTACCGGATAACGGAGAGCGAGCGGGTGGAGCTGCTTCTGGAAATGGCGCGGGCGAGCCGGAAGATGCCCTTCACCGAGTACCGGGACATTTTCGACAAGGAATTCCTCGAGTTCCTGGCCATGGAATCCTCTGCCACGGTGTCCCGGAGCTTCCAGCCGCTCGCGGTACCCGGTCTGCTGCAAACGGAGGAGTACGCCGCGTCCATCATGCGCACGTACACGCCGGAGCGCCTGGCCTCCGACATGCAGCGCATGGTCGAGGCCCGCATGATCCGTCAGGAAGTGCTCGAACAGGAGGACGCGGAGTTTTTCTTCATCCTGGACGAGTCCGTCGTCAGACGGCGTGTGGGCGGCGACGGCGTGATGCGTGCCCAACTCCGCCGCCTCGCCGAGCTGGCGGCGAGACCGCAGATCAGCGTGATGGTCTACCCGTTCAGGGAGGGCGCCCACCCGGCGTCGGCACACTCCTTCACTCTCTTCGAGTTCACCGAGGAGATGCCCTCGCTGGTCTACATCGAGAACCTGAGCGAGGCCGCCATCAGCACGACTCCCGGGGACGCCGCGCGCTATCTCGATTACTTCTGGGACCTTGAGGCGAGATCCGTCAAGGACGAGGCGGCGCTGGACATGTTCCTGCGTCTCGCCGACGGGACGGGGCACGACGAGCCGCCGGTCCCGCCGGGCGAACCGACGTCATGATCCGTTCGCCGGGAGTTCCGCCGCGCGCCGCCGGGCCGTACGGCGGCTCACCGGGGAGCGCACGGAAGCACAGGCAGGGCGTAGGGGCAGGGCTGGAAGGTGCACAGGACTGTGGCTCCGCGCGAGCGAAGCCACAGAGGGCGCACTCGCTGCAACGAGTTCGCCCTGATGCCGAACCGCCCGGGCCACCGGAGGTCGGCGTCCAAGGAGAGGGCCTCCGTCTGCCGGGCGGCGGAAAATCCTCCCTGTTCAGGGCGGCCTTTCCGGGGCAGACTCCGTTGCCGTCTCGTGCACTGTTCTTTTCCCTGCGCGAGGATGTTAAACGCCAATCTGCTAGGTAGCGTGTCGCCGGATCGCAAATGGGCGATCTCCTTAATGAGAGTGCCGACACTGCGACCTGCTCCCGTCGGAGAGCGGACGACGCGCATGATCACGTATCAGAGCGTGTTTCATTCCCCAAGACTGACGGGTGATCACATAGGTGCTTGGGCACGTCCTTGTTGGGGTCGGTCGTCTGCAAGCGGCCGGTCCCTGAATGGCACCACAAAAGTCCCGGGCCATCAGGAGTACGCATGTCCTCATCCAGTGAAGAATCAGTGCCGCAAGCAGGAGTGCCACAAGAACCAGCGCCGCACGGAAAGCCGCAGCAGATTCCCCGGCTTCCGCGGGTCAACGCGCTCACCGCCGTCACCATCGCCGTCGCCTCGCTCGCGGCGGCGGTCGCCGTCCTCGTTCTCGTACCGGACGACATCGGCCGGGCGGCTGCGGGAGCCATCGCCACGGCGGGACTGACGCTGGCGGGGCGGATGGGAACCCCACGATAAGCCGGTCGCACACGGACCGGTCACGAACGGGCCGGTCGCAGTGACGGTGCGGTCCGCTCACCCGAGGCGGACCGCATCACCTCTCAGCGGAGAAGGTGTCGTCCTGTTGCGAGGGGGCGGCGAGGAAACGCTGCCAGGAGGCCGGGGCGAAGCTGAGCGGAGCGCGATCGGGCTCCTTGGAATCGCGTACGAGTACGGCTCGACCCGTCCACGCCACTTCTACGCACTGATTGCCGGAGGTGTCACTGGCAGACGCCTTCCGCCACGTCCAGGAGCCGTTCACGCCGATCCTTCCAAGCACGGAAGCCCCATCGCCGACCGGTCACGGACAAGGCTCCCGCGATCCGATTCGGAGCCGAGAATGGCTGCACCTTAGCAGCGTCCACGCAGCCCGAAGGACCGCACTGCCACCCCGTCGGGTGACGCTGCTTTCCTGGCACCTCGCCCGGCGCGGGGCCCTTCCGCGACCGTCGTCCCGAAGGCCTCCGCAGGGCGCGCGGCTCGGCTAGTGTGCGCGTATGTGCGCACTGTTCACCGGCTGGCCGGAACGGGCCGTGGAGGTGCTGCTCCACCTGGAGGGCGAGCCGTCGCACGCGGTGCGCGAGCGGTACCGGGGTGAGCGGGAGCAGCTCGTCAGGCAGCCCATGATCGCGCTGCTGAGCGATGTGGCGGACGCCGATCCCCGCTACGAGGACTTCTCCGTCTGGCACTACCGCACCAACTCCTGGTGGTGGCAGCACCAGGTCGGGGTGATCAGGCTCGGCCGCAAGGTCGAGATCGGCCTGCGCTTCGATCTCGACGGGCTGCGGGTCCAGGGTGCCTGGTGGTATCCCGATCCGGGTCAGGTCGACAGCTTCCGCGCGGCCGTCGCCGCCGAGGGGAGCGGCCGTGAGCTGGCCGCCGTCGTCGGGGAGCTGGCGGCGAAGGGGTACGAGATCTCCGGGGACGTGATGAAGCGGGCCCCGCGTGGCTATGTGTGCGACCCGTCACGCGCGGTCCTGCTGCGCCACCGGTCGCTGATCGCGGCGCGTCACCTCGGGAGCGACGGCTCGCTGCACACCTCCGGGGCCGTCGACGAGGTCCTCGCGACGGCGCACGGGCTGGACGCGCTCATGGCGTGGCTGGTCCGCCATGTGAACGGTTCCGCGTCCGGCCGTGCGGGGAGGTAGGCTCCCCGAATCTCGGCATAAGCTCGCCTTATGGGGTCATAAAGAGGACCCGGCTACCGACTTAGGTTTGCCTAAGTTTAGGATTTGATCAAGCCTGTCCTCGCTCGAAGGGAACCTGACCATGCCCCGCCCCCTGCGGGTAGCCATCGTCGGATCCGGCCCCGCCGGGATCTACGCCGCCGACGCGTTGCTCAAGTCCGACGTGGCCGCCGAGCCCGGTGTGTCCATCGACATCTTCGAGCGCATGCCCGCACCGTTCGGCCTGATCCGCTACGGGGTCGCCCCCGACCACCCCCGGATCAAGGGCATCGTCAAGGCCCTCCATCAGGTGCTCGACAAGCCGCAGATCCGGCTCTTCGGCAACGTCGACTACCCGACCGACATCAGCGTCGACGACCTGCGCGCCTTCTACGACGCCGTGATCTTCGCCACCGGCGCGACGGCCGACCGCGAGCTGCCCCTCCCCGGCATCGAGCTGGACGGCTCCTACGGCGCCGCGGACTTCGTCTCCTGGTACGACGGGCACCCGGACGTGCCCAGGACCTGGCCGCTCACGGCGGAGAAGGTCGCCGTCCTCGGCGTCGGCAATGTCGCCCTGGACGTGGCCCGCGTGCTGGCCAAGACCGCCGACGAGCTGCTGCCGACCGAGATACCGCCGAACGTCCACGAGGGCCTCCAGGCCAACAGGGCCAAGGAGATCCACGTCTTCGGCCGCCGCGGCCCGGCGCAGGCCAAGTTCAGCCCGATGGAGCTGCGGGAGCTGGACCACTCCCCGAACATCGAGGTCATCGTCGACCCCGAGGACATCGACTACGACGAGGGCTCGATCGCGACCCGGCGCGCCAACAAGCAGGCCGACATGGTCGCCAAGACGCTGGAGAACTGGGCGATCCGCGACGTCGGCGACCGGCCGCACAAGCTGTTCCTGCACTTCTTCGAGTCACCGGCCGAGATCCTCGGCGAGGACGGCAAGGTCGTCGGCCTGCGCACCGAGCGCACGGCGCTCGACGGCACCGGCAACGTCAAGGGCACCGGCACCTTCAAGGAGTGGGACGTCACCGGCGTCTACCGCGCCGTGGGCTACCTCTCCGACAAGCTGCCGAAGCTGCCCTGGGACATCGAGTCGGGCACGGTGCCGGACGAGGGCGGCCGGGTCATCCAGGAGTCCGGCGAGCACCTCCAGTCCACGTACGTCACCGGCTGGATCCGGCGCGGCCCCGTGGGCCTGATCGGCCACACCAAGGGCGACGCCAATGAAACGGTCGCCAACCTGCTGGACGACCACGCCAACGGCCGCCTCCACACGCCCGCCTCGCCGGCGCCCGAGGCCGTGGAGGCGTTCCTCACCGAGCGGAACGTCCGCTTCACCACGTGGGACGGCTGGTACCGCCTGGACGCGGCGGAGCGGGCCCTGGGCGAACCGCAGGGCCGCGAGCGTGTGAAGATCGTCGAGCGCGCTGACATGATCGAGGCGAGTGGCGAGTAGGACGGTTCCGCGCCGCCCGGACCCCGGGTTCCGGGCGGCGCGGCCTGCCGCCGGTCAGGCCGGTCAGGCCGGGCCATGTCAGCTCAGCAGCAGCGCGCCGAGCTGGAGGAAGGCGTCGTAGGTGGCGGGTTCGAGCCAGTCGAGTTCGACGACGCTGCCCACGGACAGATGCCGGTCGTAGGGGATGGTGACCGTGCCACGGCAGCGGCCCGCCAGCGGCCGGGCGTGCTCGGTGTCGCCGTCGTCGCTGGCCGCCCGGTTCAGCACGACGACGGTCCGCTCCGCGAGCGACCCGCGGCCCAGCTCCCGCAGCCGGTCCAGGGCCCGCGCCGCGTCCCGCAGGCCGATCCAGTCGGCCTTCACCACGATGACCGCCGCGTCCGCGATGTCCACCGTGTCCGTCAGCAGATGCTGGGGGTCGGTGTCGGTGAGGACGATGCGGTAGTGGGCAGCGGCGAGTTCGACGATGCGGCGGTAGTCGTCGCCCCGCACCGGCGCCGGCCGCCTGGCGAGGTGCTCGTCGTCGTTGGCCAGCACCGCGAGACCCGAGCGCTGCTCGGAGACGAACAGCCGCAGGTCCTCGTATTCGCGCACGCTGTCCAGCGAGGTCACGAGGTCCCCGAACACCGCCGAGGTGTTGCGGTATACCCTCCGGCTCAGATGGATCTGCGCGCCAGAGTAGGCGGCGGTGTCGATGGCGAGCACCCGGTCCCGGCGCTCCTGCGCGAGCACGGCACCGAGCGTGGCGGCCACCGTCGTCGAGCCCATCTGGTCCTTGGGGCTCAGCACCGTGATCCGTTTCGCCGACGGGAGCGGGGCACGCACGGCCGCCAGCAGGCGCTGACGCCGCTCTCCGTGGCCGTTCGTCCCGGGCTCCTCGGGCCCTGGCGGTGGCGGCACATGGCCGTCGCGGTGCTCACGCGCGGGCCCGTACTCGTCGGGCAGCGGTTCGGGCAGGTGCGCCTCGAAGACCTCGGCCACCTCGTGCGCCGAGGGCCGCGCGGCAGGGTCCGTCCTGATGCAGTCCGCCAGCGTTTCGCGCAGCGCGGCGGGCAGCCGGCGGAACTGGGCCGAGAGCAGGAGGCTGTCGCGCTGGAAGTGCCGCCAGGTGCGGCCCGTCGTCGCGGCCACGAGGATCGTGCCCAGGGCGTACACGTCGCCGGCGGGCGTCTTGGAATCGGGCCAGTACGAGACCTCCGGCGCCCGGTACGGGGTGTCGAGCGGAACGGCCTGGGGCAGGGCGCTGGAGACCCCGTCGACGCACGCCGAGCTCCAGTTGACGATGGTCACCCCGTCCTCGGTGACCAGCACGTCCTGCGGCGTCAGCGAACCGTGCACGAGTCCGCGCGCGTGGCACGTCCTGACCGCGCGGGCCAGGAAGAGGCCGAGCCGCAGGAACAGCACCGAGTCGAGGAGCGGCCCCGCCGCCTGGGTCACCGCGCGGAGCGTGGCCGCCGGGTCCTCGGCCGCCGTCGTCGGGAGGGCGAGCGCGAGCCAGGGCGGGCTGGCCCGCAGATCGCTGTCGAGGAGCGCGGGCGCGTAGCTGCCGTCCATCCGCTGGAGCGCCTCGCGCTCCACGGAGAGCAGTTCCCGCGCCGTGGGCCAGTCCGAACTGCGCGAGACCCGGATCAGCGCCCGCGAGGCCGTGTCGTCCTCGCCGATGTAGGCCACGGCCTTGCCCGCAGCGTCGCTGCGCATGCGCAGCGTGTACGGACCGGCCGACTGGAAGTCCTGCGGGCGCAGCGCGGGCCAGGAGGCGAGCGGGTCGAGTTCCGGGGGCAGCGGCAGCGCGTACGGGGAGCGCGCCGGCGCTGGAGCAGGGGCGGGGGCCACGGGCCCGGCGCCCAGGTGAGCCAGCAGCCGGTCGTCGAGCCAGGCGAAGGGCCGCGCGCCCGGCTGGATCGCGCTCGTGCCGCCCGGGTGCGCGAGCCAGGCGGGGAAGTCGGGCGAGGCGCCCACCAGGTGCCGCAGCCGCTCGGCGACCGTGCGGCTGGTGCGCAGCAGCTCGATCGGCGGCGCCGTGTCCAGCAGGATCTCCGGGGCTCCCTCGATGAAGTCGAAGGTCTGGTGGGGCAGCGGCAGCGCGCTGTCGGCCGTGCCCGTGTGCCGCATCAGCCCGCCGAGGAACACCTCGGCCAGGTGCGCCGTGCCGACCCTCCCCGGCACGGCGGACCGCACCAGACGCATCACCGGGACGGACAGGGGAGCGACGGCCGCCAGATGTGCCGCCAGCCGGTACGCCTCGGGGGAGGCCGCGTCGCGGAACCTGAGCACGGCCTCCGCGGCCCGCACGGACCCGTCGGCCCGCGCACCCCGGCCGGGGGCGGAGCCGGCACCGGCACCGTGCCCCAGGTGTGAACCGGTGTCCGTTCCGGCTCCCGTCCCTGGGACGACGGGGCCGCCGCGAGCCCCAGGCGCCTCCTCCGGGGTCCACAGCGGCAGCGGTCTGCTCGCCCCCGGTGAGGAGAGCTGCCTCGCCCAGGCGCTCAGTGCCTCGGGCTCCGGTTCGAGCACGGGCACGGGAACCCCGTCGAACGCGGCCAGCTCAGCGGGCAGATAGAGGTCCGACACCTGCCACGTGGTGTTCGCCGCGCCCCGCCGTGGTGTGGCCACCTGCCAGACGCCCGTGCGGATGCCGGAGCTGTCCCACATGTGCGGCGGCAGCGCGTGCAGGATCGCGGTGGGGCAGTGCTGCGCCCACCTCGCGAGTACCCCGTACATCCGCCCGTCGCGCCACGCGCCCCCGATGCCGTCGCTGACGACCAGCACGAGGGTGCGGCCCGACGGGTCGGCGACCGACGCGGTGGACAGCGTGGCGGGCGCGGGGGAGAAGGGGCGGGACCGCAGCCGGGGCGGACCCTCGCGGCGGCTGTCGAGGCCGTACACCCTGATGTCGCGGAAGGCGCCCAGCTGTTGCAGGAGCACCCGCAGTTCGGTGGCGAGCCGTCGCCACAGCAGCATCGAGACCCCGTCGTCGACGAGGAGCGCGAGGTCGAGCCAGCGTTCGCGTGCGGGGCGCTCCACCGTGTCTGGGATGCCGGTCTCGGCCATGACGGCGGCCGTGGCGTCCTCGTCGAGTTCCAGTTCCCCGCGATGGCCCGTGGGGTGACGCTGTTTCAGGGAGCGCAGCGCACGGCTGATGATGAGACCGTCCCCGCCCAGCGCCTTGTCCTCCGGCACCCGTACGGGAAGCGCCGGTCTGGCGGGTGCGGGGGCCGGGCGGCTCGGCCGCCCCTCGCGCCGGCCTGGGCCCGCCGTCGCGTGCAGGGCACCGGCCTGCCGCGGGGCGCCGCCAACGGCACGGTGCGGGCCCGCGCTGCCCAGGGGCGGCGCGGAGGGGGCGGGCTTGCGCGCTGGCGCCTCGTCGGCGTGCGTCTCGCGGGGCGTGGCTTCGGCCGGGTCTGTACCCCCGGCGGTCCCGGTGTCCGCGCCGTCCCCGTCGCCCTCCTGGCCGTCCCCCGGTACCGGAATGCCCAGGGAGCGCGCCAGCGGCGCCCGCGCGCCGGAGGGCAGCCGGGACGCCAGCCACAGCACGTCGAGCAGTTCCTCGGCGGACAGCGGAACACCGGCCTCCGCGAACACCCGCAGCGCGCGCCCCGGCACCGCGCTACACCGTTCCGCCGAGCCGGTGCAGTACGGCCTCCAGCAGTCCTTCCGCGTCCAGGTCCACTCCGCCCATGCGGAGGAAGACCGCGTTGAGGAGCTGATCGGTTGCCAGCTCGCCCGGCGCGCGGCGGTTGAGGAAGGTCTGGAGCAGGTCCTCCACCCCGTCCAGCGCCTCCTCGCCCAGATGCGCCGCGAGGATGCCGCGCAGCCGCTCCTCGTCAGGATCGGGCAGGTCAAGACGTACGCACCGGCGCAGGAAGGCCGGGGGGAAGTCCCGTTCCGCGTTGCTCGTGATGACGACCACGGGGAACTCACCGCAGCGGATCCGCCCCCGCACCACCGGCACCTGGGCGTCGTCCGGATCGTGCGTCATCACCCGCACCTCGGACTGCTCCTCGGGCAGCCTGGCCAGTTCCGGGATCTCGAACTCGCCCTCCTCGAAGACGGTCAGCAGGTCGTTGGGCAGGTCCACGTCGCCCTTGTCCAGCTCGTCGACGAGCAGCACCCGGGGCCGCTCCCGTGGCACCAGCGCTGTGCCCAGCGGGCCCAGGCGCACGAAGGTGCCGATGTCGGGCTCGGGCCCGCCGCGCTCCCGGCGCAGATGGGTCTCGCGCAGCCGCCCGATCGCGTCGTAGCCGTAGAGCGCGTCCTTGAGCACCGACCTGCTGTTGACCGGCCACTTCAGCACCGAGCCCAGCATGAGTTCGTGCGCGATGGCGTGCGCGAGGGACGACTTGCCGGTGCCCGGGTGGCCCGTCACCAGCAGGGGCCGCCGCAGATGCAGCGCCGCGTTGACGACATCGGACTCCGCGCGGCCGATCAGATAGGCGCGCTCGCGCGGATGGCCCGCCTCCGCTCCGGCGCCCGGCGGGAAGCGCCGCCACGGAGGCGCCTGCGGGAAGTCGACCCGGCGCGCCGTGCGGTCGCCGCGGAAGAGCCGCCAGTCCCCGTTCTCGCTCATCCCGTCTCCGTCCTCTCCCAGGGGTCGGTCAGCCGCAGTTCCTCGGGCAACGGCACCTCCGCGTCCTCCCACACCAGCGCGGGGCGGCCCGACAGCGCCTCGTCCGGAGCGCCGAACGCCTCCACGCGGAAACAGCGGACCCGTTCCGGCAGCTCCTCCAGCGCGTCCTCTGGCCCCGTCGCGTCGAGGCGGCGCCGGTCCCCGAACCCCTCGGCCCTGCGGTCCCACAGCACCACCGGCACGCCCATCGCCAGACACAGGTCCAGCATCCGGGCACGCAGCCGGGGCGGGCCGTGCACCACGACACGGGCGCAGTCGCGGTGGCTGGTCTTGAGCAGCCGGATCACCTCCCGCTCCGTGCCGAACCTGTCGTCGACGGTGAGGTGCTGCCCGCACATCCGGCTCGCCCAGCGGCGCCGCCACTCGCTGGTGCCCGCGCGGGAGCGGCGGCGCGGCTCAGGACAGCGGAGCACGACGTGGAAATCCTCACCGAGCGCCGCGGGCACGATCTCCGCCGGACCGGCGCCGTCCCACTCGTCCACGGGCAGGTGCAACTGCTCCCGGCCGACGACGACCTCCACCATCGGCACGGCCTGGCCCGGCTGTTCGCCGCTGGCCACCTCCCGCACGAGGCGGGCGATCTCCTCGCCGGTCCGCGGCCGGTCGTCGCCCGTCGAGGCGCGGGCCGTCGTGCCGTCGGGCCGCGTCCGCCACAGCACACAGCGCCACCGGTCGACGGGGTCCTCCCGGTGCCGCGTCAGCGCCACCAGCACGCGCGCCCGCCGCCGCTCCTGGCCGCCCGCCCATACGGCGGCGTCCCGGCGGCGTTCGGCGAGGGCCGCCTCGTGGATGCCCAGCCGTCCCGCCACCCACATGCCCCACCCCTGCAACGCGTCCGTCTCCCGGCCGCCGCAGCCCGCCGCCACGTACTCGACGACGCGCAGCAGCGCGGGCACCCCCGGCGTGCCGTCGGGCACCGGCTCGCTGTCGCCGAACCCCTCCAGCGCCCGCACGGCGGCGTCCAGCCCGGTGTCCGGGATACGGGCGGCGCGCAGCGGTTCAGGGAGGTCCACGTACGGCACCGCGGCGCGCGCGGCGCGGGGCAGCAGCGCTGGATCGCGGGCGGCGACGGGGCGGAGCTTGCCCAGCAGATGACGGTGTTCGGAGAGGGACAGCAGACGGCTGGAGGGCGCGAGGCGCCCGTAGGAGAGGAGGCGTTCCAGTTCCTTGCGCTGCTGCGGCGAGGAGATCCCGGCGGCCACCGACTCGGCGAGCGTCGGCAGGGCGCGCTCCCGTGAGACGAGCAGCGCCGCGAGTTCCTCGACGGACGGTGCCGAGCCGTCGGCGGGGTGCCCGAGCCCGAACTGCGCGGCCAGCGCCCTGCTGTGCGAGGCGCGTGCCTGGGGGTCGCCGAGCAGCGTCAGCAGGGGGACCAGCAGCAGGTCGCGGACGGTGTCCCCGTCGTCCGTCAGGGGGTCAGCCAGAATGTCCGCGCCGGGCTCCTCCGCCGGCCCGGCGGCCCCGGCCCGCTCCAGCTCGACGGCGATGGTCTGCCGGGTGAAGCCCCAGCTACGGCGCACCACGTGCCGCGCGGTGAGCGCCCCTGGCGGCGGGGTGACCTGTCCGGCGACCAGTCCGACGACGGCGTTGTCCTGGACCGACCACAGGGGTCCGCCGCTGTAGCCGGGGCCGATGGCCGCGCCCGACAACTGTCCGTCGAGATAGCCGATGCGCCCGTCGCAGGCGCCGACGCGGACATCGGCGTAGCTGAACTCCTGCCCGCCGCCGTACCAGCTCCGCACCTCCTGTCCCGCCGTCATCTCCTGCCAGCGCACGGGCGGCAGGGCGAGCGGCGGCTCTTCGGCCAGTTCCAGCACGGCCAGGTCACCGGCCCACTCGTGCGCGCCGGGTGCGACGGGTCCGCCCGCGCCGCCCGTCGCGCGGGGCGGGATCCAGGTGGTCAGCCGCGCCTCGTAGGAGTGGTCGGGGCCGAACGCGGGGAAGACGGCCTCCAGGGTGACCTGGCCCGGGTGGCGGTGCTCGAAGAAGTCCAGGCCCAGCGCGTCGTTCACCACGTGCGCGCAGGTCAGCAGGCGCCGTCCTGGCAGGCAGACACCGGCCCCCGAGGTCTTGCGGGTGCCGTCGGCGAGCAGCCCCACCAGCGCCCGGCGTGCGCCGTCGGCCGCCTCGGCAGCGGGAATCCGGAACCAGCCCAAGGTCAGGTCCGCCCCGCACGGTGCCAGGAGGCGCTGACGTTCATGCTGGCCTGCCCGTTCACGCCGACGACGCCGAGGCGCAGATCGTGGCCCAGTTGCAGGCCGAACGACACGCTGACCTCGTCGGGCGGGTCCGGGGCCGCCATCAGACTGTCGTGGACGCGTTGGAGGAGGGGGCCGAGCGGCCGCAGCGCGGTCTCCAGCGTGTCGGGGGAGAGGAGGGGAGGCGTACGGCCGCGTCCGACGGGGGTGACGCCGCCGAATCCGTCGGGCATGTCGTCGTCCGCGTGCGCCGCGGCGTCGCTGTCCTGATCCCCCCTCTCGCCCGTGCCCTCTCCGGCCGAGCCGTTCACAGGGGCGACCTCCAGCCGGAGGAAGAGCCCGTCGTCCAACGCCAGTTCCACGAAGTCCGGCACAGCATCATTGTGCCGACCTTGGTGCGGGAAGGGCAGGTGATTGCCGTGTTTTCCTCTCCGCGCGGTGCTCGGGCCGCCGGAGATCACCCGTAGAACCGGTTTGTCGGGCGGGCGGGCGGGCGCGGGGCGGATGCGGGGCGTGCGCCTCGGACCTTACGGGGCGTCCCTCCGGGGCGCGCCGTCGCCCGGCGGGGAGGACGGTTGACCGGAGACGGCGAGGCTGTTGATCAGGTGGCCCAGCTCCGTCGGCGCCTGGAGGTGCGCCATGTGGCCCTGCCCGTGAAGTTCGTGGACCCCGGCGCGCGGGACGCGCTCCCTGACGTCGTCGAACGACGTTCCGTAGGGGGCCGTTCCGTGGTTGAGGCGGCCGACGATCAGATCGACGCGGTCGGCGCGTCGCGCCATCGCGTCCGGTGGCGGCGTCGCGTTCAGCGCGGCGAGTTCGGCGTGCGCCGGCCTGCTCAGGGCGCACAGGGCGGCCCAGGTCTGGGGGTCGGCACGCAGGGCGTCGACATGTGCCGCGTCGAGTCCGGATATCCGCTGGATCACGATGCTGACGACGCTGTCCCAGTCCGCCGTCTCCTCGGCGCTCTTCAGATCCGGCAGCGCGTGGGAGCCGAACGGGGCCATCACCGGTTCGTAGGCGATCACCTGGCGCAGCGGGCGCTCGTCGGCCGCGAGCAGGGCGATCAGGCCGCCGTAGCTCCAGCCGAAGAGCGCCTTCGCGCGGTGGAACTCGTCGAGGACCACGCCGAGGTCCTCGACCTCGGTCCGCAGTGAATATGTGCTGGTCAGCGGCCCTGAGGGGGCGCGGCCCCGGCGGTTGACGACCGCCACCGAGGGCCAGGCGTCGATGGCCGTCGCGACACGGCGCCACGCGTGCGCGTCGCTCATCGCGCCAGGGACGACGACGAGGCCCGGCGCCTCCGGTTCCCCGTACACGTCGACCGTGACCCAACTGTCCTCGCCGACCGGCAGCTTTTTCTGAATCGTCTGCTCCATAAAGCCATTATGGAGCAGACGCTCTACAATGCAAACCGTGCCCCAGCGAACCCGTGGACGACCACGCGCCTTCGACCGCGACCGCGCGGTCCTCGACGCAGCGCGCCTCTTCTGGCGACGCGGCTACTCCGGCACGTCGACCCGCGCGCTCACCGCGGCACTCGGACTCTCCACCTCCAGCCTCTACGCCACCTTCGGCAGCAAGGCCGGGCTGTTCGAGGAGGCGGTGCGCACCTACGCCGGGCGGTACGGGGAGATCTACGAGCGGGCCGTCGCCGAGAAGGGCATCGAGGCCGTCATCGTCCGCGTCCTCACCGACTCGGTCCACGAGTTCACCCAGCCACGTGACACACACCCCGGGTGCCTCAGCAGCAGCGCCGTGATGACCGACAGCACGAGCACGCTCGACGCCGGTGCGTACTTCGCGGAACTCCAGGACGCGAACGAGGGGATACTCCTCGCACGCGTCGAGCGGGCGGTCCGGGACGGCGAACTCGCCGCCGGGACCGACGCGACGGCCCTGACCGGGCTCGTGCAGTCCCTCTGGCACGGGCTGTCGGTGCGCTCCAGTCTCGGCGCGCGGCGCGAGGACCTGCTCGCGACGGTGGGGCTCACCCAGGAGCTGATCCGCCGTCAACTCGCGTCGGCGGCGGACTGATCCGCACTCTCGGCGGACTGACGCGCACTACCCTGGCCCGGGGACGGAGGTGTGGACACGGATGAGCGAGGGCGATCCGCACATTCACGTGGAGCGGAAGGTGGTGCGGGCGGGCCCCGATGTGCGCAACCTGATCGGCTCGACGCTGGGCCGCGTGCCTGACGCACCGAGCGTCGTCACCACGGGGTGCGGGCGCCAGGTGCCCTACGCGATGACCTCGGCGCTGCCGGAGAGCGTCACGTGTCTCGCCTGCCGGGAACACGCACACCGGGAGTACCTGCGCTTCGCCGACCAGGTCGAGCGCCTGAGCCGGCTGCCCGGCACCCCCCTCACCGGCACCGACGCGGCCACGGCCGTGACCCGCCTGCGCGACCTCGCGCACAGGTTCTCCGCCTCCGGGTGAGGGGCCGATGGCCGTGTGCCTACCGGACGCACACACCGCGCGTGAGCGTCCGGGGACGGTCGGGCCGCAACTGGTGCCACCACCATGCGATCGCCGGAAGGGGGAGCGGTTCACCGGAGAAGTCCGGTGCGTCGTCCGTCCACTCGTGGCGGATCGAAACGGCGTCGGGGGAACGTCCGTCGGGGTTGCGGTACCGGCCGGCGCTCGTGCCCCAGTCGGCGTTTGCGCGGATGTAGTGGCCGAGGTCGGTGACGTAGCGCGTGAGCGCCGGCCCGGCGTGGCGGAGTGCCCGGTCGCGCAGGGCCAGGAACAGGCACATGAGCTGGTTCCGCATGGCGGCGACTTCGAGGAGGGCCTTCTCGTGGGTGCAGCCCAGTTCATGGGCTGTGACGCCGACGAAGTTGAGCAACGGCGTGCCGTCATGCCGTTGGTGCCACAGGTCTTTGCCGTAGGAGTAGAGGTCCTCGTCCATTCCGACGATCAGCCCTGCGGACTCGGCCAGCGCGCGGACCAGGGGGGAGTCCATTTCGTGGTCGGGGGCCTCGGTGCCGTTGAGGATCTCGATCCAGGACGAGGTCGCGGTTCCGCCGACGGTGCCCATCCGCAGGACGATGTAGTCGTTGAGGCCGAGGAGGTGGGCCCGGGGCTTGCAGGCGATTTCCCAGGCGACGCACGAGAGCCACAGGCGTTGGGCCTCGACCATGCGGCGCAGCTGTACCGGGGTGGCGATCCGGTGGGTGCGTCGTGCGAGATCGCGCAGTGGGGCGGTGAAGGGGCTGTCGTCGGGCATCAGCGACGCTTCGGGTGCCTCGAAGGTGCGCATCACCTTGACCGCGGTCCCGGTGAAGTCGCACAGTGCCGTGCTCGCTGACGCGTCGGGCAGCGCATCGTAGAGATCGTCGAAGAGGAGCGACAGATGCGCCCAGTCGGCGAACACCTGCATGCGCTCCCGGTCCCCTGCCGGTGTCATGCGGGCGACGAACTCGGCGCCGTTGATCGAGGCTGTGCGCACTCGGCAGGGTTCGTCGGAGCAAAAACCGTACCGCGTCATCCATTCCATGGACCGGTGCTGCATGTCGGCGTGCTGGGGATGGATTGCCGGAGGGATGGGGCAGTACAGCGGCGGGATGCGCACCTGGATGGGTTCGCCGGTGCTCATGTCGTCCTCACAGAGGCTCGGTGGGCGAGTTGGCGCAGGACGGCGGTCACGGGCGCGGGGGCCGGAGCGTTCCCGAGGGCCTGCCGGGCCCGCTCCAGCCGTCCCTGGACGAGTTGCTCGACCTGTTGCCAGGCGCCGGTGGAGGTCAGCACACCCCGACCGCCCGAAGGGCGGTCCGCCGCAGGGGTGCGCGTCCAGCACACCGTGACGGGGAGGACGGCGACAACCCGCACCGGCAGCCCACCGCGTGAACGTGGTGAACGTCGGCATCTACGGCCTGAACGCGGCCCAACCGGCCGTCTGTCCATGGCGGTTCGTCGTTGCCCCAGCCCGCACGACCCGTACCGGGCCTCGCCCCGGACCCGCCTCGTGCCCTTTCACTCCGTGCACGCTGCCCGCGCCCCGGCGTCCCTTGCGACCCCGCCCGCCGGGCGGGACGTTGCCCGGAGCGAGGCGATGTGTGTGGGGAGGAGGAGCTCCCGCGGCGTCGCTCGTCGCACATCCAGGTGCCATCAGGGGAACATCTGCTGCGAGGAGGCGGCGTGGGACGAACCGGCCCCGCGATCACGGGAGGCCCCGCCGTCCCGGGACGACCCGTGAGAGGGCACGCGCACCCGCGCGCACCGGCGCCGGAGCAGGACGACGGCCCCGGGCACGGGCGGCTCGTCGCGGCGGCCTCCGTGCTGTGCGCCACCTTGGCGCTGATCATGGCGTCCGTTTCGGCGCTGTACGCGGCGCTGCCCGCCCTCGCCGGGGCCATCGGCGCGGGACAGGCGCAGCAGACGTGGATCGTGGACGCCTACACGCTGGTCCTGGCCGCCCTGGTCCTGCCCGGCGGAGCCCTGGGCGACCGGTTCGGCCGCAGGCGCGTCCTGCTGGCGGGCCTGGCGCTGCTGGCCGCGGGCGCGGGCGCGGCGCCCTGGTCGCCGGGCCCCGAGGCGCTGATCGCGGCGCGCGCCGTGATGGGGCTGGGGGCGGCGCTCGCGATGCCGCCGACGCTGTCGATCCTGACGGTGCTCTTCTCCGGCCGCTCCCGGGAGACGGCGGTCGGGGTATGGGTGGGGACCTGCTCGGCAGGCGGGGCGGCCGGTCTGATGCTGGCGGGACCGCTCGTGCAGGGCTACGGGTGGGAAGCCGTGTTCGGACTCACCGCGGCCCTCTCCGTCGCGCTGTTACTGCTGGCCGCCGCCGTGGTACCCCCGGGCGGGCAACCCGCAAGGGCCGCCCTGGACCTCATCGGCGCCGCGCTGGGAGCGGTGGCGGTGGGCGGAGTCGTCTACGGCATCATCGAGGGCTCGGAGCGGGGCTGGACGGACGCGCTCGTCCTCTCGTCCTTCGCGTGCGGCGCGCTGGCCACGGCCGCCTTCGCCCTCCGGGAGACACGCCACCCGCGGCCCCTGCTGGACGTGCGGGTCTTCGCCCGGCCCGCCTTCGCCTTCGCCGCGCTGTCCTTGACCGTCCAGTTCTCCACCGCGTTCGCCTTCCTGTTCCTGGGCACGCAGTACCTCCAGTACGTCCTGGGCTGGAGCGCCGCCGGCGCGGGTGCCGGGTTGCTTCCGCTGGCGGCGGGCGTGCTGCTCACGGCACCGGCAGCCGCCAAGGCCGCCGCGCGCTGGGGGCCCCACCTGACCACGGGCGCGGGTACGGCGGCCATGGCGGTCGGCTGCCTGGGCCTGGCGGCTCTCCGTACGGACTCTCCCTTCGGCGAGTTCGGCTGCTGGGCCGCGCTCTACGGAGCCGGTATCGGCCTCGCCGCCGTTCCCGCCACGGCGCAGGTACTGGAGGGCCTGCCCGCGGCCGAACGGAACGTCGCCTCTGCCGTCAACGACACCACACGGGAACTGGGCGCCGCGCTGGGCATAGCCTTGTCCGGCACCCAACTCGCCGAGGGCTACCGCGACCACATGGCCCCGGCCACCACGCATCTGCCACCCGGGGCGGCCACCGTCGCCGAGGACTCGATCAGCGGGGCCCTCAAGATCGCCGGACGTCTCGGGCCTCAGGGACGGGCGTTGTCCGACGCCGCGCGGGAGTCCTTCCTCCACGGCATGGCGTGGGCCATGACCACCGCCGCCGTCCTCCTCACCCTCGGCGCCTTCGCGGCCGTGGCCGCTCACGTCCGCGCGCACCGGCGGGCACCGCGCCGATCCTCTCCCGGCCGACGGCGACCCGCTCGCCGACCTTGACGCGCTGAAGGCCGTCCAGGCCGGGTGATGAAGAGGCCCCGAGGCAAGTCAACAGGGGGCACGAGTTGGCATCCTGAACCGGTGCACTGCGGGCTTCTGCGCGGGGTCGTGTTGTGGGGCATCACGCTGACGGATTCCCTGTACGTATCCTGCGTCTAGCGGGATGCACGAGGGTGTTCGTTCAGTGGGGTGGTGGAAATGTCCGAATCTCTGCTTGTTGCTGAGAAGGGCTTCGTCTCCAGCTAAACGCCCAGGTCAACGAGCCTGCTCCCCGCGCCCGCGGGGATGGACCCGGAGAAAGCCAGTGACCGAGTCCTACTCGTTCCTGCTCCCCGCGCCCGCGGGGATGGACCCATACCAGCGCGAGACGGGTCAGTGGGTATCGGCTGCTCCCCGCGCCCGCGGGGATGGACCCTTCGACAGGGGGTCGGGTATCGGGCTGTAGTGCTGCTCCCCGCGCCCGCGGGGATGGACCCTCCCCGTCGACGGCGCCGACCCCACCGCCCCCCTGCTCCCCGCGCCCGCGGGGATGGACCCGACGGGCCGCGATGGTCGCTGACGGACGTGTTCTGCTCCCCGCGCCCGCGGGGATGGACCCCGCTGGGGCGGCTTCCCGGTGTGGATGTTCGCCTGCTCCCCGCGCCCGCGGGGATGGACCCGAGGGCAACCCGATCACACTCGCCCAGTTCGACTGCTCCCCGCGCCCGCGGCGGGGATGGACCCCACGTCCTCACCGAGTTGCCGAACTGTGCCACAAGAACGACACCGTGATCGACCGCTGCACCCACGGCAGCGCCGCGCCCGGTGGTACGCGCTGGCTCGGTGCTCGCCAGTCGCGAGCATCTCTGTACCGGGTGCCCCAGATGCTCCGATGTGTCCGGGAGACCCACGCACCCGCGCGGCGTCGTCGCACCGAGAAGACGCCGCCTCGGAACGCCTCAGCCGACCTCCGGCTCCTCGTCAGGCACCCAGCGCAGCACGTCACCCGGCTGGCAGTCGAGGACGCGGCAGATCGCGTCGAGCGTCGTGAACCGGACCGCCTTCGCGCGGCCGTTCTTGAGGACCGCGATGTTGGCCGGGGTGATGCCGACGGCGGTGGCGAACTCGCCGACCGACATGTGGTGCTTGGCGAGCTGGAGGTCGAGGTCGACGATGATCGCCATCACACGACCTCGGCCATCTCCGTTTGCAGGTCCGTCGCCTTGCGCAGCAGGCCGCGCATGATGACGACGAGCATCGCGAACGCCGCCCCCACGGCCACGCACGCCGTCGCGGCCGCCAGTGCGCTCATGACGTCCATGCCGTCGTCGGGGGAGGGGATGGTGGCCACGGCCAGATGCCCTGTGACCCCGAGTGCCAGCAGTGTGGCCACCGTCGAGGAGCCGATGATGACGTCGACCCAGCGGAAGGCCGTCGGGGTGAAGATGGCCTCGCGTTCGACCATGGAGAGCAGCATCCACACCGCGACCAGCGCGACCTGCACGCAGGCGACGCCGAGGATCGCCACCGTCACATAGGGTGCGGCGAACGGGGCGTAGGGCGGGAAACGGTCCACCTCGTCGGCCGCCACCGTCGGTATGACGACGATCTGGCCGAAGAAGCCGACGAGGACCGATGCGGCGATACCGGCCCGGAGCACGGCGATGAAGAGTCGATGCATGCATCGACTATCGATGGGTATCGATCGAAAGTCAATCGATTCCGTGTCAGGGGCTGCGCGTCAGCCAGGCGCGCAGGTCGTCGGGCAGACGTGCCTCCGCCGCGCGGAACAGCGTCAGTTCCTCCGGTGCGAACACCTCGTGCCACTGGCCGTTCCTGCCCTCGTGGAAGAAGTCGAACTTCGAGAGCATCTGGTTCATCTCAGCGCCGAAGAGCCCTACCTTCTGCGACTTCATGTCGGAGAACAGGCACGCCTTCACCAGCCCCGGCCAGATGCTCTCGTCGACGGGAATGCCCAGGAAGTCGCTGACGCGCCGCATCTCGCGGTCCAGGTCGGCGAGCATGTCCTCGTAGTGGAGGAAGAGGACGTTCTCCCTGTCGCGGTGTGCCCACCACGAACTCAGGTGGTGCGTTGGCGAGTTGTACGGCCAGCCGTCCGACTCCCAGGGGAAGGCGCTGCGGGTGAAGTAGTCGCGCCAGAACGGGTGGATGTCCGCGGGCACCGTCGGCTGGTGCGGGGTGTGCGCCTCCTCGTCCTCGTCGACCCACAGGGGCTGCGTCAGCACTCCGTTGAGTCCGAACGCGTGGTTGTGTGTCGAGACGGCCGCGTCGCGCAGGTCGCGGCCCACCACCAGGTAGGAGACCTGAGGGTGGAAGGGCATGCCGTCAGCGGGCAGGTGGCTCTTCAGGAAGCGCCGGTGCCGCTGCTGCTCCAGGCCCGCCTGTATCGCCTCGAAGGGCACGAACGCGCATTCCAGCCAGGGGCTCGCCTCCAGGAGCGTGCCCGGCAGTGCGGTGTCCTGGAAGACCAGCACGGAGGTGATGCGCTGCGTCCATGTGGTGCCGACCTTGGGAGGTGTGGTGATGACGATGTCGTCGTCACGTGGCACGTACCGGTCCCAGCGGGTGCTGTCGGAGAAGTAGCTCTTGTATGTCCGTTTCGGCGGTATCGGTGACGGCATGCCGGAAGTGTGCTGGGCCCGCGCGGCGGGTTCAATGGTGTGCGTCAGCGAGGAGGGGGTTCCGGCCATCGCCGTGGCGCTCACCGGTCTGGCGAGGGTGCTGTCCCGGGGCGGGTGGTGCCGGTCTTCGGCGGTTCCAGCATGGGGACGAGGAACTGCCGGGCCACCGTCGCCAGATGCGCCTCGTCGTCGAGGTCGACGAGGTGGCTGGGGATGGCCAGGAACGAGGCGGAGACGCGGACCATCATCTCGGCCACGAGGTCGCTGTCCACATCGCGCGACACGTTGCCCGCCTGCTGCTCGCGGCGCAACTGCCCCGCGAGGAACTGCCGCACGGTGGCGAGGGTCTGTCCGCCGTCGCTGATGATGGACGTGACGAGCAGATCGGGTTCCACGGCCATCAGGCCGCCGATCAGCGGGTTGCCCCGGATGGCGCGCAGTGAGCTGACGAAGCCGAGCACCACCCGGTCGGCGACGGTCTCGGCCTGCTGGATGTCGATGAGGAACTGGTCGAAGTAGCGGCGGAACTCCCGGCGCACCACCTGCTCGACCAGTGTGTCCTTCGTGGTGAACCGCCGGTAGACCGTGATCCGCGAGACCCCGGCCCGCCGGGCCACGTCCTCCATGGTGGAGCGCCGGATGCCTATCAGGCTGAACTGTTCGTAGGCCGCGTCGAGCACACGGGCGCGGGACTCGTCCACGTCGTCGGCCTGCTCGACGGCGTCGATGTACGCGCGTTCGAGCAGCGACGGCGAGTCCGGGTCCGAGCCCGCCATGAGGCCGGATGGTGCAGGTTCCATGTTCTCCTCCCGAGGCGACTGATTCTGCCTCAACCGGTGCCGCCAACAGCCGTTGCTGTCACAGGTCTTGTGACGTTCAGGGCCGTGTGCTCTTATCGATGATACGAAGAAGCAGGTTGCGTATCACTGTACACATCAGGGAAGTCCGCGCGGTCACCAGCAGGCACCAGGTACCAGGAAGCACCCAAGGCACCAGCAGGCACCAGCAGCGACGAGAAGGCATCAAAGCCAGACGAAGGGGCGAGGACATGGCCGAAGTCAGCAGGCGCAACGTGTTGATGGCGGGCGGCGCTCTGGGCGCGCTCGGCGCACTGGGCGCCGCCGCACCCGCGCACGCGAAGACACCGTGGACGTGGTCGCCCGAGGGCTCGGTCGCGGGCGCGGGTGCGGGCGCCGACCCGAGGTGGGTGTGGGACGCCGAGGCCGACCCGCTGGTCGCCGACCTGCTCGACCGGGGCGACGTGCCCAGGGTCAACGAACTGCTGCGGACCTGGAAGAAGAACGGCCAGCCGCTCCCCGGCGGACTCCCCGCCGACCTGCGGGACTTCATGGAGAGCGCCCGCCGCCTGCCCCCGTGGGCCGAGGCGGGCAAGCTCGCCACCGCCGTCGACTTCAACGAGAAGCGGGGCCTCTACCTCGGCGTCCTGTACGGGCTCGCCAGCGGCATGATGAGCACCGTCATCCCCAAGGAGGCCCGCGCCGTCTACTACTCGCAGGGCGGCGCGGACATGAAGGACCGCATCTCCAAGACCGCCAAGCTCGGGTACGACATCGGATCGCGGAACGCCTACCTGGACGACGGCGAAATGATCGTGACCTGCGTCAAGACCCGCCTGGTGCACGCGGCAGTGCGCCACCTGCTGCCGCAGTCACCGCACTGGACGGGCGCCGCCGACGAGGACATACCCATCAGCCAGCGCGACATGATGGTGACGTGGCACAGCCTGCCCACCACCGTCATGCGCAAGCTGAAGGACTGGAAGGTGCCGATCCCCGCCGCCGAGTCCACGGCGTTCCTGCACTCGTGGCAGGTGAGTGCCCACATGCTCGGCATCCAGGACGAGTACATCCCCGCGACGTGGGACGAGGCGGACTCCCAGGCCGAGCAGGTCCTCGACCCCGTGCTCGCCGCGACACCCGAGGGCGTCAAGCTGGCCGACATCCTCCTCAACCTCGGCTCCTCCGTCGACGGCGGCATCCTCAGCAAGCCCATCCTGGGCGCGTTCACCCGCTTCATGCTCGGCGACCGGATCGCGGGCTGGCTGAAGATCCCCAGGGAGCCCATCTGGGACCCGCTGCTGCGGACGGCCTGGGGCCCCTTCGTCGCCGTACGCGAGGGACTGCTCCCCTTCCCCGGGGCACCGGAGGCGTACTGGACCTTCGACGAGTTCCTCCGCAAGGCGGCGCTGCTGTTCCTGTCCGAGGCGAAGCCGATCAGCATCGAGATCCCGGACACCAACCGCCCGTCCTGACCGGCGCCGCCCGGGCCCGGGCCGCCCGCGTCGTCGGTGTCGTTGGCGCCGCCCCGACGTCACACCCCTGACACCCGTGACGCCCCGACACCACACACGCGATGCCCCGACACCACATGTGCCAAGAAGGAGTTCAGGAATGACGCACGTCAGCAGGCGCAAGATGCTGGCCTCGGGCGGGGCCCTGGGCGCGCTGGGCGCGCTCGGCATGGCCGCCCCCGCCCACGCCCGCACCCTCCTGAACTGGACGTGGGCGCCAAGCGGTTCGGTCGCGGGCAAGGGCGCGGGCGCCGACCCGAGGTGGGTGTGGGACGACGAGACGGACCCGCTGGTCGCCGACCTGCTCGACCGGGGCGACGTGCCCAGGGTCAACGAACTGCTGTGGAACTGGGAGCGCAACGACCAGCCGCTGCCGTCGGGACTGCCGCGGGACCTCAAGACGTACATCGACGAGGCACGCGAACTGCCCTCGTGGGCGGACCGGGACAAGCTGGAGACCGCCGCCGAGTTCAACAAGTCCCGCGGGATCTACCTCAATCTGCTCAACGGCGTGGGCGGCGGCATGCTCAGCACCGCCATCCCCGCCGAGGCCCGCTCGGTCTACTACTCCAAGGGCGGCGCGGACATGGAGGACCGCGTCGCCAAGACCAGCATCCTGGGGTTCGCAGTCGGGGCGCTCGACGCGTACAGGCCCGAGGGCACCTGCATGGTCAACTCCGTGAAGACCCGTCTGGTGCACGCGGCGGTGCGGCATCTGCTCCAGCGGTCACCGCACTGGGGCGACACCATTCCCATCAGCCAGAACGACATGCTCGTCACCTGGCACACCCTGCCGACCTACGCCATGCGCAAGATGCGCGAGTGGAAGGTCCCGATCGGCGACGACGAGGCCGAGGCGTATCTGCACGTGTGGCAGGTGACCGCGCACATGCTGGGCATCAGGGACGAGTACATCCCCGCCACATGGGACGCGGCCGACTCCCAGTCGGGCCAGGTGCTGCCACCGGCCATGGGGCCGACCCGCGAGGGTGTTGAACTCACCGACATCCTGCTGGGCCAGCTCGCCGAGCAGACCAGCCCGGGCAGCATCAGCCGCCCGCTGTGCAACGCGCTCGCCCGGTACCTCGTCGACAAGCAGGTGGCCGACTGGGACGAGATCCCGCGTGAGCCGGTGTGGGAGCGGGCCATCGCCACCGCGTGGCCGCTGCTGGTGAAGTTCCGCGAGGGCCTGATCCCGCTGCCGCTGGTACCCGAGGTCGCCTGGACCATCGACGAGGCGGCCCGCCGGTACATACTCTTCTTCCTCACCAAGGGCAAGGAAACGAAGATCGAGATCCCCACTGTCAACCGTCCCGAGGAAACCTCACGATGACGCAGTCACACGGCAGCGACGCAGGCGCGGACCCAGGCGCGGGTACGGGCACGCGCATCGGCCGGCGGCGCTTCCTCGGGTTCGTCGTCGCGGCCCCCACCCTGGTGGCCGCCGCCGAACTCACCCCGGCGACGGCAGCCGCGGCCCCGGCCCCGGCCCGGATATCCGGCGACGGCAGCGGACTGCCGTCGCCGGAGATCACCGAGATCCTGGACCTGAACGACCTGATGACCGTGGCGGCGCTGCCGACCTCGAACCTGATCAGGGTCGAGGTGAACGCGGACGGCACGGTGTCGTTCGCGCTGCCCCGGGCCGAGGTCGGGCAGGGCATCACCACCTCAACGGCCATGCTCATCGCCGAGGAACTGGACGTGCCGCTGGAGCGGGTACGGGTCACGCTGGCCGACGCACGCGCCGAGCTGCTGTTCAACCAGCTCACCGGCGGCTCCAACACGACCATCGCGACCTACACCCCCATCCGGGTCGCAGCCGCCGTCGCCCGGCACCGGCTGCTGGAGGCAGCGGCGGCCGAACTCGGCTCCGCCGCCAGCACGTTGACGCTGAAGAACGGGATCGTCACAGCCCCCTCGGGCAAGCACGTCGGCATCGGCGCCCTCGCCGAGAAGGCCGCGAGCACGACGACCCGCCAGGTGCCCGTGGAACTCTCCTCGCGCGAGGAGTTCACCGTCATCGGCAAGCCGCACAACCGCCTCGACGCGCTGGCCGCCGTGACCGGACGCAAGAAGTTCGCGATGGACCTCGACGTCCCGGACGCGAAACCGGCGATGGTGTGCCGCCCACCGACCATCAACGGCAAGCCGGGCCCCGTGGCCAACCTCGCCGAGGTCCGCGCCATGACGGGTGTCACGGACGTCGTGGAGATCTCCACCGGGGTGGCGGTGCGCGCCGAGACCTTCGGCCAGTGCATCGACGCCGTACGTGCGCTGAAGGTGTCCTGGAGACCGGGCACGGCAGAGGGCAAGTCCGACGAGACCGTGCTCGGAGAACTGAAGGCGGCGGAGCTGCCGATGGGCCCCAAGCCGCCGTTCCACACCGTCGAGGAGAAATTCACCTTCCACTTCCGCGGCAACAGTGCGCTGGAACCCAACTGCGCGGTCGCCGACGTACGGGAGAAGAGCGCCGAGATCTGGGCCTCGCTGAAGTCGCCGATCGTCGCCCAGCAGACCATCGCGGCCAAGCTGCGGCTGCCGCAGAGCGCGGTCACCGTGCATGTCACCGAGGGCGGCGGCTCCTTCGGGCGCAAGCTGTTCTTCGACGCGGCACTGGAGGCCGCCGAGATCTCCCAGCGCCTCCGCAAGCCCGTCAAGCTCATGTGGCACCGCGCCGACGACGCCCGCCAGGGCCGCACCCACCCCATGGCCACCTCCCGGGTACGTGTCGCCTACGCGGGCGACACCGTGCTGAGCTACAAGCAGCGGCACACCAGCGTCTCCACGGACCTCGGCCATGGGCTCGGCGAGATCATCACCGCGCTGGCAGCGAAGCTGCCCGTCGGCGACATCGGCTTCTCCGAGACGTTCTTCCAGCTCAGCCAGACCATGTCCTACGACTTCGGCGTGAACTCCCGGCTGCTCAACGAGACCGACAAGGGCTTCAACACCGGCAGCATGCGCAACGTCTACTCCCCGGACGTCACCTGCGCCAGGGAACTGATCGTCGATCAGCTCGCAGCCCGCATGGACAAGGACCCCTACGCCTTCCGGCGCGACTTCCTGCGCGACGACCGCTCCCGCGCCGTGCTGGAGAAGGTCGCCGAAGTGGGTGACTGGGGCCGCACGATGCCCGACGGCACCGCGCAGGGCATCGCCTTCCACGCCGAGTACAAGGCCGTCAGCGCGGCGCTGGTGGAGATCGACTGCCGCCCCGGGACCGTCAACCGGCCCATCCGCGACGGTGTGACGGGGCCCCGTGTCACCAAGGCCGTCTTCGCCGTGGACGTCGGCCTCGCCGTCAACCCGCGCGGCCTGGAGGCGCAGATGATGGGCGGCATCATGGACGGCATCGCGCTGGCACTCACCTCCAGCCTGCACCTGCGCGACGGGTACTTTCTTGAGGCGAGCTGGGACAACTACTTCTACACCCGGCAGTGGAACACTCCGCCCGAACTGCGGATCATCGTCATGCCGAGCACCTCGGAGGAACCCGGCGGAGCGGGCGAGCTGGGTGTCGCCGCTTCGATGGCCGCGGTCGCCTGCGCCTACGGGCGCGCGACCGGCACCATGCCCACCACCTTCCCCGTCAACCACGGCACGCTCGCCTTTGAACCCAAACCCACCGTCCCGCCCGTCCCGCCGTCCCCGACCGACGGCCTGGACCACGCGCGCTGAGCGTTCCCGCGCGCCGAGAGCCTGGAGAACCCGTGCCCGAGCACACCTTCCGCGTCAACGGTGAGCAGGTCACCGTCGACGTCGCCGACGACGTGCGCCTGCTGTGGGTGCTGCGTGACATCCTCGGCATCACAGGACCGAAGTACGGCTGCGGCATCAACGTCTGCAAGGCGTGCACCAGCCACGTCAACGGCAAGGCGGTCAACCCCTGCGCGATCCCCGTCAAGGATCTCGGCCCCACCGACGAGGTCACCACCATCGAGGGGCTCGCCGACACCGTGGGCCGGGATCTGCACCCCATGCAGCAGGCGTGGCTCGACCACGACGTCGTCCAGTGCGGATACTGCCAGCCCGGCCAGATCATGGCCGCCGTGGCACTGGTCCGCAGCGTCGCCGCCGAGGGCCGTGAGATCACCGACGACGACCTCGACGGCCTCCGCAACATCTGCCGCTGCGGCACCTACGTCCGCATCCGCGAGGCCATCAGGGCGGGGGCGGAGAAGATGTGAGCGGGCGCGTGCGGGTCCGGAAGCGACGGCCGGCGGGCGCCGGAGCCGGGTGTTCGTGGGACATGGCGTGTGTCGCCTTCCGCTTCCTCGGCCCCCGCCGCCCGGCCGGGGACCGTCCGGCCGGGCGGCGGGGGCCGCGCTCAGACGGTGAACGAGGCCAGGAGTGCCGCCGCCAGCGACGCGCGGGTGGTCATGCCCGAGACGGTCGCGTGCTCGGAGCGGGCGTGCGCTCCGCCGCCGACGGCGCCGAGCCCGTCGAGCACCGGTGTGCCCGCCGACTGCACGAAGTTGCCGTCGCTGGCCCCGCCCACCGAGGTCTCGCGCAGGTCGAGCCCCAGCGGCGCGGCGCAGTCGCGGGCCAGGCCGTAGAGCGCGGCCACCTCGGGGGTGCGTTCCAGGACCGGGCGGTTCCAGTCGCCGGTCACCCGTACCGTGGTGCCCGGGTGTGCGGGCTCGCGTGCGGCGAGCGCCGCCGCGATGCGCCGCTGCTCGGCCGCGTCGGCGACCCGCACATCGAGGTCGGCCACCGCCTGCCCTGCGGTGACGTTGCTGCGGGTGCCGCCGTGCACGACGCCGACGTTGACGCTGGTGCCCGCCGCGTGGTCGGCCAGCGCGGCGAGCCCGAGGATCTGGTGCGCCACCTCGTGGACGGCGCTGGCTCCCGCCGTGGGATCGAGACCGGCGTGCGCCTCCTGCCCCTGAACGGCGAGCTGGAAGAGGCCGACACCCTTGCGGGCCGTCTTCACCGCGCCGTCGGCGCTCGCCTCGAAGACGAACGCGGCGCGCGAGGCACGGGCTTCGGCGACGATGGCCTCGCTGGAGGCGAGGCTGCCGGTCTCCTCGTCGCCGTTGAGCATCAGGGTGCAGGCGGGGCGCGGCAGCCCGAGCGCGTCCAGGGCCCGCAGCGCCCAGACGGCCTGCACGAGCCCGGCCTTCATGTCGAAGACCCCGGGCCCGGTGAGGACGTCACCGTCGCGCCGGAAGGGCCACTCGGCCAGGGTCCCGGCGGGCCACACGGTGTCGTAGTGGCACAGGAGCAGCAGGGGACCGCGTGACGGGTCGGTGTCGGAGGAGCCGGTGTCCGACAGGCCGGAAGACGCGGGGTAGCGGCGCACCATGATGTCCCCCGCGTTCTCGCGGGGGAGCAGTTCCTCGGACTCGGGCTCGCCGAGGGCCTCGTCGAGCCACTCCCGTACCCAGCGCAGACACGCGTCCAGCGCGGCGGGGTCGTCGCTGGGGCTCTCCAGCTGGGTGTAGACGGACAGGTCGGCGACCATGTCCTCCTGGTGCTCCAGCAGCCACGCGTGCACCGCGCGGGTCTGTTCCCCGGTCAGGGCCGGGTGTGCGGGGAGCGGCGCGGACAGCGGGGGTGCGGCCAGTGCGTCCAGTGCCTCCAGCCGTGCCTCGGACATCAGCTCCGGGGCACCCTCCAGTTCCCTCAGCCCGCGCATCACCTCGCGCAGCACGGGCGTGGCGATCCCGGCCCGGTCCGCGTGTGCGAAGACGGTCTCGTAGTGGGTGGTGACCTCGACGGGACGGTGGCGCACGGCGAGGTCGCGCCAGATGCCGCTGCGGTTCTTGGGCTGGGTGCGCAGCCAGGCGGTGAGCCGTGCCGTGGCCGCCGTGCGGGTGGCGGGGTCGGCGGAGCGGCGGAAGGCGGGTGCGTCGAAGGCGTCGAAGGGTTCGAGGCGGACGCCGAGCGCGTCGGCCACGTCGTAGACCTCGCGTGCGACGGTGTGCATGGCGGCGGGGTGCCGGTCGATGAGGTCGGCCATCGCGTCGTCGGCGAGCGCCGTGGCCGCCAGCATCGCCCCGAACCCGGCCTTGGCCCACAGATAGCCCTCGACGTTGTCGCAGGCCACGGCGCCGGTGTCGGGGTGCAGATCGGCGACGAGGGCGCGTACCCGGTCGCTGACGGAGGTGTCGTCGGGGGCGCCGTCGGGGTTGCCGATGACCAGCGCGCCGGGGCCGCCGTCCCGGATGACGCCGGGCCCCTCGACGTCGGCGAAGATGTTGACGAAGGCGGGGACGGTGCGTCCGGCGCCGATGTGCTCGGCGATGAGCGGTTCGTTGAACCCGTTCTGCACGGAGACGACGAAGCCGTCGTCGGCCAGTCTGGGTGCGATCCAGCGGACGGCGGACTCGGTGGCCTGCGCCTTCACGGCCAGCAGCACCTCGTGCAGTGGTCCTTCGAACTCCTCGGGTGTGTACGCGTCGACGTGCGCGGTGTCGGTCTTCCCGTCGCGGCGCACCGCGCGGAGTCCGTGTTCCCGGATGGCGGCGACGTGGGCGTGGTCGGTGTCGACGAGGGTGACGGGGTGTCCGGCGCGTGCGAGCGCGAACGCGAGGGTGCCGCCGATGGCGCCACCGCCGACCACGGTGCGGGCCCGGGTGGGCTCGACGGTCATGGGGTGTCCCTTCCTGATGCGGTGTGTCCGCTCTGGTGAGGTGTGTTGGACGGAGCGGTGTGCCCCGCTCCGGTGCGGGGTGCGGGGTGCGGGGTGCGGTGCTGCGTGTGCGGTGCCGCGTGTCCCGGCGCGACGGTGTGACGGGCGCGCCGGGCGCGGGTGCGAGGGGCGGTGCCCTCAGCCGGCCGACGAGGGTGACGAGGCCGACGTGGGCGACGCGGGCCAGAGACGCGGCAGGTGTGCCGCTCCCGTGCTGGAGCCGCCGTCCACCCGCAGCACCTCGCCGGTTATCCACTCGGCCTCGGGCCCGGCGATCCAGCGCACCGCGCGGGCGATGTCGGCGGGTGTGCCGGGGCGCCCGAGCGGGTTGCCCGAGACGGCCGCCGCGTACTCGGGCGTGACGGGGTTGACGTCACTGCCGACGGGCACGAAGCCCGGGCTGACCGCGTTCACGCGGATGCCGTGCGGGCCGAGTTCGAGCGCGGCGGCCCGGGTGGCCATCTCCAGCGCCGCCTTCGTCGCCGCGTACGGGCCACCGCCGGGCCTGGCACGCAGCGCGGCGCCGGAGGAGATGTGCACGACGGACGCGGGCAGCCCCGCCGCCACCGCACGGCGGCCCAGCTCCGCCGTCGAGAGCACCGGGGCGCGGGTGTTGAGCGCGAACAGCCGGTCCCAGCCGGCCACCGTCACCTCCAGCATGTCGATGGAGGGGTAGGCGCCCGCCGCGTTGACGAGGACGTCGAGCGGGCCTGTGGTCTCCCAGGCCCGTGCCACTGCGGCGGCCGGTGCGTCGTCCCCCGTCAGGTCCACGGCGTCGGTCACCACGTGTGCGCCGTAGCGCTCCCGCAGTGTCCGCGCCGTCTCGGCCAGCCGTTCGCCGTCCCTGTCCACGAGGGTCAGCGTGCCCACGTCGGGCCCGTCCAGTCCGCTCCAGACGCGCGCGTACTCCTCGGCGACGGCCCCGCCGATGCCGCGCGCCGCGCCGGTGACCAGGACGTGCGCCGGGCGTGGTGTCGTCTCCCCGGTCATCAGTCGAACTCCTTGTCCTTGGTCTCCGGCATCGTCAGATACACGACGAGGGAGATGAGCGAGGCGGCGGCGACGTAAAGCCACAGCCAGTCGCGGTGTCCGGCCTCGTTGAGCCACGTGGTCACGTAGGGCGCCGTACCGCCGAAGAGGGCGACGGCCAGCGCGTAGGGCAGGGCGATGCCCGTGGCACGCACTTCGGGCGGGAACTGCTCGGCCATGATGACCGCGCAGTTCGCCGAGTACCCCAGGATCAGCAGCATCCCGGCGAGCTGCACCAGGAAGACGCTGAGGAAGCTGTCGCCCATCAGGTGCAGCAGCGGCCAGGCCAGGACGACGAACCCGGCGGCGAAGACGGAGAGCGTCGGCTTGCGCCCGAAGCGGTCGGAGAGCAGCCCGGCGAAGGGCAGCAGCACGACGAAGACGACCAGGCACAGGGTCTGCGACAGCAGCGCCTGGTTGAGGGGGATGCCGGTGCTCAGATTCGCGTACGTGGGCAGGTAGTTGACCCAGATGTAGTAGGTGAGTGTGCCCGCGATGGTGATGCCCGCGACGCGCAGCGCGGCGGCCGGGTGCTCGACGAACATGGCCTTGAGCGGGTTCACCCTGGCCCGTCCCGCCTCGCGCGCGTTGGTGAAGGACTCGGTGTCCTCGACGGAGACGCGCAGCCACAGGCCGAGCAGCCCCAGCAGCCCGCCGACGATGAATGCGGCCCGCCAGCCCCACGAGTGCAGGGCCTCGTCGCTGAGCAGCGAGGTGACGAGGGTGCCCAGCAGCGAGGCGATGAGCACGCCACCGGCGACGGAGACCTGCTGCCAGGACCCGGCGAAGGCCCGTCGTCCCCGCGCGGCCGACTCGACGAGGAAGGCCGAGGAGGAGCCGAACTCCCCGCCCGCGGAGAAGCCCTGCACGAGCCGGGCCAGCAGCAGCACGAGGGGTGCGGCGACGCCCATGGTCGCGTAGCCGGGGGTGAGCGCGATGACGAAGGAGGCCCCGGCCATCAGCGCGATGGTGAGGGTGAGGCCCTTCTTGCGGCCGTGCCGGTCGGCGTAAGCGCCGAGGAAGGCGGCGCCCACCGGGCGCATCACGAAGCCGACGGCGAAGACCGCGAGGGTGGCCAGCAGGGCGACGGCACCCTCGGACTTCGCGAAGAACACATCGGCGATGATCTTCGCGAAGATCGAGTACAGGGCCCAGTCGACCCACTCCACCGTGTTGCCGATGGTTCCGGCGACGATGGCCTTGCGCTGGGCGCGGGTCAGCTTCCGCGAGGGCGCGGGGGAGGGGGAGGAAGGGGAGGAGGAGGCGGGCGTGGCCGCCGACGCGTCGGCTCTCATCGGTCGCTCTCCTGACGGGTCGGGGCGCTGGTGGTGGCGGCGGTGGCGGTGGCCGCGGTGGTGGTGGCGAGCTGGGCGCGGGCCGCTTCGGCGAGCTGCGCGTGCGTGGCGAACCAGACACCTTCGTGTGCGCCGATGTGGTCCAGCAGTTCGCGCAGGATCACCAGGCGCGAACGGTGGCCGATGACATGCGGGTGCAGGGTGAGCTGGAAGACACCGCCCTCGCGGTAGGCCGCGTCGAACTCGTCCCGCCAGATCTCCAGCACATCGCGCGGCCGGGTGTAGGGCCGCACCGAGCCGTAGCGGTCCATGGTGAAGTACGGCGCGTCGTCGCGGATCCAGTCCACGGGGATCTCGACGAGGCCGGTGGCGCGGCCCTCGGCCAGCACCTCGTACGGCTCGTCGTCGGCCATGAGGGAGGAGTCGTAGGCGAAGCCCAGGTCGAGGATCGTGGCCAGCGTGGAGTCCGAGAAGTCCCAGGAGGGGGTGCGGATGCCCGTGGGCCGGGAGCCGGTGAGGTCGGTGAGAGTGTCCAGCGAGCGGCGTATCAGGGTGCGTTCGTCCTCGGCCGCCAGCAGGGTGTTGCGCTCGTGTATCCACCCGTGCACGGCGATCTCGTGGCCGTCCCCGGCGTAGCGGCGTGCCTCGTCGGGGTGCAGCAGCGCGGACACGGCGGGCATGAAGAACGTCGCGGGCACACCCCGTCGGCTCAGCAGTTCCAGCACGCGGACGGCGCCGACCCGGGCACCGTACTCGCCCTGGGCGAGCCGCCCCGGGCTGGTCTCGCCGTCGCGCAGGGGGATCGTCTCGTGGTCGGAGTCGAAGGACAGCGCGACGGCCACGCGTGCCCCGTCGGGCCAGCGTTCCGGGGTGAGCGGGCGCCCGGCGCGGACGGCCTCGACGTGCCCGCGCCACACGGACTCGGGCCACTGCCAGGAGGGGACCGGCGCGGAGCCGGTGGCGGGCGTGCCGGATGCGGATGTCGACATGGTGCCTCTCCGGTAGAGGGGAAACGGAGGAGAAGAGAGGAGGAGGGGGAGGGGGAGGGAGGAGGAGAGCGGGCCCGGACGACCGGGGGCGGACTCAGACGAACTGGTCCATGCGGGTCCACGCGCCCTTGAGGGTGACCAGATGAAGGGTGATGTCGGAGGCGTCGAGACCGGGAAGCGCCCCGATGACCTCGTCGGTGTAACGGAACAGGTCGGTACGGCGCGGTAGCACCATGTGCCCGACCAGGTTGAACCTGCCCGTCGCGGCGGCCAGGAACTTGGTGCCCGGATGCTGCGCGAGCTGTCGCCCGGCCGCCTCCAGATGTCCGGGGCCGATCGACAGCCAGAGCATGAACTCCGCCTCGTACCCCAGCAGCGCGGGCTCCACCAGGGTGCGGAAGTGCAGGCTGCCGCGCTCGACCAGCCGGTCCAGCGCCCTGGCCACGCTCGACTCGCTGCGGCCGAGCGTGCGGGCGAGCGCGCTGACGGGCAGCCGCCCGTCCAGGGCCAGCTCCCCGACGACGGCGCTCTCCAGCGCTGACAGCGGCTGCGGCGCCTGGTCCCACCCCGCCCGCTCGTACGGCAAAGTGCGTGCGGGCCGCAGATCGGCCACGGCCTCGGGCGGCAGCAGGCCGGTGTCCCACAGCGCCGCCGAGGTGAAGGTACGGATCACCGCGACATGTTCCGTGCTGGTGATCAGATCCGCGCCCGGCAGATCGGTGTAGAGCAGGCGCAGCAGTTCCTCGTTGTCCCGCGCGACGAAGTCGACGATCAGATCGGCCGCGCCCGTGACGAGCGCGAGGAACCGCACCTCCGGGCGTTCGGCCAGCAGCTCGGCCAGCTCCAGCCCCTTGCCGGGCCTGGCCTGGGCCCGTACGAGCATGGAGGAGCCCGAGCCCGTCCGGTCCAGCTCGACGGCGCCCACCACGTGCAGCAGCCGCCGCTCGCGCAGTGAGTTGAACCGCCGCTGCGCCGTCGACTCGCTCGTGCCCGCCCAGCGGGCGATGCTGCTCCACGGCGCACGGCCGCTGAGCTGGAGCGCGGCGATGATGCGCCGGTCCAGCTCGTCGATCATGTCGGCGCTCGCTCGCGGAGTCATGGCCGAGACGGTAAACAGCGGGAAGGGGACCGTCAACGCTGGAATCCCGCATCATGGTGCTTTGCAAGCGGGAAATCAGCCGCTCACGTGCGTTGAATGAGGGATTCCCCCAAGTCGGAGACGGGAGGTGGAGGTGCGGGGCCGTGCGGGATCCCGTCGCCGTGGATCACCGCGGATTTCGGAAGCCCCCCGTTCCCGTTCCCGTCGCCGGCCCGCTCCGCCCCAGGGCGTGACACGTAGGAGTCCGCCGCCCCGTGTAGTCGGCGACGTGGCCTTCGAAGAGGACCGTCCCGCCGTGCCTGCCGGGCCCCGGGCCGAGGTCGATCAGCCAGTCCGCCTGCCGCACGACGTCGAGGTCGTGCTCGATGACGACGACGGTGTGCCCTTGCGCGACGAGCCCGTCGAGTACGTCCAGGAGCGTGCCGACGTCGTTCATGTGCAGCCCGGTCGTCGGCTCGTCGAGCACATACGTGGTGGGCCGTTCCGCCAGGCGCAGCTCCTTGGCGGTCTTGACGCGCTGGCACTCCCCTCCGGACAGCGTGCTCAGGGACTGCCCAAGACGCAGGTATCCCAGGCCGACGGCGGCGAGCTGCCGCAGGGCGCGCGCGATGCCCTCGTCGGGCAGCCGGGCGAGGGCCTGCTCGACGGTGAGGTCGTCGACGTCGGCGATCGACAGCCCGTCCACGGTGTGTGCGAGGACCCGCTGGGTGAAGCGGCGGCCGTGGCAGGTCTCGCAGACGACCTCCTGGCCGTCCATGAACGCGAGGTCGGTGTGGATGACGCCGAGCCCGTCGCAGTCGGGGCACGCGCCGTCGGAGTTGGCGCTGAAGAGTCCGGCGGCGACACCGTTGTGCCGAGCGAACAGCTTGCGGATCGCGGGAGCGATGCCCGTGTAGGTGACCGGGGTGGAGCGGCGGTTGGTGCTGACCGGCTTCTGGTCGATCACCGTCGCACCGTGCTGTGCCACCAGCTCGTCGGCGAGGCTGGACTTGCCGGAACCGGCGACCCCGGTGAGGACGGTGAGCACGCCCGTGGGGAAGCCCACGGTGAGGCGGCGCAGGTTGTTGCGGTCGGCGTCGGCGACGCGGAGCCAGCCCGTGGCGGGACGCGGCGCGGGCTTGAGCGGGCGCGGCGCTGCCAGGGCCAGGCCGGTCGGTGTGCCCGCGTCCCGCAGCTTGGCGAACCCGCCCTGGAACACGAGCCGTCCACCGTCCGCGCCCGCGCCGGGCCCGATCTCGATGACCTGGTCCGCGTGGGCCATGACGGCGGGGTCGTGCTCGACGACGAGGACGTTGTTGCCGTCGTCGCGCAGCCGTTCCAGGAGCGCGACCATGGAGTCCACGTCGGTGGGATGCAGCCCCACGGTCGGCTCGTCCACGACGTACGTCATCCCGGTGAGGCTCGACCCGAGGTGCTTGACCGTCTTGATCCGCTGCGACTCCCCGCCGGAGAGGGTCGTGGTCGGACGGGAGAGGGTGAGATAGCCGAGCCCGATCGTCACCATCGCCTCCAGCCGTGCGGTCAGTGCCGCGACGACGGGCGCGACCCGCGCGGATGTGACCGTGCGGACGACGTCGGCGAGTTCGGTGATCTCCATGCGGCCCATCTCGCCGATGGTGTGCCCGAGCACGGTGGCCGTGCGCGCTGCCTTGCCGAGCCGGTCCCCGGCGCACTCCGGGCAGCCCTCGGCCCGGGTGAACCTGCGGATGGTCTCCTGCTTGCGCTCCGAGACACTGTCGGAGGTGTGCAGGTGGATCCGCTCGAACCGCTCGACGACACCCTCGTACCCCTTGGGCAGCGCACGGCCCATGCCGAGGCCGGGTTCCGTCGCCCGGCCGCCGTACAGCAGCGCCGCACGTTCCGCCGGGCTCCACTCCCGCAGCGGGGTGCCGACGTCGAAGACGCCGATGTCGGCGTACTGCGAGTACCAGTAGCCGCCCTTGCCGAAGCCGGGCAGCAGTACGGCGCCGTCGGCCAGGGACCTGTCCAGGTCCAGGAAGCGGTCCACCGCGCTGACCACCACCTCACCGAGCCCCGAGCAGGCCGGGCACATGCCCGCGGGCTCGTTGAAGGAGAAGTGGCTCGCCTCGCCCACGTACGGGCGGCTGAGCCGGGAGAACAGCAGCCGCAGATACGTCCAGGCGTCGGTGACCGTGCCGACGGTCGAGCGGACGTTGCCACCGATCCGCCGCTGGTCGACGACGACCACCGGGGTCAGACCCCGGATGTGCTCCGCGTCCGGCCGGGCCCACTTCGGCAGCCGGTTCCTCGCGAACGGCGGGAACGTCTCGTTGAGCTGGTAGCCCGCCTCCGCGGCGATCGTCCCGAACACCAGCGACGATTTGCCCGACCCCGACACGCCGACGAAGGTGACCAGCCGGTTGCGCGGGATGTCGACGTCCACACCGGCCAGGTTGTTCGTGCGGACCCCGCGAAGGACGATGGCGCGCTCTGGCGTGGTGGGCTCCGCTGCGGTGGGTTCTGCTGCGGTGCGCTCTGTCGTGGTGCGGTCCGTGATGGTGTGTTCTGCGATGTTCCGTTCCGCCATGCCCGCGACGCTACGAGCGGATGCGGCCACATCCTGACCGCGACCGGTGCGAGGATCGTCCCATGGCGGACGTCACCGAACGCATGCTGGCCCTGCTGTCGACGTTGCAGACGGGCCGCCCGTTCAGCGGAGAGGAACTGACCAGGCGGCTGGGCGTCAGCCCGCGGACCCTGCGCCGGGACGTCGACCGGCTGCGGGGGTACGGCTACCCCGTCGAGACCCGGCCGGGCCCCGGCGGCCACTACCGGCTCGCCGCCGGCCGGACCATGCCGCCGCTCGTCCTGGACGACGACGAGGCGGTGGCCACCCTGCTGGCGCTCGCCTCGCTCGCCGCCGTCGGCGCGTCCACGGAGGGCGGCATCGACGACGCCGCGACGCGGGCCTACGGCAAGCTGGACCAGTTCCTGCCCGCCCGGCTGCGGCCCCGGGTGACCGCCATCCGCGCCAGCCTGGAGGCCAGCCCCCAACCGGCCCCGAACGTCACCGCGCACCAGCTCGGCGTCGTCGCGGAGGCCATCGCGCACCGGGAGACGGTGACGTTCACCTACACCGACGCCCGCGGGGAGCGGACCGAGCGGCGGGTGGAGCCGTACCGTCAGGTACTCCACCATCTGCGCTGGTACCTGCTGGGCTGGGACACCGCACGCGAGGACTGGCGCGTGTTCCGCTTCGACCGGATCGCCGACCCGCTGCGTACCGGTGAACACCACGAGCCCAGGACACTGCCCGCCGAGTCCGCAGCGCAGTACCTGCGCCAGGGGTTCAGCAGGAACAGGGAGCCCGTCAGCCTCCTCGTCGACGCCCCGGCGGCCGACGTCGTCGACGCGCTGAAGCACGAGGACGCCGAGATCCGCTCCACGGACGACGGACGCACCCGTGTCACCCTCGCCCCGGACTCCTGGGAGTGGCTGCTCCTCAGCCTCGCCTTCCTCGACGCGGACTTCCACATCGGCGAGGGCACCCGATTCACCGCGTCCTGCCGCGAGTTCGGGCACCGGCTCCTGGCCGCGACATCCGGTCCCGCCGGCCCTGACCCACCCCTTTCGCCACCCGGGCGGGAGACGGCCAGGCACAATGAAGTGTGATGAGCGACGACCCGTATGTGTGGCTGGAAGAGACCGAGAGCGACGCCGCACTGGCCTGGGTGGGCGAGCGGAACGCGGAGACGGTCGCGGAGCTGACGTCCGACCCCCGGTTCGAGGCACTGGAGAAGGCGGCGCGGGAGGTGCTGGCCGACCCCGACCGCATCCCCTACGTGGCCCGGCGCGGCCCGTATCTCTACAACTTCTGGCGCGACGCCGACCGGCTCCGCGGCGTATGGCGGCGGACCACCCCGGAGGAGTACCGCAAGCCCGACCCCCGATGGGAGCCGGTGCTGGACGTGGACGCGCTGGCCGAGACCGAGGACGTGCCCTGGGTGTGGGCGGGCGCCACGGTGCGGCGGCCCGACCGCAAGCGTGCGCTGGTGGAACTGTCCCGCGACGGAGGGGACGCCACCGTCGTGCGCGAGTTCGACATGGAGGGGCGCACGTTCGTCGAGGACGGCTTCCGACTGCCGGAGGCCAAGAGTTCCGTCGGCTGGATCGACGAGGACCACATCTACGTCGGCACCGACACGGGCCCCGGCGCACTCACCGCCTCCGGCTACCCCCGCACCGTGCGCCGCTGGCGCCGTGGCACCCCGCTGGCCGAGGCACCCGTCGTCTTCGAGGGCGAGCACGAGGACGTGTCCGTCCATGTGTGGCACGACCCCACACCCGGGTTCGAGCGCGATCTGGCCGTCCGCAGCCGGGACTTCTGGCACCGCGAACGCTTCCTGCTCAGGCCGGACGCCGAACCGCTCCGCATCGAGGTGCCCGACGACGCCATGTGCCATGTCCACCGGGAGTGGCTCCTCGTCACCCTGCGCTCACCCTGGCTGGACCGCCCCGCCGGAGCGCTGCTCGCCTTCGGCTTCGACGCCTTCCTGCGGGGCGAGCGGACACACGAGGTGCTCTTCGAGCCCGAGGAGGGCACCGTCCTGGAGGGCCACGCCACCACTCGCGGCCACGTGGTGCTGGAGACCCTCACCGACGTGTCCTCCCGCCTCGACGTGCTCACCCCGGGAACCGGTGGAGGCCCGTGGACGCGCACACCCCTGGGCGAGGTGCCGCCGCTGTCCACGGCCGTGGTGCGGGCGACCTCGCCCGACGAGGAAGGGGAGACCGGCGAGGAGATCCTGTTCGACGTCAGCGGCTTCCTCCAGCCCGCCACCCTCTACCGAGCCGTGGCCGGAGTGCCAGGTGTGGAGACACTGAAGCGGGCACCGGCCCGCTTCACCACCGACGGCCTCTGCGTACGCCAGCACTTCGCGGACTCGGCCGACGGCACCCGGGTGCCGTACTTCGTCGTCGGCCCGCGGGAGCAGGAGGGTCCTGTGCCCACCCTGCTGTACGGGTACGGCGGCTTCGAGGTGTCGCTCACACCCTTCCACTCCGCGGTGACCGGCAGGGGGTGGCTGGAGCGGGGCGGCGCCTATGTGGTGGCGAACATCCGCGGCGGCGGCGAGTACGGGCCCGCCTGGCACCGGGCTGCGCTCGGCGCGGAGCGGGACCGGGCCTTCGAGGACTTCGCCGCCGTCGCCCGGGACCTGAGCGCGCGGGGCATCACGGCGCCCGAGCGGCTCGGCATCTCCGGGGGCAGCAACGGCGGCCTGCTGATGGGCGTCATGCTCACCCGCTACCCCGAGCTGTTCGGCGCGGTCGTGGCCGAGGTGCCGCTGCTGGACATGCTGCGCTACCACCGCCTCCTCGCGGGCGCCTCCTGGATGGCCGAGTACGGCGACCCCGACGACCCCGCAGAGCGCGCACACCTGTTCCGCTGGTCCCCGTACCACAACCTGGACGCCGACCGTGCGTACCCACCCCTGCTGCTGACGACCTCCACCCGCGACGACCGCGTCCACCCGGGCCACGCCCGCAAGATGGCCGCGCGGATGCGTGAACTCGGGCTCCCCGTGCGGTACTTCGAGAACATGGGCGGCGGACACGCCGGAGCCTCCGACCACGAGCAGGCCGCGTACATGCGGGCGCTGGTCCACAGCTTCCTGTGGCGGACGCTGAGCGAGGAGGGGCGCGTGCCGGACGGTGCCGCCCGGCCCGGCGCGGACTGACGAATCGGGCCGGGGGAGGGCGCGGCGCATATCCGTCAGGCGACCGTGTCCGGCGGGTTCCCGCCGGGACGGCACCGGTCACCGTCCCGGCGGGAGGGCGGCGTCACAGCTGGGTGCCGCCACCGTCCACCGCGAGTTCGGCGCCGGTGGTGTAGGTCGCGTCGAAGGCGAGGAAGACGGCGGCGCGCGCGACCTCCTCCGGATTCCCTGTCCGCCCCATCGGAATCTGGGCGGCGAAACTCGCGAACATCTCCTCCACCACCTCAGCGGGCAGGGTCTTGTACAGAATGCCCGTGTCGATCGGCCCCGGGCTCACCGCGTTGACACGTATGCCGCGCGGCAGCAGTTCGCGGGCCCAGGTCCGCGCCATCGACCGGAGGGCCGCCTTGGTGGCCGCGTAGACACTGTGGTCCTGCTGCCCCAGCACATTCGAGATCGAGGTGGTCAGCACCACGCCGCTGCCCTCGGCGAGCAGCGGCAGCAGCCGCTGCAAGGTGAAGTAGGGCCCCTTGGTGTTGGCAGCGAAGATGGCGTCGTACGTCTCCTCGGTCATCGCCTCGAAGGACACCGAGTCGGTGATGCCCGCGTTCAGGAACACCGCGTCCAGTTGACCGAACACCTCCCCGGCCTTCGCTGCCAGGGCGTCGATGTCGGCTCGTGAAGTGGCGTCGCTGCGCACCGCGACCAGACCCTCTTTGCCCGCCGCTTCGAGCGCGTCTTCCTTGCGCCCCGTGACCATAACCTGAGCGCCCTCGGCCGCCAGCAGACGTGCGATAGACAGGCCGATTCCGCTGCTGCCACCGATGACGAGGGCGCGCTTTCCGTTGTACTTTTCCATGCCCTCGATTCAAATCCCGGACCGGTGACGGCGTCCAAGACCTGATCCGCAACCCGTCATGCACACGGTGCATGTTGGTACGCTCAAGGTGTGAGCGTTCCCGGATCGGACCTTGACCTGCGGCTTGTCGGCTATTTCACGGTTGTCGCGGAGCAGGCCAACTTCAGCCGTGCCGCCGCGGTGCTGCACGTCGCGCAGCCGTCACTGAGCCGCCAGATCCAGCGCCTCGAGGAACATCTGGGTGTGCGCCTCTTCGACCGCACCCCGCAGGGCAGCCTGCTCACGGAAGCCGGTCGTGCCTTTCTGCCGGAGGCCAAGGCGCTGCTCCAGGCAGCCCATCAGGCGGAGCTGACCGCCCGCGACGGTGCCACCCCGAGCGAGTTCACCATCGGGTACGTCGAGGACCTGGTCATCACCCACGCCGTACGTTGGCTGCGGCACCGGCACCCCACGGCCCGCATCCGCACCCGCCACCTGGCGTGGAACGACGCCCACGCCCTCGCCGACCGCCGCGTGGACGCCCTCGTCGCCCGCGCCCCGCTGCCCTTCCCCGCCGACCGCCTGCGCCTCACCGAACTGTGGACCGAGCCACGGGTCCTCGTCGTCTCCGAGGACCACCGCCTGGCAGGGAAGGAGTCGGTGACCGTCGATGACATCAGCGCGGAAGTCCTGCCGCAGTGCCCCAGCGCGGTTCCGGAGTGGAGCGATTTCGCCCGCCTGGAGCCGCGCCCGGACGGCGTTCCGGCTCCCAGCGCCCCGATCGACTACGAATCGTTCGAGGACAAGCTCGACCTCGTGGCCGAGGAGCGGACGGTACTGATCCTGGCCGCGGGCGACCGGCGGCCCCAACTGCGCCCCGGCCTGACCACCGTGCCCATCGAGGGCATCGACCCGGTCCGCGTCGTCCTGGCGACCCGCTCGGCCGAGGCCCACCCCCTGATCGACGATTTCCGCGACGCCTGGTCGTCATCCGGCACACCCGCTTCTCCGCAACGCTGAGCAGCAGGGCATTCAGCCAGTGGCGGGCCGCGCGGTGCGGCTGCCGGTCCCGTGGGTGCCGGTCTGGTGGCTGCCGGTTCCGTGTGTGTCGGCCGCGTGGGTGCCGGTCTCGTGCGTGGCGGCCCAGGAGGCGAGCAGGCGGAGTCCCTCCTCGTTGGGGGAGCCGGGCTCGGCGGTGTAGATCGTCATGCTGAGCCCGGGTTCGGCGGCCAGCTCCAGGGCCTCGTAGGCGAGGGTGAGGTCGCCGACCACGGAGTGGTGGAACCGTTTGGTGCCCGTCCCGTGGCGGCGGACGTTGTGGGCACCCCAGCGGGAGCGGAATTCCGCGCTGCGGGTGGACAGCTCCCCGATGAGGTCGTGCAGGTCCTTGTCGTGGGGGTCCCGGCCCGCCTCGCGGCGCAGTATGGCCACCGCCATGTCGCCGAACAGCTCCCAGTCGGGGTAGAACCGGCGGGAGGCCGCGTCGAGGAAGTTGAACCGGGCCAGGTTGCGCTGGTTGTCGGGCTCGGCGAAGAGGTCGGTGTAGAAGGCGCGGGCGAGCGGGTTGGCGGCGAGGATGTCCATCCGGCCGTTGCACACGACCGCGGGCCCCGCCGTGATCGCGTCCAGGGTCCATTGCAGGCTGCGGTGCGGGGTCCACTGCGGCGCGGTGGTGCGGCGCCGGGGCCGGGTGAGCGCTTCGGTGCCGTCGGCGGCCTGCGCCAGGTGGAGGAGGTGGGCGCGCTCGGCCTCGTCGAGCTGGAGCGCACGGGCGACGGCTTCGAGGACGGCCGGGGAGACACCGGCGAGGTGACCGCGCTCCAGCTTGGCGTAGTACTCGACGCTGACGTCCGCCAGGGCCGCGACCTCACTGCGGCGCAGTCCGGGCACACGCCGCCGGGGCCCGGCGGGCAGCCCGGCCTGCTGCGGGGTGATCTTGACTCGCCGCGAGGTGAGGAACTCGCGGACCTCTTCACGGTTGTCCACACCTCGACGGTACGTCCCGTCCGCCGGGGGAGGGGTGTACTGCCAGTACACCCCTCATCGGTGACTCGCTGCGCGCGCGGAACGGGGTTTTCCTGGAGGGCGTGGCGCTCTTCGTCCGGCCGTGCACGCGGTGGGGCGAGGGTCCGCCCCCGGAGGCGGGCCGCGGCTTCGCCGCCCGCCTCCGGGACGCGACAGCACGCGGCGCCCGTCGCCGGTTCACCCGTTTGCCGGACGCCGGACGCCCCCGTACGTAAGGAACTCTCTCTCATGCGCGGAGCAGTGATTCACGCCCCCGGCGATGTGCGCTTCGAGACCGTGGCGGACGCGAAGATACTCAAGCCCACGGATGCGGTCATCCGCACGGCTGTGACCTGCGTGTGCGGCTCGGACCTGTGGCCCTACCGGGGTGCGGAGCCGACCGACGAGGCGCACCCGATGGGCCACGAGTACGTCGGCTTCGTGGAGGAGGTCGGCTCCGAGGTCACGAACGTCGAGCCGGGCCAGTTCGTCGTCGGCTCCTTCGCCACCTCGGATAACGCCTGCGCGAACTGCCGCAACGGCTTCCAGTCGAACTGCCTGAACGTCGAGTTCATGAGCACCTGCCAGGCCGAGTACGTGCGCATCCCCCACGCGCAGGGCACTCTCGTGGCCACCGACGGGGTGCCGGGCGAGGAGCTGTGGCCCGGCCTGCTGGCCGTCTCCGATGTGCTGGGCACCGGCTGGTGGGCGGCCGAGGCGGCCCAGGTCGCACCGGGTTCCACCGCCGTGATCGTCGGTGACGGTGCGGTCGGCCTGTGCGGGGTGATCGCGGCGAAGGAGTTCGGCGCGGAGCGGATCATCGCCATGTCGCGGCACGAGTCCAGGCAGCAGCTCGCCCTGGAGTTCGGCGCCACCGACATCGTCACCGAGCGTGGCGAGGATGGTGCGGAGCGGATCAAGGAGATGACGGGCGGTGTCGGCGCCGACAGCGTGCTGGAGTGCGTGGGAACCGCGCAGGCCATGCGGCAGGCACTGCGCTCCACCCGTCCCGGCGGCAGCGTCGGCTTCGTCGGTGTTCCGCACGAGGTGGCCGTCGACGGACAGGAGCTGTTCTTCTCCCACGTCGGCCTGCGCGGCGGTCCGGCGCCCGTGCGCCGCTACCTGCCCGACCTGATCGACCGCGTCCTGACCGGCCGGATCGACCCCGGCAAGGTCTTCGACCTCACGCTGCCGCTGGAGCGGGTCGCCGAGGGCTACCAGGCCATGGACGAGCGCCGCGCCATCAAGACGCTCCTCAAGCCCTGACCCCGGCAGGGGGTGCCCGGGGGTGCCGGGGCCCGGCGGGGTGCCCCCCGGGGGGCCCGTGACGCTTCACAGACAAGGAACGACCATGCAGATCACCCGAAGTTCGATCGACACCGTCAAGGGCCCCGCCGACTGGTTCACCGGCGACGTCTACATCGACGCCGTCGCCTCGGCCCCCGCCCCGTCCCGGGTCAGCGCCGGCCTGGTGCACTTCATGCCCGGCGCGCGTACCCACTGGCACCGCCACCCGCTGGGGCAGACCGTCTTCGTCACCGAGGGCATCGGCCTGTGCCAGCGCAGGGGCGGGCCGGTCGAGGTCATCAGGCCCGGTGACCGCGTGCTCTTCGAGGCCGACGAGGAGCACTGGCACGGCGCCGCGCCCAACCGGCTCATGGTGCACGTGGCCATCAACGAGGGCGACGCCGACCACGACGTCGTCCACTGGCTGACCCCCGTCACCGACGAGGAGTACGCCGCCGCCCCGGCCCTGGGCTGAAGGGCGCCCGAGGGGAAGCGGTACGGCCGGAGTCAGCTCAGCAGCGGAGTGGGATTCCAGTATTCGCGCTGGGCTGACAGAAGGCCCTGGGCGTCGTACTCGAAGACCGTGCTACCGCGGACACTGAAGCGAATGCCCCCCGCTTTCCTCTCCCCGTCGAGAGTGGCCTTCGCAGTACCGCTCATCGTCCACTCCATGAACGAGCTGCGGCCCGAAGCCCATTCGCCGTGCACATCGACACGCATGTCGGGCACGTTGCTCAGCCATCCCGAGAGGAAGTCGCCGAGTTCCCGCTTTCCGGAGCAGGTGGTCACGCCCCCGAACTCTTCGTACTGGATGTCCTCGGAGACCGAGGCGAGGAACGGGGCGAGGTCGTGGCGGTGCAGTGCTTCGACGATGACGTGGTGGATGTGCTGCCACGGCACGTGTTCGCTCATGGGATCTGTCGTTCCGGGGTCGAGATCGTCTGTGGTCATGAGGCCACTCCTTCCGTGTGCGGGCCAATGGGAAAGGCGTGCCCGCTCGTGCGTGAGCGGGCGGGGGTTCATCCGGAGGACCGCGTGAGCGCGTCCACGTAGTCCGGTTCGGTCATGGGCGCGGCCAGGAGATCGCGAGGGATCCGGAACGCCCGGACGAGTCGCTCCACATGGGGCAGGACGGCGTCGTACAGCGACCGGCGGACGCTGGACAGGTCCCGCAGGTCCGCTGCCCCGATCAGGCCGTGGGCGGTATAGGAGGCGGCATGGTCTTCGAGGTCGTTCAGGCAGTGGAGTGCGCCGAGCTGCCGGAGCAGCCGCCGAGCTGACGGGTCGTCGATGCCGCGGAGCCTGTGGTGGAACACTTCCAGCAGGACACGGTGGACATGTGCGTCCACCAGTTGTTCCCCGTCCAGGATCAGGTTGTTCTCGTGGGCGAACCGTTCCTCGTCCGTCGGGCGACCGCCCGGCGGACCGGACCGAGGAGCCAGCGCGGAGCGCAGACGCTCTTCACGGGCGTGGGCCAGTGCGAGCCAGCCGGAGATGTCGATGGGATTCGCGGGTGGGCGGGGCATGGTCCCAGGGCCGGGAGGTGTGGGGCTCCGCCGCGACAGCACGCGGCCGATGTCGAGGCGCAGCAGGCCGCTGTCCCCGGTGCCGGGGTGCAGGACGTGCAGCAGGTCCGCGTACTCGGTGAGCCGGTTGGCGGGGAAGAGGGCGAAGAGGCCGCACGACCGGCGGCACGAGGCGACGATGTGCTCGGCCTCGGCGCAGACCGCGACTTTCGCCACCGCCAGAAGGTGGGGTCCTTGCGGGTCTTCCGGGCCTGGTGCGGGAGGCGTACCGGTCAGCTCGGCGGTACAGGTCTCCTGCGCGTGGTGGGCCAGTGCGCTGATGAGGTAGGCCGTGGCGAGGGAATCCAGCAGCGCACGCTGCTGGTTGCGGTGCGCCAGGGCGGGCTTTCCTGGGGCCGGGCAGCCCGAGGTACGCCGCTGCCGCGCGAAGGCGAGGGCGATGTCCACGGCGGCCCGTGCGACGGACGCGGCGGCGGAGGCCGCAGCTGTCCATGTGCTCGGGGAGATGCTGTTGGGGGGACCCAGCCCGCTGTCAGGGCGGGTGCTGGAGCGGACGAGGACGCCGTCGTCGCGCGCCGCGAGATCTTCGGAGAGCAGGGCGCCGACGGGCAGTTCCGCACCGTCGAATGTGATCAGGGAGTAGTCGAGCGGGATGCCCGCCACGTCCGGCAGCGCGGTGACGTGGACTCCGGCGCGTAGCCCGTCGGCGTCGCGCAAAGGCAGGAGGAAGGCATGGACGCCGTGGTCGGTGCCCTCGGAACGCACGCGGGCGAGGACCACCGCGGTCTTGTCCACGCCGTCGAGGGCGGCACCCGGCATGATCTTCCGCGCTGACGCGTCCGGGGTGTGCAGTGTGAAGCGCCCCGTCCCGGGGTCGTGGCGCGCCTCGGTGCGGGGGGCACCGGGGCTGTTGCTGCTGCCGTGCCCCGCCTCCGTACCCAGGACCAGGCCGATGGCCCGCATCGTGTCCAGCCGCGCCAGCTCCGCCCGGGTCTCCGGACCGCCGTAGCGCATGACCGAGCCGAGTGCGAAACAGTGGTGGATCAGCAGCGGGCCGACGAGGGCGGGATCGGCCACCGCCACCCATTCCTCCAGCGCGAAGAACCGCCGCGGATTCCGCATCAGCGCGCTCCCGGTGCCCAGCGCGGCGTTGAGCCCGCGCATCCTGCGGTACAGCTCCCGGTGACGCCCCGGTCCGCCGGCGGCGCGGGGACGGGGGAGAAGTACCGAGGCCACGGCCCGGTGCAGTTCCGGATCGCGGGAGGCGGGGTCGTTCCCCGTGAGAAACGCGCGCAGTTGCTGGTCGGTAGCGTCGTCCATCGGTCTCCTCCGGCCGTCTGCCTCGATGGGCCGGGAGCAGCGTGCCGGGAGCCGCTGACCGCTCCGCTGACATCCAGGGGTCAGCTCACCGGTCAGCGGCCCCGTAAGCCGCCGCGCGAAGACTGCTGCGAACCGGGTGCGACCGGTGCGCCACGGGCGGACACCCCTGACGCGTCGTGCCGCCGAGCCGAGCCGCATAGCCGCATAGCCGCATCGAGCTGAGCCGCGCCGAACCAACGCGATACGCGGAGGGAGCACTTCTGTATGAAGTCGTCGAACCATACGAATGGCCAGGGGGACAGGCAGGGCGACGGACAGGCGATCGCCGTCGTCGGAATGGGGGTGGCGCTGCCCGGAGCGAGCAGCCCGGAGGAGATGTGGCACCTGCTGAACGAACCGGTGGTCACCTTCACCGAACCCGGCGGCCGGTACCGGAACGAATCGTTCTGGAACGGCGATCCCAGTGCTGAGGACAGCACCTATGTGCGCACCAGCGGGTTCATCGGAGAACGCGCGTTCCGGCCCCATCCGCGCGTCGCCGAGGAACTGCGGTCCGGACGTCTGCGACCGGGGCAGCACAGTCTGATCTGGCTGCGGCACTGCCTGGCACAGGCGACCTCGGAGGTGCGTCTGCGGGACGACGACCGCTGCGCCTTCTACCTGGGCAGTGCCGGAGCGGGCAGCCAGCAGGACGAGGAGACCGCCCTGGTGGAGGCCGTGGCCCACGGCGTCGCGGCGGCCCAGGCGAACGGAACCAGCACCGCATCCGGCGAACCTCGCGGAGCACAGGACCGCCGGGAACAGGTGCGCCGCAGGCTGCGGGCACACTACGTGAGCGCGGCCACACGTCCAGCCGACATCCTGCCGGACCGGCTCGCCCAGCACGTCGCCGCTGATCTGCTGCCGGGCGTGCACGAATTCGCGTCCGTCGACGCCGCCTGCGCCTCGGCCCTCCAAGCCATCGACCTCGGTGTGCACAGCCTGCTGTCGGGCGACACGAGTGTGGCCTGCTGCGGTTCCTTCTTCTCGGTCGGCCCCCGGTTCAACGTCCTCTTCTCGAAGCTCAGCGGTCTGTCGCCGACGGGCGACGTCCAGGTCTTTGACGCCAGCGCGAACGGAACCCTGTTCAGCGACGGCGCCACGATGGTCGTACTGAAACGGCTGGACCGCGCACGGGCCGACAAGGACCCTGTCCTGGGCATCGTCGCCGGTTCCGGTTCCTCCTCGGACGGAGCGGGCAAGGCCATCTACGCCCCGAACCCGCGCGGTCAGCGGCTCTGCCTGGAGAGGGCTCGCCGTGCCTCCGCCCTGGGGCCGGAGGACATCGACTGGGTGATCGCGCACGGGACCGGGACGGTCAACGGAGACCTGACCGAACTCTCGGTCCTGGAGGAGAACGCGCCCGAGAACGGCTACCTCGCCACCTCGGGGAAGTCGGTCGTAGGCCATGCGGCGTGGGCCTCCGGCGGAGTGTCCTTCATCCACGCACTCCTGGCGCTGAAGCACGGCCGCATCCCGGCACAACACCGCTTCACCGTCCCGTCGGAGACGGCCGGAGAGAGCACACACGTCAGGATCCCCAGGGCGAGTGTGCCGTTCCGGCGCCGCTCCGGACGCCCCCGTACCGTCGGTGTCTCAGCGATCGGCTTCGGCGGCATCAACTCCCACATGATCCTCCAGGGCGCCGAGGCACAGCCCCGGACGCCGCACGATGGGAACACGGGCCGGCATCAGCCGCTGGCCGTCGTGGCGTGGACAGCCCTGCTGCCCGGAGAGCCGGATCCCGACGGCATCCGCTCCGTTCTGGCCCACGGGCCCGAGGAACGCCACCGGCGCTTCCCCGACCCGCTCACGCCGCCCAGCTTCGCCGAGTCGCGGCTTCCCCCTTACGCGCTGCGGAACATCGACCGCGGTCAGCAGCTCCTGCTGAGGACAGCGGCGAAGTTCGTGGCCGAGCACGGCGAACTCTGGGGCCCCGTACGGGACACGACCGGTGTCATCACCGCCCAGACGGGACCTTCGCGTCTGTTCATGGACAGTGCTGTCCGGTGCTACGCCCGTGACCTCGCCCTGCACGGCGACCCCGCTGACGCGGAAGCCATGCGCCTTTTCCTCGACCGCGTACGTCACTCCGCACCGGCCAGCGCGGCTGGCACCTTGACGGGCATCCAGCCGAACGTCCTCGGAGCACGGATCGCCAGCCGCTACGACCTTCACGGCCTGACGTCGAATGTCGACGCCGCCGACGGCGCGGGGGACATGGCGCTGCACGTGGCATCACGTCATCTGTGCGGTGGCCGCCTGGACATGGCGCTGGTCGCCGGACTGAACGCCAACTCAGGACCCGACTTCGCGGCGGCCGTGGAGCGGTCACCGCACCACATCGCCGAAGGCTGCTTCCTCGTCGCCCTCGCCCGGGAGCCGGTCGCCGAGGAACACGGCTGGCCCGTCATCGGCCGCCTCACGGTCGGTACGGACGGCCTACGGGACACCTCGGACGAGGCGTCGCCCCCGCGGCTGCCGGAGCCCGACGGCTGGCCCACCTATCTGGGCGGAGACGGGATCGCCCGGGTGATCGAAGCACTGGAACTGGCCGGGGAGCCGCCCACCCGCACTCCGCCGTCGCGGTTCACACCCCGGGTACGGATCGAACCGGCCGGGATCTCCGAGCCGGTCTCACTGACGCACTGATGCACTGACGCACTGACCTGTCGAAGGAGTCGGAACATGCACGTTCCTCCCAAGGAAAAGCTGATCGAAGAACTGCGTGAGTTCTACGCGTCGGAGCTGGAATACCCCGTGGACGTCGTCACCGCCGACAGCGAGTTCGAGGCGGAACTCGGGGTGGACTCGCTCCACCAGATCACGCTCCTGGGCTGGGCCCTGGAGCGCTACGGGTTCAGCGATGTCATCGACGGTCTGCGGGCTCCCGAGTACGCGACGGTGACGGCCGTGGCGGACCTGGTTCTCAGCCTGGCAGAGGACCGGTGAGGAACAAGGAGTCCCCGGTACCGTCCGCCGTCCGGCCGGAGGCGGGAACCGGGGACCCCACCTCAGCCGCCCTGTCAGATGAACGGCGATCGGCGGACCGCGAACGGTTCTCGCGGCAGGACAGGGCGCTGTGCGTCGCCTACGGCGGTGGACGGCGGCCGAGGGTGCCGCCCACCCTGCTCGTGGAGTACGGCGTGGAGGCGGCGCACGCGCTGCTGCCGGGCACCTGGTGGCTCGCTTCGCTGACCGGCGTCGAGGTCGGACCGGCTACCGGTACCTTCACCGGACCGGGCGCCCGAGCGGAGAAGCCGCCCGTGCGCGAGGGCGCTCGCGCGGCCGTCCCCGTGACGGTCGCCCTCTCTCCAGAGGCGACGGGTGAACCGGCCGCCGACCGGTCGCTGCGGCTCAAGGCGACAGTCCACCTCCGCCGGGAGATCCGGGTGGACCGTCCAGATGACGCGGTACGGACGGGCCGCCGTGCCGGGGAGTACGTGGGGCGGTTCCGGCCCCGGACGGCGGGACAGCCACCGGAGGCACCACAGGCTGTCCCGAGCGGGTACCGTACCCCGCTCCTCGCCCTGAACAGCCTGTGGTGCCTCGCGTCCACGACGGAGCGGACGCGCGACAGGGACGGAGTGGAACCGGCCCCCTCCTTCTCCTGCGAGCGCGTCGACTTCTTCACCAGTTGCGACGACAGAGAGCTGATGTGTCTCTTCGGGCAGCTTGCGCTGATGCGCGTACCCGCGGGGTCGCACGGTGGCCCGTTCTGCGCGGCCGTGGCCCCGGACGGACGCACCCTCATCACCTGCACGAACGCCGTGCACATTACGACGGCCTGACCGCCCCGGAGGAGAGAGCGACATGAGGACCGGACTGCGTCCCCGGCAGCGATTCACCGTCCGGCGGACGGTGTCTCCGCACATCATCAGAATGTTCGGGGAGCTGACCGGCGACGTGAACAGCCGGCACATGAGCGGGGAAACCGACCGGCCGCCCCTCGCGCACGGCCTCTATCTGCTGGCCACGCTCATTCCGATGTTCACCGACGGGCTGGACATGGTGGGTCACCGCCTCGACATCGACGTACGGGGTCCGGCATACGCGGGGGACGAGGTGACGGCCACCATCACGGTGCGCTCCGTGCGCCCGGCGGGCGCGTTCGGCGACACGGCCACGCTCACCTTCGACCTGCGGAACCAGCGGGAGAAGGTACTGGCGACAGGGAGCCTGGACATCCTGGCAACCCCTCGCCCGGACATCGCGGGAAGCCGCACGGAGCACCGGCCGCCACGGGCAGCGGCTGCCCGCGGCACGCCTGAGCCGACCCCGTCAGCCGCCCCCGAGGAGGTCCCGTGAACCGCGTCGACGCCTGGGTACTGCGCCCCGGCAAAGCAGGAGCGCCCGCACAGCCGGGGCGACTGGAGCGGACCCGGCTGACACTGCGGGCGGCACAGGACGACGAGGCGCTGGTCGAGCCGCTGCTGGGGTCATGGGAAGCGAACATGACGCACGCGGTGAACCGGTCACCCGTCGACGTGTGCCGCCAGCGCAACGACCCGTACCTCATCCTGGGCAACACCGGTGTGGTGCGGGTGCTGCGGCCTGCCAGGGAAGGACCGACCGCTGCCGAGGGGGACATCTGCCTGGTGCTGCCGTTCGGCAGGCGTGATCCGGACGGCTACGCCGAACTCATCCACGCCTACGACGCACCCGGAACGCACGGTGTGCTCGCGACCCGTACCCTCATGCCCGGCGACGGCCTCCTCCCGGTGGACCCCGACAGCCGATACCCCCTGTCCCGCTGGGTCCACTACAGCCGGTACTTCACCGCCTGGGACAACTGGTCCGTCGCCCACGCATGCTGGCGCAGCCAGATGCCCACGGCCGACCCCTCCTCGCATCTGGTCTTCGCCTGGGGCGGTGGAGTGGCCCTCGCCGAGGTGGACCTGGCCCGGCGGAACGGCTTCCGCACGGCCATGACGGCGAGCAGCGACGAGCGGCTGGCACTCATCGGCGCACTGGGCATCACTCCGGTGGACCGGCGGAACTACCCCGGCCTCGGCAGCGAGGGGGAGAGCAGCGCCGCTATCCGCCGGTCGCGGCTGTCGGAACGAGCACTGCTGCGGCTGCTCCACGAACTGAGCGACGGCCGGGGCTGCTCGGTCATCATCGACAACATCGGTGGCCCGCTGCATCCCACGACACTCCGCGCGCTCGGCAGGCAGGGCGTCGTCTCCACGTGCGGCTGGAAGGCCGGCATGCGACTGTCGGTGGGACGAGCCACCGAGTGCCAACGTCGGCATGTGCACGTACACACGCACAGTTGGCGGTACGAGGACTCGCCCGCCATCCGCTCCTTCTCCGAGGCAACCGGCTGGCTCGCCCCGTCGGAGGCGATCGACACCTACTCCTTCGACGACGTGCCCCGGCTCGCCCAGGAGTACGCCGACGCGAAGGTGCACTCCTACTTCCAGCAGTTTCGGGTCAACGACGTGTGAGCGTGGCCGACGGGATCCGAAGTGGAGGACCTGAAGGATGAAAGAACCGCTGCACCCCACGGAACCACTGGCCGCTGTCGTCGGGATGGGCATCATCGTCCCCGGCGCTTCCTCGCCCGAGGAGTACTGGAATGTGCTGATGGACGGCCACGTCCCCTTCAGCGAACCGAGCGCCTTCGACATCGGCGACTTCTACTCGGAGGACCACCGCGAGGCGGACAAGGTGCGCGGCCGCGTCTCCGCCTATCTGCACTCGGACGCGCCGCGGACGGACACTCCCGGCGGGCCGGCGGACGGAGAGGCCAGCCGGGTGGAGACCTGGCTGCGGCACTGCCTCGCACAAGCGCTCCAGGACGTCCGTGTGCCGTCGGCGGAACCGGTGCTGTGCTCCATGGCCGTCCAGCCCTTCGGCATCCTGGAACTGGAGGAAGCCCTTGCCCGTAAGGGGCTGTTCCGGCTGCTCGTCGAGGTACCGGACGAGCACGGGGCGGGGCCTTCCCCTGAGCCGGGGGAGTCCCCCGTACCCGCACGGTGGCTGCCCCGCGAACTGGTCCGCTGTGCGGCCCGTGGCCTCCTGCCCCGTGACACGGACGTACTCGCTGTCGACTCGGCGTGCTCCTCCGGAATGGCCGCGATCGACGCGGGGCTCAGGGCGGTCTGGTCGAGCACACACGGCATCGCGGTGTGCGGCGGCTCCTTCGCCCTCACCCCCGCGGTACTGATCGGTACGACGCAGACCGACGGCCAGAGTTCCCACGGCGCCCTGGCCCCCTTCGACGAGGAAGCGAACGGGACCCTGTTCGGCGACGGGGCGGCCGTCGTCGTCCTCAAGCGTCTCGACCTGGCCCGCCGGGACAACGACACCGTGCACGCCGTGGTCGTCGGCAGCGGAATGTCCCACGACGGACGCGGCAAGGGAATCAACGCCCCCGACGTCCGAGGACAGAGCATCGCGTTGACCAGGGCCCTGGAATCGTGCGACCTGGATCCGGAAGCCGTGCGCTGGGTGGTGTCCCACGGCACCAGCACACCGCTCGGGGACGCGACGGAGACCATGTCGGTCAACAGGGCCTACCCCCCGACGGGCGACGACGGCCCCCGCTACCTCACCTCCAACAAGAACCTGATCGGGCACGGCTCCGCGGCGGCGGGGCCCGCTTCCCTGATCCACGCGGTGCTCGGGCTCCGGCACCGGACCGTACCCGCCCAGCGCGACCACCGAGCCCCCTCGGCACGTTGCGACCTGGGCGAGGACCTCCAGGTCCCGGTGTCGCACACCCCGCTCGACGGAAACGGCAGTGAGCCCCCCTTCGTGGGCGTGAACGGATTCGGGCTGGGCGGCACGAACATCCACACCCTTGTCGCCCCGGATCCGGAGTCCGCGCGTGAACACACGTCGAGCCCGGCAGCCGAGGACGGAGACACCGGGGCGATCGCTCTCGTCGGATGTGCGGCGGACGTGCCCGGAGGCGCGACGGCCGAGGAGCTGCGCGCCTGGCTGCTCGGCGAGGCGGAGGCATCTCCGCCCGCGAGGTTCGCCGGGGGCTACCCCCAACCGGCGGCCGGGGAGTTCCTGATCCCAGGCCCCCAACTGCACGCGCTCGACGAGAGCCATGTCTCCGCGCTGCGGCTCTTCTCGGAGCTGACCTCGGGGCGGGAGGAGGAACTGTCCGCCCTGCGCCCCACCACGGGTGTGTTCGCGGCGCACTTCGGCCCCACCGAGGCCCATCTGCGACTGGTTCTGCGCTGCCATGCCGATGCTGTCCGCCGCTCCCCGGCGGGCCGCGCGGCCGACCCGAGCGGTGAGCGGTGGGAGAAGGTCCTTTCGGAACTACGGGCGGCGCACGGGATCAGCCGCTACTCCCTCGCCGGATCCCTCATCAACCTGACGGCCGCGCAGGTGTCGAAGCACTACGGACTGATGGGGCCGGCGTTCGCGCTCGAAGGGGAGAACTCGGGGGCCGACGCCCTACGGGTGGCCAGGACCTATCTCATCACCGGCGCCATCGACCTCGCGTACGTGGTCGCCTTCAACGGCATGGGACGCGAACGGGCCCATTTCGTACAGGGCCAGGCCATGTCGTTCTCCGGGGAGCACCACATCGCCGAGGGCGGCTTCGGGGTGCTGCTCGCACGGGCCGGTACCCGGCGCGCTCTGGGGCTCCCGGACCTCGGAGAGCTTTCCCCCGCCCTGGTGGAGCGGTCCGCCGCGCCGGTCCGGACCACCGGCTGTCCGGGGCGTACCTACCTCTGCGCGGACGGTCTGCTCACCTTCCTGGCCGAGCGGTTCCGCACCATTTCCGACGCCGACCACAGGCGATCCGCCGTGTGAACAGGAGCGAAGCATGCGTTCTCCATCCGAGGACAGGGCCGGGGCGAAGCAGCCGGGCCCCCGCCGTTCCGTACTGGTGACGGGCGGGAACCGGGGCATCGGCCTCGCGACAGCACTCCGGCTGAGGGAGAGCGGCCACAAGGTGGCCGTGACCTACCGGCGTGGCGCTCCCCCCGATGGCTTCTTCGCGGTCCGGTGCGACATACGGGACAACGAGGAGCTGACGCACGCGGTGAAGCACGTGAAGGAGTCACAAGGCGCTCCGGAAATCATCGTGGCGAACGCGGGAATGCTGCACGAGAGCGCCATGAACGCCACCTCCGACGCGGATTTCGACGACCTCATCGAGACGAACACCAAATCGGCCCTGCGTCTGGCCCGGCTGGGCATCGGCGGAATGCTGAGGGCACGCTGGGGCCGGTTGATCTACATTTCCTCGATGGCCGCCTTCAGCGGTGCCCCCGGGGTGACCGCATATGCGGCGTCGAAGGCGGCGCTCCTGGGGATGACCCGGACGCTCGCCTGGGAGCTGGGACGTCATGGGATCACGGTCAATGTGGTCGTTCCGGGGCTCATCGACACCGAAATGACGCAGCACCTCAACGAGGATCAGCGGGACTGGTATCTACGGGGGACTCCGCTGGCGCGGACGGGCACCGCTGACGAGGTGGCGGCGGCGGTCGGGTTCCTCGCGGACGAGTCGGCCTCCTTCATCACCGGAGCCACCGTGCCCGTCAGCGGTGGCCTGGGAGTCGGCCTCTGAACGGATGAGGGCATGTGTGTTCCCCGGCACTTAAGCGCCGGGGAACACACATGCCGGGAGGATTTCAGGCGGATTCCCGGAGGAGGTCGGTCAAGGCCGAACGGAACTCATGAGACGGCCGTACGCCGAGTTCGCGCATCAGCCTGGCCCCGAACTCCCGATGCACGTGCAGCCCATGAGCCTGTCGTCCCGAACGGAAGAGCGCGACGGAAAGCTGTCTGTGGAACGTCTCGTTGAGAGGGTTCCGTTCGCACAGCTCCAGCAGTTCCGGCACGGCGAAATCGAAGTCACCGATACTCAGAGCGCATTCGAGGCGTTTCCTCTCCACCGACAGTCTCAGCTCCTCCCACTGACTGCGCAGGATGCGGGTTTCCATGCCGAGTTCCCAGCCCGCCATCGGAGTCCCCCGCCAGAGGGAGAGCGCCCTGGCCGCCCGGCGCATGACGCTACGCTGATCCCCTCCTGCGCCAGCTGACCGGATCACCTCTGTCGCCTGGTGTTCGAACGCCAGGAAATCGACGATTCCCTGGTCGACCGCCAGCACGTATCCGGGGGAACAACTGGCCAGGGACACGTCCTGAGGAAGGAATCCCCAGGACCGGAGGTCCCTGCGCAGCCTGGATATCTGCGCCTGAAGCGCGTTGCGTGAGTCGGCGGGGGGATGCTCCGGCCAAGCCTCGTCGACCAGGCGCTGATACTCGACCCGCTTTCCGTCGGCCGCCAGAAGCGTGACGAGAAGGTTGAAGCGTCGCGCCCGGGGCAGTGCCATGCTCCCGCGTTTCCCATGAACGACCGGGGGGCCAAGGAAGTGCAGGGACTGTCTCGGGTGTGTTACCGAACACGATGAGAATACATCGGCTGAATCTTTTTCCCGCTGGCGCAGTAAATCTGAGCCAGTCACTTTCTCCATGATCACCCTCCAAGGGGCATTGCCGTGTTTCGCCGTTCCGTCGGCATCACCCCTTTTCTTCCGTATGGCCTGCGGCGGGGCCGCAGGCAGCACGTACTTCTCACGGAAACATGAAACATTCCCTTGCGGTAGGGTGATGACACATGAAGGCGTGAACACGTTGAACACCACGGATTCGAGCAGAAACGGCCCCTCTGGAGTGCGCAGATACCCCTTACGGCATCACGCGCCCCTGCGATCCCGCGCGCACATCATTCTGTTTTCTCCTGGTTGCCGTTCCGGTGCCGGACTCTCTAGGCTGACGTGCCGGGTGAAAGTGTTCTCCCAGGAAGAACAATTGCCACCTAGGAGCTTGTATGCCGCGCCGCCGCGTGCCCAACAAGCGTCTGCCCCGTCTGCTCGCCGAGGCGGAATGGTCGGGTCGTTCTCTCGCCCAGGAGGTCAACGCACGGGGGCACGCACAGGGCCTTCCGCTGCGCTACGACAGAACCTCGGTGGCTCACTGGGCGGCGGGCTCCCGGCCCCGGAGCCCTGTGCCCGCCCTCGTCGCGCAGGCGCTGACCGCGCGCACCGGGCGCCTGGTGACCGAGGCGGAGACGGGACTTCTCCCGGCGAAGCGCTCGGCCGAGCAAGCGGTCACCGACCTGGTCTCGGACAGCGACCCGGTCCGGCGGCTGGCGTCCATGAGCCGAGCCGATACCGACCCCCGGCAGCGACAGTCGCTGCGCCGTCTGGTGTACGAACCGTCGCTCACCTGCGTACCGCCCCAGCACGCGCCCGGTGAAGCACCGGCGTCGCGGGACGAGGGCCCGCGGGCCGTCGCGGACGGAGCCCTGGTCGCGGACGGTGCTCTGACGGACATGGTCACGGTCTTCTGGCAGCAGATGGAGTTGTACGGCGGTCTCCATGCCCGCACGGCGCTGGCAACCTACCTGGCGGACGACGGAGTATCAGCGCTGAACGGCGTGCGGGACGAGGCGCGACAGCGGAGGCTGCTGGCCGACGTCGCCCTCGGCGCGCACGTCCTGGGGATGATGAGCGCGGACAGCAACCTGCACGGGCTCGGACAGCGTTACTACCGCACAGCGGCCGAGATCGCGGCGCACGCAGGCGCCGCCACCCTCGAGGCCACCGTGCTGCGGGCGATGAGCACCCAGGCGTCCCGGCTGGGATTCCACGAGCGGGCCCTGGCACTCTCGGTCAGAGCCATGGAGGTGACACGGCGCTGCGACTCTCCCATGGTGCGGGCCTTCGTCCTGGCCCAGCGTGCCGCCGCATACGCCGGGACCATGCAGCGGCGTGCGGCACTGGACGACCTGACCTCGGCGGAGCGTGCTCTGAGCGACTCGTCGCCGGCCTCCGCCCCCCAGCTCGTCTCCTACCCGCTGGCTGCCCTGCGCTTCCAAGAGGGCCAGGCACTGCTGGCCCTCGGCGAGACGAAGGCCGCCATCAGGGCGTTGGAGACATCGCTGGACCACCGCCTTCCCGACCAGCGCCGGGCCCGGGTACTGACGCGGGCCCGGCTGGCACAGGTCCGGCTGGGGGCGGGAAACCTCGACGCGGGCTGCCACGACTGCGCCCTGTTCCTCGACGAGGTCTCGCACCTCTCCTCCCCTCGGGCCATTTCGGCCATCAGCACCTTGCAGTCCGCGCTGCGCCCCTTCCACCGCTACCGGCCGGCTCATGCGCTGCTGAGCCGTTCCCGCCATGTGCAGGCACAGGCCACGCGGGGCACGGCACCACCCAGGAGTGTCTTCGGCGCGGCCCCTTCCAGGGGGCGGTGAGGACCTCAGAACACCCGGTCCCGCCTGATGTGATGGGGGATCAGGTCCAGGAAGGCGTGCAACGTGCGCGTCGGGGGGCGGGTGGCCGACGTCACCACGCTGAGGGTCCAGGAGAGTTGGGCGTCCGCGAGCGGCACGGTTCGTACGGCCGCACCCGCCGACTCCGCGAACTCGGGGGACAGAAAGGCGATGCCGAGTCCGTGGGCCACGTATTGCGGGATCGTGGTGATGTCGGACACCTCGATGAGGACGCGTCTGGCGAGTTCGGCCCGGCTGAAGGCGTGGTCCACCGTCTCCCGTTGACCGAAGCCGATCGGCATGTCGACGAAGGTCTCACCCGCGATGTCGGCCAGCCGGGCGGCCGACCGGCCTGCCAGTGGGTGGTCCGCGGGCACGAGCAGTTGCAGGTCGTACTTCTTGATCGCCTTGGCCACCAGGTGCTTGTCGCGGACCTCGGTGCCGACGAAGGCGGCATCGACATGGCTTTCCCTGATTCTCTCGATCAAGCCGGCGGTGCCTCGCTGTGACGTCTCCATCCGCAGCCGCACGTCCGGATGGCGCCGGTGGAAGTCGCCCGCCAGTGCGGGGACGTCGATGACCGTCAGACCGCTGAGGACGCCCACCGACAGGCTGCCGCGCAGACCGGCCGACCGGGGCTCGACGGCCGCCCGGGCCCGGTCGAGGGCCTCCAGGGCCGCGCGCGCCTCGGGCAGGAAGGCCGCTCCGGCCTCGGTCAGCCGGACGGAGCGCGTCGACCGCAGGACGAGTTCGGCCTTCAGGCCGCTCTCCAGCGCTTTGACGCCCGCGGACAGCGTCGACTGTGTGACGTGGAGGCGCTGAGCCGCCCGCGTGAAGTTCAGCTCTTCCGCGACGGCGACGAAGTACTCCAGTCTCCTCTGATCCACACGCCCTCATTAATCGGTTCTATCGATTACGGCATCGCAATCTTTCGTTGGACACGATATCTGACCGACGTGACCATGGTGTGCGGACCGGCGCCGAGCCCCGAATCGGCTGGCGCTGCGAGGTCCGCTCCTCCCTCCGTTCAGCGGACGAAAGACGAAAGAGGCGGCATCAGCATGCGCGTACTGCTCACCGGGGGCACCGGCTACATCGGCGGCTCCGTACTCGACCGGCTCGTCGCCACGGGGCACCGGGTCACCGCCCTCGTGCGCAACCCCGACAAGGCGGAGGGCGTCCGGGCCAAGGGCGCTGAGGTGGTGATCACCGACCTGGCCGACGCCGACGCCGACGCCGACGCCGACGCCGAGACCGTGCACCGGCTCGTCTCGGACAGCGACGGCGTCGTCCATCTGGCATCGCCCGGCGACGAGACCAGCGCGGCCGTCGAAGAGACCGCGGTCACCACCATGCTGCGAGCACTGGGAAACACCGGCAAGCCGTTCGTGCACACCACGGGTGTCTGGGTGCACGGCAGCGGCAGTGCCATCACCGAGTCGACGCCGATGATCCCCCTGGAACTGGCCGCGTGGCGCGTGCCCATGGCGGGGCGCGTCCGCAACGCGCCCGGCGTCCGTTCCTCCGTCGTGGCCCCGGCCGTGGTCCACGGCCATGGCGGCGGGCTGCTGAACCTGGTAGCCGCCGGTCCCAGGAGCGCCGGGGACGCGGCTGCCCTGACGATGGTCGGTCCCGGTGACCAGCACTGGAGCACCGTTCACGTGGACGACCTCGCCGAGTTGTACGTGCTGGCGCTGGAACAGGCCCCGGCGGGCTCGTACTTCCTCGGCGCGAGCGGCGTGAATCCCACCGTGCGTGAGATCACCGAAGCCGTCTCCCGCTCCCTGGGCCTGTCCGGCCGGGTACAGCCCGAGCCCGTGGTTCAGACGCTGGACCGGCTCGGACCGCTCGGCGCGGCGCTGCTGCTGGACCAGCAGGCGTCGGGCGACACGGCCCGACGTGTCCTGGGCTGGGCGCCGTCACGGCCGACGATTCTGGAGGACATCGCCGCGATGTCCGCCGGGCCGGCTCTCTGACCGCCGTTCGGCATTCGTCGCCCCGACCGCGCCGGGGGTCGCGTATGTACGTACGCGGCCCCCGGGCCCGCCGACGGTACACGGCCCGCTCTCTCACTGAGGAAGACAGGATGACCACACACACCGCAGCACCGGGCTCCGGCCCGTCTCCTGTGGGCACACAGCCGCAGGCGTCCGGCAGCGGTGGCGGCGGCGGCGGCCGCCGCGGCCGGCCTGGTGATCCCGGTGCAGGCACGGCTGAACGGCGAGCTGAGCCACCGTCTCGACGACGGCATCGCGGCTGCCGCGCTCAGCTTCTGCGGCGGGCTGTCCCTCATGACCGTCCTGGCCCTCTTCTCCCCGCGGCTGCGCCGTGCCCTGCGTGCCCTCGGCGCCGCCGCACGGGACGGGCGGCTGCCCCGGCGGTATCTGCTCGCCGGGGTGCTCGGCGGCACCTTCGCGCTGGCTCAGTCCACGACCGTGCTGGTGACGGGCGTCGCCGTGTTCACCGTGTCGGCGATCGCGGGCCAGACGCTGGGAGGACTGATCGTCGACGCCAAGGGCATCGGCGGCGGCACCAGGCAACGGCCTGGAGCGCGTCGGCCGGCCGGTGCCGCCGTCATCCTCGTCGCCGCCCTCCTCTCGGCTCTGCCGAGGTTCGCCGATACGCCGGCTCCCGCGGCTGTCCTCCTGCCCGCGCTGGGCGCCCTGGCCGCCGGATTCGCGCTCGGACTGCAACAGGCCATGAACGGTGCGGCCGGTGCGGCCTCGGGCTCCCCGCTCGCCGCCACGTGGCTCAACTTCTGCGTCGGAGCGGTCTTCCTCGGTCTCGTCTGGGCTGTGAGGGCGCTTGTCCGCGGAACGTCCGGCCACCCGCTTCCCACCGACTGGTGGATGTATCTCGGCGGACTGTGCGGTGTGGTCTTCATCGGGGCGTCCGCCTTTCTCGTCCACCGCATCGGGGTGCTGCTGCTCGGCATGGCCTCGATCGCCGGCCAGTTGACCGGCTCCATCGCGCTGGATCTCTTCGTTCCGTCGGGCAGTGGCTCCCCCTCGGCCCTCACCGTCCTCGGAGCCGTCCTCACGTTCGCAGCCGTCCGGATCGCTTCTCCGCGCCTGCGCGGCGCACCGGCCGACGGCCCCGCTCACGGACCACGGTCCGCCTGAGCCCTCCCCCCCAAGACAAGGCTCCCCGCCATGAAAGGACCACACATGTCGTACGACACGCCTCTGGACGACGACCGCATCCTGATCAAGGGCGCGTATCTGCTGACCCAGGACACCGCGCTCGGCAACTTCGTGGGCGACGTCCTCGTCGCCGATGGAAAGATCAAGGAAATCGGCCGGAAGGTCGAAGACGACCGGGCCCGCGTCATCGACGGCACCGGCACCGCCGTACTCCCCGGTTTCATCGACACGCACCGCCACAACTGGCAGGGCGCGCTGCGCAATCTCGGGCCCGCGTGGACCTACGAGGAGTACCGCAGCCAGGTCCAGATCGGCCTCGGACAGCACTTCGAGCCGAGAGATGTCCACGTCGGAAATCTGACGGCTGACCTGATGTCCCTCGAAGCCGGCGTGACCACGGTGCGCGACGAGTCGCACATCAGCAACAGCCCCGAGCACTCCGACGCGGCGATCGCCGCCCACTGGGAATCAGGTATCCGCGCTGTCTTCGACCACGGCTGGCCGTCCACGGAGGCCGAGCAGTGGCAGTTCGGCAGCGCCCGCAGGCACCCCGACGACATCAGGCGCATCCGCAACGAGGTGCTGCCGGACGACTCCGCCCGGGTCACGCTCAACGCGATGCTGCGCGGCCCGGAGCTGTCCACACCTGATGTGGCGGAGCAGGACATCCGTCTCGCCCGCGAGCTGGACCTGCGCATCAGCATGCACGTGGGCCTCGGCGAATGGGGAGCCCGGCAGCAGGCCATCCGCCGACTCGCCGAAGCGGGCCTCCTGAAGGAGGACATGACGTTCATCCACTGCTGCACGTCGACCGACGACGAGTTGCGGATGCTGGCCGCACACGGAGCCACCGCATCCGTCGCCTCCGCGCTGGAGGTCTTCATGCCGGGCCTCGGCCAGCCCGCCACCAATCGTCTTCTGGCAGCCGGGGTACGCCCCAGCCTGAGCGTCGACACCGAGACCATCGTCAGCGGCGACATGTTCGGCGTGATGCGTGCCGCGCTCGCGTACCAGCAGTTGATCGTCGCGGGAGCCGCGGGCCCCATGGACCGTGTCCCGGACCTGCCCACCTTCGATGCCGCCGACCTCCTCGCCTTCGCGACCATCGAGGGCGCGCGCGCCTGCGGAATCGACGACCGCACCGGCAGTCTGACTCCCGGCAAGGAAGCCGACCTGATCATGATCCGCCTGGACCATGCCAACCTCCTGCCGGCCACCGACGTCGCGGCCTCGATCGTCGCGGGCGGCCATGCGGGCAACGTCGACCTGGTCGTCGTCGCCGGGCGGGTGCTCAAGTCCGACGGCGTACTCAAGGGCGGCAACGCTCACTTCGAACAGGCCGGGGCCTCCCGGGACCGGTTGTTCCGAGCAGCCGGAATCGCTCTTCCTGCGTGACCTCGGCGACAGTGGCGGTGAATACCATGACACGAAGAAGTGGCGGATTTTCCGCATAAAGAGATGACAGACCACTGTGGGGCGGTACAGCGAATATTGAACTGTGCTCCGCGTTCTTTTCCGGAATTCCGGAGCGAGTAGGGTGCCCCCGGCTTGTTGTCCGTGGGTGTTTACGATGGGCGACGAGAACCGAACGATGAGGAGCAGAAAGTCATGGCACGACCAGAGCCCGGCAAGAGGGCCATGGGCTGGGCCGCCGCGGCCACGTTGCTGGCGGCGGCGCCGCTGATGGCAGCGTGCTCGGGCGGCGGCTCGGACACCTCTTCCGCCTCGCACAGCAGCAGCCCCTCTCCTTCGGGCAGCACTTCGGAGAGCCCCGAGGCCCCGTCGGGCGACGGCTCCAGCGCACAGGCGGGCGGCCGGTCCACCGTGCCCTCCGCGGTCAGCGCCTGGGTCACCGCGGTCATCGAGAAGGACGCGAAGCAGGCGTGCCTGCTTTCCGTGGCGCCGGACAGCGGCTCGTCCCCGAAGGCCGCCACTCCCCAGATGTGTGACGCGTCGACGACGCAGAAGCTGGCCCCCGGCCTGAAGTCCATGAGCAAGGCGTTCTCGCCGCAGAATGCCTCCGGAAAGCCGACGGTGAAGGTCGACGCGCCCACCCCCGAGGGCGAAAAGGCAGTCGTCCCGACGTCGAAGATCACCGTCGACGGAAAGCCCCTGCGGGCCATCATGCTGTCCCGCTCGCACGGTATAGACCCGAAGTCCTTCACGGCCAAGGTGAATACCGACAAGATCGACGGAAAGTGGTATATCGGCGACTTCGACATGGACAGCGGTCATCAGACGCTTCGGCCTCAAGAGCAGTAGCTGAGGCATGAAGTGACCTCCCGGTCGTCCGGGAACTGTGCCCGTGGACGGGGCCGGCCGGCATCGGCGGCCTTGCCCACGGCCGGCGCGTCATTTCCGACTCATGCGCAGGATCAAGGTGACCGCGTCCTCCGAGCGGGTCCCGGGAGTGAGGACTTCCTGCAGGAGGAGGCCGCGAATCGCGGCAACGGTGACGGCGGCCACATCCCGCGCTTCCTTCGTGCCGAGCCCTTCGCGTTCCGCGAGTGAGGCCAGCATCTCGGTCAGGTCGCCGATCGACTCCACGAACTCACGGAAGCCCTCGGGGCCGTACGCGGCCAGTCCGACGACGTAGAAGAAGCCGCGGGCACGCGACAACTGCTCCGGCCGGGTGTAAGTGCGCCAGATCGCCTCGACGAAATCGTCGAAGGTGCCCTGCTGGGCGGCCTCCAGGAGTGACTCGTTGTCACGGGACCGCTGCGCCTTGAGCATGGCGGCCAAGACGCCCGGGAGCGCCCCGAAGTGGTATCGCAGCAGGGCGTGGCTGGTTTCGATCCGGGCGGCGATCTCACGGAGCGACATCTCCGGCGGGGGAAGGGTGTCGCCGAAGGTGTCGAGAAGCCGTGCCAGGAGTCGCTCGCGCGCGCTGCCCTTGCGTTCCGAGGTTGACAGGATCACTCCCACAGTTTATCCATTGGAAAAGATGGATGAGCGGTTCCGTGTTGCTTCGCACATGGTCGCAGTCAGCTCGCAACGACGGAGGATCGACCTTGGGACCTGCTCATGTAGTCGGCGCGACGGTCATCGACGGATCGGGGTGCGATCCCAGCAACCTCGACATCACCATCGAGAACGGCCGCATCACCCAGCTCGGTGCCTCCAGCGCGCACGGCGAGCGTCTCGATGCCGAGGGGCTGACGATGACGCCCGGCCTCATCGACGCTCACGTCCACCTGGGCCTGTCGAGCCCGATCCAGCCGCACTTCTCGTTTCGGATAAGCGCCGCCGAGATCGCGGCGGACATCTTCGCCACGGCCGGCGCGACGCTCGACGCCGGCTTCACCACCGTTCGTGACACCGGCGGGATCGACGGCGGTGTCGTCACCGCGATCGCGAAGGGCAAGGTCAGAGGGCCGCGCGTTCTGTCGTGCGGACCTGTTCAGTGCCAGATCGGCGGGCACGGCTACTACGGTGCCGAATGGGAACCCACCGAGCTGTGGAGCAGCCACCACATCCCGGGCCTGTGCGCCCTCTCCATGATGGCGGGCAACGCGGACGAGCTGCGGCACAACGTCCGCGAAGCCTTCCGTCGCGGAGCCTCCTTCCTGAAGCTCTGCGTGACCGGCGGCGTGGTAGGCGCACATGACCGGCTGACCGACACCCAGTTCACCGTCGAAGAGATCGCTGTCGCGGTTCAAGAGGCTGCGGCACGGAACACCTATGTGACGGTTCACGCCCACAACAACGAGGGCATACGCAACGCGGTCGAGGCCGGGGTGCGCTGCGTCGAGCACGGCACCGGCCTCGACGAATCCACGGCGGCCCTGATGGCCGCTCGCGACGTTGCCCTCGTGCCCACGTTCGCCGTCGTCGAGCAACTGCTGCACGACATCGCCGGAGCCGGACTCGACGAGTCGACCCGCGACCGTGCCAAGGGCACACGCGAGCGGATGACGAAGGCGCTCGCTGCCGCCAAGCACGCGGGAGTACGGATCGGGCTGGGTTCCGATCTCATCGGTCCGGCCCAGGACCGTCGCGGCAGAGAACTCAGCCTGCGCGCGGCCCTCGAGACGCCGATGGAAGCTCTCGTGGCGGCGACCAGGACCAACGCCGAGATCCTCGGCCTGTCCGGCCAGGTGGGTGTCATCGCTCCCGGCGCGCAGGCAGACCTCGTGCTCTGGAACGGCAACCCGCTCAAAGAACCGGAACTGTTCTCCGACCCCACCAACGCCGTCCTCGTGATCCAGGCCGGCCGCATCGTAAAGGACCTCAGATGAGCGCCATGTGGCAGGGCTGCCTCGCCCACACCGACTACTTCGAGATGCGCTCCAGCGGCGGGCACGACTACGGCGTCTGGGTCACCACGCCACCGCGCTACGACCCTGCCGCGGCGCAAGCACCTGTCGTGTACGTGCTCGACGGCAACTGGGCCGTGGGCATGACCGCCCCGCTCATCGTCACGCAACTGGACCCCATGCAGTCGATTCAGCCCTACGTGCAAGTCAGCGTGGGTTACGCGGGCGAGGAAGCGGAGCACTGGGAGCGGTTGCGCAACCGCGACCTCGTGCCCCCCGGCGAACCCATCGCGAAGGAGTACATCGACGCGGTGGAGATGGGGGTCGAAACGGGCACGATGACTCGCGAGCAGGCCGACGCCTACCTCGCTGAATTGAGCGACAGCCGCGGGGACATGTTCCTGAACTTCCTTACCGACGACCTGCACCCGCGGATCGAACGCGACTACGGCACAGCCCGCAGCGGTCACGGCCTCTTCGGCTACTCCTACGGCGGACTCTTCAGCCTCTACGCCTGGCTCACCAACAGCACCTTCTTCGACAGCATCGGCGCGGGCAGTCCCGGAATCGTCAACGCGGACAGTCAGGTCTTCGCACGTCTTCAAGCGATGGGTGACACCCTGCCTGCCACCAAGCTTCACGTGACCTTCAACGACCGCGAGATCCTCGGAGACCTGGCGGTCTACCAGAATCTCGCGAAGAACGCGGCCACGTTCCTGCACCGCCTCACCTCACGCGGCGGATCCGTCACCAGCGCGCTCATGCACGAGACGCACGTGACCGGGTTGCAGGCGTCGTTCCTCAGCTACCTCAGGACCTGCCGTGCCCAGTGACAACGGCTGACGCGCTGGCCTGGAACGCGGAGAGGGCCCCGGTGCCGGCCGGGGTGCTCTCCGCGTCCGCGGGCGGCCTGCTCGCAGCAGTCGCATCCGGGCGGGTAGGTGCCGAACGCGTCCGCCCTGGCGTCGGCAGAGGGAACCGGCGGTGATGGCGACGACCGCCTCGATGACGTTGCGCGATGGAGATGGCGCCCGTCAGCAGGGCGAAGGCGATGTACGCGAGGAGACCGGGACGCCCCAGCGCAGCGCTGTCTTCTGAGCGGTGAAGAGGGGGACGACCGCGCCCCAGGTGCCGGGAGCGATCGAGAGGGCCGCGTCCGCCATCGCCTTGATCATGCCCGCGTCCGTCATGATGCCGGTGAAGATCCCCGCCGCGAGGACGAGCATCATCACCGGGACGGGGTTGGCGGCCTGGCGCTTGATGAGTTCCTGCTGGTCGTCGATGGCGCGGATGTTGACGAGCAGGGCCACGGCGAACGCCGCCATGAACAGCACGACGAGATCCGCGACTTCGAGGATGAGCAGGACCATCAGCAGCAGGGTGGGGGCGGCGTTGAACCACATGCGCCAGTCGGCCCGCACGGTGAGGACGGCGAAGAGGAGCAGGGCCGCGGTCGAGGCCACCGTGTCCAGGCCGTTCATGATCATGTCGCCGAGCTTCAGGCCGGGATGGCGTGCCGAGAGCAGCGCACGGGAGCGGTCGAGCAACTCCTCGGCGCGTTCCCTGGGCACGGTCAGTGCTCCGGTGGGGAGCGTCTCGTCGGCGTACACCAGCCAGAGCGGAAGGCCACGGCGTACCGCCTCCCGCGCGGCCCACCCGGCGGCGGCGAGGCTTTCGGGCGAGCCGTCCACCCCGGCGGCGACGGGGCGGGGCATGACACACCTCGGATCGTCTCGGGCGGTGGGCGCTCCGGGCGCGGACGCGCTCTGAGCGCGGGCCGCGGGCGCGGCCTGCTCCACGGCACCTGTGTGTTCCAGGTTCGCCGTTCGCCGCGGCCGTGCTCAGGGGCCGTAGGTCCCTCGCCGAGGGCTGCACGGTACCGCCCTCGACGTCCCGGAACCTGTTGCGGCGCATGTGCGTGTGGCGCTCAGTCGGCCCAGGTCCAGTCGGCGACCTCGGGCAGGTCGGTGCCGTGCGCGCGGATCCAGGCGTGGTGGCGGGTGCGGGTGTCCTCCATGGTCTGACGTACGGCGGCGGCCCGCACCGCCAGGTCAGGCACCCGGTCGATGACGTCCATCACCAGCCGGTAGCGGTCCAGGTCGTTGCGGACGACCATGTCGAAGGGCGTGGTGGTGGTGCCCGCCTCCTTGTACCCGCGCACGTGCAGATGCGGGTGGACGGTGCGGCGGTAGGCGAGCCGGTGCACGAGCCAGGGGTAGCCGTGGTAGGCGAAGACGACGGGCCTGTCGCGGGTGAACAGGGCGTCGAACTCGGCCTCGGTCATGCCGTGCGGGTGTTCTTCGTGCGGCAGCAGCCGGGTCATGTCGACGACGTTGACGACGCGCACCGCGAGCCGGGGCAGGTGCTGCCGCAGCAGTCGCGCGGCGGCCAGGGTCTCCTGGGTGGGGACGTCCCCGGCGCAGGCGAGGACCACATCCGGTTCGCGGCCGCCGTCCTCGTTCCCGGCCCACGGCCAGATCCCGGCGCCGCGCGCGCAGTGGGCGCGGGCCTCGGCCATGCTCAGCCAGTCGAAGCAGGGCTGCTTGCCCGCGACGATGACGTTGACGTAGTCCCGGCTGCGCAGCGCGTGATCGGCCACCGACAGCAGGGTGTTGGCGTCCGGCGGCAGATAGACCCGCACCACCTCGGGGCTCTTGTTGAGGACGTGGTCGACGAAGCCGGGGTCCTGGTGGGAGAAGCCGTTGTGGTCCTGCCGCCACACATGCGAGGTGAGCAGGTAGTTCAGCGAGGGGACGGGGCGGCGCCAGGGCAGTGTGCGGGAGACCTTCAGCCACTTGATGTGCTGGGGGTCGCGGGCACGGGGGCCTCCATGCGGTGGCGGATGGGCGGAGAGGGGCACAGTCCTCCGGAGTCGCGTCGGCACGGAGCCGCGTCGGCCACGGAGGCATCGGCACCGCCATGCTCGGGGCGAGGCCGCGACGGCGGAAGGGACCGAGGGGGCCGGCCAGGGGGGCCGGGCGGCCCTGCGGAGAGGGCACGGCACGGGGGCGGGCCGGTCTGCCGACGGCGGGAACCGGCCGGGGCGGAGCCGCCCGGACCCGCCCATCGGCCCGGCGAACCGTACCCGGACGACCCGCCGGAGTGGCCTGTGCGGCCCCGGCGCGGCGGGCGCGGCACGCGGCACCGTGGGAGCGGAACAGGACGTACCGATCCGTGAAGCGCGAAGCGTGGTGGAAGAAGCGCCGAACGCGGAACTGAGACGAAAGGGGTGGAGAGCCATGGCAGTGCACGAGCCCGCACACCACCGGCACGGTTTCCGGCCGGTCCGGCGGAAGGCCGGTACAGCGAGGGCCGCGAGGCCGGGGGAGGAAACGGCCGCCGTCGCGGCGACGGCGACGGTGTCGGCGTCCCGCGTCGTCGCCTCGGTCCGCGTCGTCACCGGGTTCGTCTTCCTCTGGGCGTTCCTCGACAAGACCTTCGGCTGGCACTACGCCACACCCCCGGGCAAGGGCTGGATCGACGGTGGCTCGCCCACGGAGGGGTTCCTCGGCGGCGTCGCCGTCGGCCCCCTGGAGACCCCGTTCCACAACTGGGCCGGGGACGCCTGGGCCGACTGGCTGTTCATGCTCGGCCTGCTGGGGATCGGTGTCGCGCTGCTCGCCGGGGTCGTGCTGCGGCTCGCCGCGCTGGCCGGGACGGTCATGATGGCGCTGATGTGGGCGGCGGAATGGCCCCTCGCACAGCACCTGTCCGACGGTTCGCCCAGCATGTCCACGAACCCGCTCATCGACTACCACGTGGTGTACGCCGCCGCGTTGATCGTCCTCGCGGCGCTGTCGGCCGGTGACACCTGGGGACTGGGCAGGACATGGTCCCGGCTGCCGTACGTACGCGACCACCGCTGGCTGCGCTGACCTCGCTACGCCCGACGGCCGACGCTTCGCCTGACACCCGGTCCGTTCGTCCCAGGGCCTCGATAAGCCACGGGGCAGGGCCGGGTGGACCGCTCCCCAGGGCCTTGTGGCCCCTCTTCTCCGCGAACACCCGCCAAGACGCTGGAAACAGGAACTCGCCCCGCCCGCCTCACCGGAAGGTGTCTGCCATGACCCGTACCGTCACCGTCGGCGTCGACGGCTCCCCCGAAAGCCGCGCGGCCGCCGACTGGGCGGCCCGCGAAGCGCTGCTGCGGAAGCTGCCCCTGCGCATCGTGCACGTCTGGAACTGGGCGCCCTACACCTTTGCTCCTGGCGCTCTCTCCGCCGAGGCCGAACGGCACTGGGCCGAGCGCATACCCCGCGAGGTCGGCACCGACATCAGCGGGCGCCATCCGGGGCTGGAGGTCAGCGCCGAACGCTTCGAGGGGGAGACCGCCACCACTCTGCTCGCCGCTTCCAAGGACGCGGAGGTGCTGGCGCTCGGCTCCCGGGGACTCGGCGCGATGGTGGGCTTCCTCGTCGGTTCGGTCGCCATGGCGACGGTGGCGAGGGCCGAACGCCCCGTCGTGCTCGTCCGCGCCGGCGAACGTGCCCAGGACGAGTACCGGGCCGGCACCGGGGCCGGCACCGGGGACGAGCCGGCCGTCGGCACCGCTTACCGCAACGTGGTGCTCGGCCTCGATCTGGCCAGGCCCGACGACGACGTCATCGGCCACGCCTTCGAGGCGGCGGCCCGGCGCGAGACCGGCCTGCGCGTCGTCCACACCTGGTCCCCGCCGACCGTCTACGACTTCGACCCCGGACTGGTCGGCGAGGAGGTCATGGCGGAACTCGCCTCCCGCGCGACCACAGCGCTCGCCGAGGTTCTGCGCTCGTGGCGGGGCAAGTACCCCCAAGTCCCGGTCTTCGAGCAGGTGCTGACGGGCCGGCCCGGCGAACGCCTCGTCGCCGCGTCCGCCGACGCCTCCCTGGTGGTCGTCGGCCGCCGCGTCCGCAGCTCTCCGCTGGGCGCCCACACCGGCTCGGTGGCCCATGCCGTCATCCACCACGCCACGGCCCCCGTCGCCGTCGTGCCGCACGAGTGACAGCCAGGACCGGCCCGGAGCCGTCACCGCGACGGCTCCGGGCCGGAATCCGGGCTCGGGCCGGAACCCGTCGATGGGCCCCGCCGTCGCCGTCTCACCGGACGGCGCGGGCCCCGCTCTCGTACACCGCCTCCAGCGGCAGCCGGGGACTGTCCGGTCCCGGCGGGCCGTAGCCGAGACGGATCAGCATCTGGACATGGCGAGCGGGCAGTTCCGCACGCCCCAGGGCCCAGCACAGGTCGGGCCATTCGAGGGCCTGGTGCAGCAGGGAGGCGCGGAGGCGGTGGGCGGTGGCCAGCAGGAGCACGTGCTCCAGCGCCTGCCCGGCACGCAGCCAGTCGACCCGCCGGTTGTGCTGCGTGGACAGCACCGCGACGGTGGGACGGGGCTCGAAGGACAGGCTGGGCAGTGCGTCGGGCCGACTGGCACCGGTGAAGTCCCGTACGGGCACGTGTCCTTGCGCGTCCTGGGGCCCGAGCGTGGCGGGAGCCAGGCCCAGCCCTCCGCCGTCGGGACCGGCGAGCCAGCGGCGCGTCTCGGCGCGGCGGCCGGCGTCCTCCGCGTCGCGGCGTTCGCCCTCCGCGGTGAGGGCCAGCAGCCGGGAAACCTCCTGAGCGGCGGGGAAGCGGAGCGTGGCGCCCTCGCCGTGCGCGGCCTCCGTCAGCTCGGCCCGCACTTCATCGGGGACGGGATGCCCGGTGAAGGGGAACCGGCTGCTGTGCCGGTGCCAGAGCGCCTCGTACAGCTCCGGGCGGTGGGGCGTACCCGCACGGGCCGTCCCGGCGAGCCGCACGGTCGCCAGCAGCGAGGGGTCGTCGGGGGAGGGCAGCAGGCGGACGACGGGGTGCCAGCCGTGCCGGGAGACGGCGATCCGCAGGTTGAACACGGCGGCGCCGACGGACACATGCAACGCCCTGCCCGCCGGGTCGGTACGCGGGAGTCCCCGCTCGGCGGCGGCGCGCACGGCGAGCGTCAGGGCCTCGGGATCGAGCCGGTAGCGCCAGGGCTGCGTGTTGTGGATCGAGGGTGCTGCCACCGCGGCGGAGATCAGGTTCTCCAGGGTGGCCGCGTCGAGGGGCACGGTACGCATGGCCGGTTCCTCCTCCGGTCCGATGCTCGGCTGTCGGTGCCACCCTTTCGCCGCGACGGAGAGGGGGTGAAGGGCCGGACAGCCTCGGGAGCACCGGCGAACGGCCCTTAGCGACAGCCAGGGCCCGGGACCCGGGGCCCTCCGGCGCGCGGCCGGTGCTCACGAGGTGAGGGAGGTGCGGCGCAGCTCCCGCGCGATGCCGGTCGCCCAGGACGCGACGCTGTCGGGGTCGCGGTGGTCGCCGCCCTGCCCGGCGGCGACGATGCGGCGCGCCATCCATCCCTCGGCGTCCGCGTCCAGCTTGCCGCCGAAGGTGATGTGCCCCCGCGCGCCGAGCCGTTCGGCCATGCGCCGCACCTGCCGGACGGGCGGGATCTCCCGCTCGGAGGCGCTGCTGTCGAGCGGGCCGCTGCTGAAGAGCCAGACGGGTCTGTCGCGCAGGACGGGCGTGTGACGGCGCGCGAAGCGCGCGGTGTCGCGGTGCCAGCAGCCCGCGTAGAGGGCGCCGCCCAGGACGACGGCGTCGTAGGGCGCGGGCGTGCGGACGTCGGCCGCGGGTTCGGCCACGGCCTCGCATCCGGCCGAGTTCAGGGCGTCGACGATCCAACCCGCGATCTCCCGCGTCGAACCGTTCTTGCTGCCGTAGGCGACGAGTATATGGCTGGGCATGTGCGCTCCTCTCTTGTCGTCCTGCGTAGGGCCTGGTGTCCGGGAGGGGACCGCACATCGCCCCTCCCGTACGAGAACCGTGCGACGGCCCGGCGCGGAGGGACAGGGACCGAACGGGCCACTTCTCGGCCGCCGGGCCGGAAGGGGGCGCGCTCCCGGTGGCTCCCGGTGGCCGGTTTCCCGCGTGCCGGGAACCGAGGTCCGGATTGTGGGGCTGCCCATGTGGCGGCCCGGGCCTGAGCCGTTACGTTGAGTCCTCCGGGCCAGGACGCGAGTGCCGTAGGGGTGACGATGGACAGCGGTGGTGCGGGGAGCATTCCACGGTTGCGTCTCGATGAGCTGCTGGAGGAGCTGGAGCGGCGGATCAGCACGGTGCGCGGGACGCAGGACCGGCTGCACGGGCTGCTGGAGGCGGTGCTGTCGGTCGGGCGGGGGCTGGAAGTGTCCCAGGTGCTGCGGCAGATCGTCGAGGCGGCTGTGGTGCTGGTGGATGCCGAGTACGGTGCGCTGGGTGTGGTGGGGGAGGGGCAGGAGCTGGCGCAGTTCCTGCCTGTGGGGATGGCCGACGAGCAGGTCGCGGAGATCGGCGACCTGCCCAGGGGACACGGCCTGCTGGGCCAGCTCATCCGGCATCCGGAGCCGCTGAGGCTGGCCGAGCTGTCGGACCATCCGGCCTCGTACGGTTTTCCCGACCGGCATCCGCCGATGCGCTCGTTCCTCGGGGTGCCCATCCGGGTCAGGGACGAGGTGTTCGGCAACTTCTACCTCACCGAGAAGCGCGGGGCCGAGGAGTTCGACGCCGAGGACGAGGCCGTTCTCGCCACCCTCGCCGTCGCCGCGGGCGTCGCCATCGAGAACGCCCAGCTCTACGAGGAGGCACAGCGCCGTGAGCGGTGGGCGGCGGCGAGTGGCGAGATCACGGGGGCGCTGCTGTCGGGCGCGGCACGCGGGGAGGTACTGGAACTGGTCGTCAGCCGGGCGCGGGAGATCATTTCGGCGGACCTGGGCGTGGTCGCGGTGCCGCTGGAGGGCGCGGAGGGACTGCGGACGAGCTTCGCTGTCGGGGAGGGCGCCCAGGCGCACAGGGGAGTCGTCCTGCCGCACGAGGACGGGTTCATGGGCGCCGCCTTCCACACGCGGGAGCCCGCCACGAGCGCCGACATCCAGCACGATCCCCGGGTGGAGAAGGCCCCGGGACCCTGGGCGGGTTTCGGGCCCGCGCTCGCGCTGCCGCTGGACACGGGCAAGGGCGTGCGGGGCGTGCTGGTCGTGGCCCGGCGGGCGGGCCGGGAACCGTTCGCGGAGAACGAGACCACACCCGCCGTCGGCTTCGCGTTACAGGTGGCGCCCGAGCAGCAGCCCGGGGAAACCACCAGCGCCCCGCGCGCCCACCACCAGCAGACCGGCGCCGTCACCGGCCGCGGCCAGGGCGGAGCCGGGGTCCCCGGAGAGCGTCTTCCCGCTCCATCTGAGACCGGGACGCCGCGCGGCGAGAGCGGTACCGAGGCGGTCCAGCATCCGTCCGGCCCCGTCGCCGCCCCACGGCGAGGTCCCGACGCGCGGCTTCGCGACGTGCACGAGTCGCAACGCGCGAGCGGCCGTGTCCGCCGCGCACCCGGCCCACTCCGCCGCCGCGAAGCTGCCAGCGGACCCGTCGACGCCCACCACGACCTCCATGACGTCCATGACGCGCTCCCCTTCTCGCTTCCCGCACCGGCGAACGCCGGGACCACGCGCCTTCTGACGCCGCTTCAGGCGCCGCTCGTCGTCGTCCGCGGCGATCCGGTGCGCGGCACGGCCGCGCCCCGCGTGGTGGTGCTGGCCGGTACGGGGGCCGGTGACGCGGACGCCGCCTGCTACGCCTTCGCCGAGGCGGCACGCCGTCGGCTGCGCGTGCGCCCGGTGCCGCTGGAGCCGAGGGCCGGTGACGGCGTTCCCCCGTCACAGCGCCAGGGCGAGGACCGGACCGTGGCCGCCACGCCCGTCTCCCCCGTGGAGCGGGGAACCGCAGGGGGCGGTGCGGCCGAGCCGGTGTCCAGCGCTCATCACCTGGACACCGGGGAGGGGCATCGGACCGGACGGTCCCGTACACATCGACGGCGGCCCGGCGCTGGGCACTCGTCGCGGCGACGAGGGCGCGGACACGGTAGTGGTCGCGCGGCGTCGTGGGCGCCGCCCCGCATCGCCGTACGGGGCCAGGAGCGGCCGTAAGACCCTGGACGTGCTGCTGCGGATCTCGCACTGCCCGGTCACCGTCGTCCCTGTCTTCGAAGGGCCCGCCGGTGACAGCGCGGGCGCCGGCTGAGCGGCCGTCGGCGGTATGTGTCTCAGGGACCTGTGGGCCATGGGAAGTCAGTGACTGTGGATGTTCCGGACGGCCTTCGGTAGCGAACGGAACTCCTTGAGCCCGGAGCCGACGGCTCCGGCGGCGGCTCCGGCGGCGGCTCCCGTGGGCAGGGCCGGGAGCGGGGCGGTCACGGCCGGATGACGTTCAGGCCCGCTTCGGCGGCGGCCTCGAAACCGTCGTCGACGGCGACGACCTCCCGTCCGGTCGCGTCCAAGAGGGACGCGGCGATCGCCGCGCGCATCCCGCCGGCGCAGTGCACCCACACCGTGCCGTCCGGCACCTCGTCGGCCCGGCTGCGCAGCTCGTGGAGCGGAATGTGCACCGAGCCCTCGATGAAGCACTCTCCGCGCTCGGAATCCCGTCGCACGTCCAGCACCACCACGCCCGTAGGACCGGCGAGACCCGCGAGGTCGGCGAAGCGGGCGCGGGGGAAGGAGGCGAGCCGTTCCCCCTGACGGACCCAGGCGGCCGGGTCTCCGGTGGTGGCGGCGGCCGGGCGGTCGATGCCGACCCGGGCCAGCTCCCGCTGCGCGTCGGCGACGCGCGCAGGGGTGTCGGCGAGCAGGGTGACCGGCTTGCCCCACGGGATGAGCCAGGCCAGATAGGTGGCCGGCTTGCCGGTGCCCTCGAAGTTGAACGATCCGGCCACATGGCCCTCGGCGAAGGCGACCCGGCTGCGCAGGTCCACCACCCACTCGCCCGCCGCCAGCCGTTCGGCGATCTGTGCGGCGTCGGCGGGCTCGGGCGGGGTCAGGTCGACGGGCGCGGGCCCGGCGGCGTTGGCCGGGCCCATGTGCGCGTAGTAGGCGGGCACGTCTTCCAGCCCGGCCAGGATCTGCTGCACGAAGGTGTCCACGTCCAGGGTGAACGCGTCGTTGCCGGCGCGTTCCTGGCCGATCGTGGTCGTCGTGCCCCCGGCCCCGGCAGGGGAGGAGGAGCAGAAGCTGCCGAAGCCGTGCGTGGGCAGCACCGGCACCTCGTCGTCGAACGCCGCCGCCAGCCGGTGGGCGGAGGCGTGCTGCGCGCGGGCCAGATGCTCCGTCAGCCGCGGGTCCACCAGGTCCGGTCGCCCCACGGTGCCGATCAGCAGTGAGCCGCCGGTGAAGACCGCTGTCGCGCGGCCGTCCTCCTCCAGCGCGTAGGCGGTGTGGTGCGGGGTGTGGCCCGGGGTGGCGATCGCGCGGAGTGTCAGGTGCTCGTCCACCTCGTAGGTGTCGCCGTCCGCGACGGGAGTGCGGGCGAAGGCGACGATGGCGCCGGCCGGGACCAGATAGCGGGCGCCGGTGAGGCGGGCCAGTTCCAGCCCGCCGGTGACGTAGTCGTTGTGCACGTGCGTCTCCGCCACATAGGCGATGCGCGCTCCTCGCCGGGCGGCGGTGGCGATCACCTGATCGACGTCCCGCGGCGGATCGACCACGACCGCTGTTCTCGGACCTCCGGCCAGATAACTGCGGTTGCCGAGACCCTCGAACTCCAGGGTGTCGACGAAAAACACGGTGTGGCTCCTTTCAAGAATGCGGCGCCCGGGAGACTTCCGGGACGGGCCCTCCCGGGCAGGGCACGAGCGCCACGAATGCGGAGCACTCGCGCCACTCCGAGCCGCTCGTGATACGCGCGGCTCTCGCGGTCGGCCCACCTCGTGCCGGGGTGTGTGCGGCGGTTCTTCCGCCCGCGCTGTTTTCGTCAGCCCTGTGCCGCGGCTTCGGCGTGGCCTCCGTCGTCCGCCGCGTCCTCGCGGCCGGGGACGACGACCGGCAGCCCTGCCGCCTCCCACGCCTCAAGCCCGCCCGCCACGGTGTGGACGGAGGCCCGGCCCGCACGGATCGCTCGCGCGGCGGCCTGCGCGCTGCGTGTGCCCGTGCGGCATACGAAGGCCAGCGGCCCGTCGGGCAGATCGGGCAGCGCGCCCGGCAAGGTGCCGAGCGCGGCGTGGACGGCACCGGCCGGGCGACGCGCCGCCCACTCGTCGTCCTCGCGGACATCGACCAGCGTGAGCTGCCCGTCCACGGCGCGGCGACGGCCCTCGGCGGGAGACAGCTCGGCGGGGGCGCGGCCGTCGCCGGAACCCGGGCTCTGCGCCGCGGCGGGCAGAACCGTCCGGATCGCCTCGTAGTTCGAGGCGTGGGCGACGGCGATCTGCTGCCCCATCATCGGGCAGACGTTCATCGCCTCCTCCCAGTGGGAGGTGGACTCCCATTCCGCCACATTGACGAGGGAGAACCTGCTCCCCGGGACGATGGTGCGGAACATGTACGTCCGGATGAACCCGGGCTGAGCGGCCATCACTTCCGCGGCACCCTGCCAGGCGTCGAGATACGCGCTTTCCCGCTCCTCGTCGATCTCGATCGGAATGATCACGACATGGCGATTTTCCATCTGCTGCCTCCTCCGTTCCGCAAGGGAATGGTGTTCCGCGAGGGAACTGCGACTTCCGGCGTGCCGATCAGCACTTTCTGGACGCAGCCTGCGCGCACACGTTCATGAGCGGCAAAGGTGTTTGCTGAATCGGCAACACGGCCGGAGCGGTGCGTGATCCTGCCGGCCATGTCACTCACCACAAAGGGCCCGCCAGCAAGCTGACGGGCCCTCATGAGCAATCGGGGCTGATCATCCGCTACTTCCCGCGGCAGGCGTCAGGCCGGGCCGGAGTCCTCCATGGCCTGGGCGAGGGACCTGGGGCGCATGTCGGTCCAGTGGGTGTCGATGTACTCGAGTGCCTCGTCGCGGCCGGTCTCCGCGAGGGCGGTCCGCCAGCCCTCGGGGACGTCGGCGAACGAGGGCCACAGCGAGTGCTGTCCCTCGTCGTTGACCAGGACCTGGTAGGTGCCGTCCGGGTCGTCGAAGGGATTGGTGCTCATCCGGTCACTCCTTCTCAGCGGATTCGTCTTCACCGGGGTGGTGTGACATTCGCAAACGACTCACGGGGAGAGGGGTGGCACAAGCGGGCGCCCCGGCTCCCGTGCGTGGTCGGCCTCCTGGTTGTGGTGTCCGTGCCGGCCACCTGCCGCTCGGTCCGCGCACAGGATCCGGCAGGACGACCCAGGTGAACACTTTACGTTGTGCGCGCTTCCAAACCTCTCCCACCTGCCTCTTTGTTGATCCGCAAGCAAACGTGAGATACAGCATATTGCCGCGTCTTTACTCGCCCATTGCCTGCCGTGTTTCGATGAGTCGGTCCGCTTCTTGATCGCTCCGACCACATCCGACGGCGTCGCCGGCACGGCACCGGCAGGACCGATGGGGATGCTCATTCTCATGCCCGAAAACCGACCTGAACTGCGACTCTCCGACGCTCAACTCGGGGTCTGGCTCGCGGAGCGTGCTGGCTTCAGCCGCCCCGGCGCCTATCAGTGGGCCGAGTACCTCGTCCTGGACGGAGACATCGACGCCGGCCTCCTGGCCGCCTCGGTGACCAGAGCGGCGACCGACTGCGAAGCGGTCAACGTCCGCATCGTCGGGGCAACGGATTCTTCGCCCACGCAACGGCTTCTCCGGGCCCCGGAACACACCGTCGAAGTGGTCGACCTCCGGGAGACTTCCGACCCGGACGCCGCCGCGCGGGAGTGGATGCGGGCCGCTCTGGCCGAGGCCGGAGGCAGCGACGCCGGGCCGCTGTTCCTGGGGGCCGTGCTGCGCGTCACCGACGACCGCACGGTGGTGTTCCACCGGGTCCACCACATCGCCCTCGACGGCGCGGGCATGGCCCTGTTCGCCGAACGTGTCGCCGAGGTCTACCGCTGCCTGTACGACGGGCGCGCCGTTCCGGAGTGCGACTGGAGCGGACTCCGTTCCCTGGTGCACGCCGAGGCCGCCTACCGGGAAGCGGCGGAACACACCGAGGACCGGGACTGGTGGCGGGAACGGCTGGCCGGGAGGCCGGACTTCCTGAGTCTCGGCACCCATCCGGCGCCGGCCGCGGAGCACTCACTGCGGCTGACCAGGGTTCTGCCGGAGGAGGAGTTCGCCAGGCTGCGGGATGGCGCGGGGCGGCTCGGACACCGCTGGACCCGGCTGCTCACCGCGGCGACCGCCGTCTACCTGCACGCGGTGACCGGCAACCGTGACGTCGTACTGAGCCTGCCGGTCGCAGGGCGTCCGCTCGAACTCACCCGGACCGTGCCCGCGATGACGGCCAACGTCCTGCCCCTGCGGCTGCGCGCCGACCCGGCGGCCACCGTCGGCGCCCTGCTCGACCAGGTCGCCGGGGAACTGCGGCTGGTGCGACGTCACCAGCGTTACCGGGGCGAACACCTGCGACGCGAGCTGGGCTACCCCGAGGACGGCAGGAGGTTCTTCGGGCCGGTGCTCAACATCCAGCGGTTCGACCGGCCGCTGCGGTTCGGCCCGGTGACCGCCACAGCGCACAACCTCCAGGCGCCACCGTCGGAGGACCTCTCGATCGTCGCCTACGACCGTGGCGACGGCGTGCTGCGCCTCGACTTCGACGCCAACCCCGACAACTACGGCGAAGACCTGCTGCACGACATCGCCGACCGTTTCCTGCACGTGCTGTGGCAGGTGGCGGACGCCGACCCGGACACACCACTGGCCCGGATCGCACCGACCACCGCGCGGGAGCGCCGGCACAGCGCCGCGCTGGGCACGGGCGACCGCACGACGGCCGCGCCCGCAGGGACGCCCGCGGGGACGGCAGTCGGCCGGTTCGCGGAACAAGTACGCCGCACGCCCGACGCGTTCGCGGTGCGCTCGGCGGAGACCGGTGAGCGGCTGACCTACCGCGAACTGGACGCGCGGAGTTCCGCGCTGGCCGCCGAACTCACCGCGGCCGGTGCGGGCCCGGAGCGGACCGTCGCCCTGCTGCTCGAACGGTCGGCCGACCTGGTCGTCGCGGCACTCGCGGTGGCGCGGACGGGTGCCGCCTACGTCCCGTTGCAGCGGGACGACGCGCTCTCCCGGCAGGAAGCGGTGCTCTCCGACGCGGGAGCGCGGGTGCTGCTCACCGACCGGCACACCGAGGGTGACCCCGTCGTGCCGCTGGCACGCGACCGTGGTGTGCGGCATCTGGACGTACGGGCAAGGACAAGGGGGTTCGGGGCCACGGAGCCGCGGGTCGCACCGGAAGCGCTGGCGTGCGTGATGTTCACCTCCGGCTCGACGGGACGGCCCAAGGGCGTGGCCATCACCCAGGGCAACCTCGCCGGGCTGGCCGCCGACCGGTGGTGGTCCGAAGGCGGAGCCGACCGGGTGCTGCTGCATTCGCCGCACGCCTTCGACGCGTTCAACCTGGAACTGTGGGTGCCGCTGCTGACCGGCGGCGAGGTGGTCGTCGCCGCACCGGGACGGCTGGGCCCGGCCGAACTGTCCCGGCTCACGGCCGGCACCGGGATCACCGGACTGTGGCTGACCGCCGGACTGTTCCACGCCATCGCCACGGAGGACCCCGTGTGCCTGGCCGGAGTGCGCCAGGTGTGGACCGGCGGTGACGTGGTGTCTCCCGCAGCCGTGCGCGCCGTGCGCTCCGCGTTGCCGGAACTCACCGTCGTCAACGGGTACGGCCCCACCGAGACCACGGTGTTCGCCACCAGGGGTGCCGTCGGCGAGAAGGCGCCCGTAGACGCGGGGCCCGTAGGCGCGAGGTCCGAAGACGCGGGGCCGGTCCCCATCGGGACGCCGCTGGACGGCAAGCGGGTGCTGCTGCTCGACGACGCGCTGCGCCAGGTGCCACCCGGCGCGGTGGGCGAGCTGTACCTCGGGGGCGCCGGGGTGGCGCGCGGCTACCTGGGCCGGGCGGCCCTGACCGCCGAGCGCTTCGTGCCCGACCCTTACGGGCCGCCCGGCGCCCGCGTCTACCGCACGGGCGACCTTGCCCGCTGGAACCACGAAGGGCGGCTGGAGTTCGCCGGGCGCACCGACGGGCAGATCAAGCTCCGCGGCTACCGGATCGAACCGGGAGAGATCGACGCCGCACTGCTGGCGGAGCCCGGCGTACGCCAGGCCGCGACGGTTCTGCGCGAGGACCGGCCGGGAGTGCGGCGGCTGGTCTCCTACGTGGTCACCGAGGGCGAGGACGACGCCGCCGCGCTGCGCGACGGTGTGGCGGACCGGCTCCCGCCGTACATGGTGCCCTCGGCCGTGGTCGGGCTGGACCGGCTGCCGCTGACCCGCAACGGCAAGCTCGACCGCTCCGCGCTGCCGGCACCGGAGTCCGCGAGCACGGACACGGGCACGAACGCGAGCACCGGCATCGGCACGGGCACAGACACAGGCACGGGCACAGACACAGGCACGGGCAGGGCTCCTCGCACCGCCGTCGAGCAGCGGCTGGCCGAGCTGTTCGGCGAAGTCCTTGGCCTGTCCGAAGTACCGGTCGACCAGGACTTCTTCCAGCTCGGCGGCGACAGCATCAAGGCGATCCAGCTCGCCGGAGCGGCCCAGCGTGCCGGTCTCGCCGTCGGCACCCCCGACGTGTTCCGCACCCCCACCGTCTCCGGCCTGGCCAGTGGCGTCGGAGCGGAGCAGCCGGAGACGGGGCAGCGGGTCGCGCTGGGCGACGCGGACGATCCCACGGTCCCGCTGACGCCCATCATGCACTGGCTGCGGGAACGCGGCGGCCCGATCGACGGCTTCACGCAGTCCCTGACCGTACGCACCCCGGCTGGCATGACCGGGGAACAGGTGCGCGCGGTGGTGCAGGCGCTGGTCGACCACCACGACATGCTGCGGCTCTCGCTCACCACCACGGCGGGCGGCCTGTGGGCCCTGGAAGTGCTGCCGCGTGCCACCGTCGAGCTGAACCGGCAGGACACTGTGCTCGACCCCGGGCACGGGCGAGTGGTCGACGCGCGCTGGCAGGACCGCGGCCCGGCGGAGGCGGGCGAACTGACCCTCACCGTGCACCACCTCAGCGTCGACGGTGTCTCCTGGCGCATCATCCAGGAAGACCTCCGGGCCGCCTGGGAGGCCGTGAGGGACGGGCGCACACCACGGTTGCAGCCGACGGGCACCTCCTTCCCCCAGTGGGCGAAGGCACTGGTCCAGTACGCGCACCACCCGTCCGTGCTGGAGGAATTCGCCCGGTGGCAGCCGGACCGGCCGGACCGGCCGGGCCTGCCGGAAGCACCGGTCCAGCCGGACCAGCCGCTCCCCGAGGATCCCCCCGTCGCAGCCCGTGCCCTGGACCGCACGGTGGACACCGAGGACACCCGGCTCCGCCACTCCGTCACCCTGTCCGGCGCACTCACCGCACACCTGGTGACCGAAGCCACCGCTGCCTTCGACTGCTCGGTGCACGAGCTGCTGCTCACCGCGTTCGCCCTGGCCGCAGCCGACTGGCGGGAGGGCCCCGAAACGCTGCTGGTGGATCTCGAAGGCCACGGGCGCGAGGAGTTCGCCGCCAACCTGGACCTGTCCCGTACGGTCGGCTGGTTCACCACCCTGTTCCCCGTGGTGCTCGACCCCGGATGCTCCTGGGCGGAAGCCCGCACCGATCCGGCCGCGCTCGACGGCGCGGTGGCCATGGTCAGGGCCTGTGTACGGGATGCCGCGCGCGCCGGACTGAGCCACGGGCTGCTGCGCCACCTCAACCCGCAGAGCGGCCCGGCACTGGCCGCACGCGCGGCGCCGCAGTTCGCGTTCAACTACCTGGGCCGGTTCGACGTCGGCGGCGAAGGCGACTGGGCGGTGGTGGCCGACACCACCGTGCCCGGTCCTGACACCGGCGGCGGGCTGGCGATGGCGCACACCGTCGAACTGGACACGGTGATCGCCGACCACCCGGAAGGGCCCCGCCTGGTGGCGAACTGGTCGTGGGCGGGCGGGCTGCTCACCGAAGCGCGGATCCGCGAACTCGGGGAGCGCTGGTTCGACGTGCTGACGGCGCTGACGCGGCGGGCCCGCACCCGGGCGAAGGGCGAGCTGCCGCTGCCGCCGCTGGCGCAGGGGCTGCTGTTCCACTCGCTCTACGACCATGACGGCGCCGACCCCTACCTCGTCCAGTTCGTCTTCGACATCGGCGGAGCGCTGGACCCCGCCGCGCTGCGCGACGCACTCCACCGCCTGCTGCTGCGCCATCCCCAGCTCTCCGCGGGCGTCCGGAACGGCCCGTCGGGACGCCCCGTCCAGGTGGTCGTCCCGGACTTCGCCGTGGAGTGGCAGGAGATACCCGCGCACGAGGACCTGGAGCGTTTCCTCGACGCCGACCGCAGGCGACGGTTCGACCTGGCCAGCCCCCCGCTGGTCCGCGCCGCGCTGCGGCACCGTGCCGGCGAGGGGCACACCTTCGTACTGACCACGCACCACCTGCTGCTGGACGGCTGGTCCATGCCCGTCCTGATCGAGGAGCTGTTCGCGCTCTACGCCGGCCGCGCGCTGCCGCCCGCGACGCCGTACCGCGACTTCCTCGACTGGCTGTCGACGAGGGACTCCCGCGCGAGCGAGGCCGCCTGGCGCGCGCTGCTCTCCTCCGTCGACGGTCCGACGCTCGTCGGCGGCGCAGGGCGACGCGGTTCGGCCGCGGCCCGGCACCGGCTGACGGCCGAGCTGGACGAGGCCACCAGCGCACGCGTCGACGCCGTGGCGCGGCAGCACGGGCTGACCGCCAACGTGGTCGTGCAACTGGCGTGGGCGGTCCTGCTCGGCGCCCTGACAGGACGTGACGACGTGGTGTTCGGCGCGACGGTCTCCGGCCGCCCCGCGGAACTGCCCGGCTCGGAGCGGATCGTCGGCCTGCTGATCAACACCATCCCCGTACGGGTCCGCCTCGACCCCCGCCTGTCGGTCGCCGAGTCCCTCGCGGAGCTGCGCGCACAGCAACTGTCCATGCTGGACCACCAGCACGCCGACCTGACACGGCTTCAGTCGATCGCCGGGCACGCCGAACTCTTCGACACGGTCGTGGTCTTCGAGAACTACCCGATCGACGAGGACGGGCTGCGCGATCTCGTGCCAGGCCTGGAACTCAGGGACGTCCAGGGCCGGGACGGCACGCACTACCCGCTGACGCTGATCGCCATGCCCGGCGACGGCCGCCTGCGGCTCCGTCTCGACCACAGCACCGACCTGTTCGACGAAGAGGGGGCCCGCCGCCTCCTCGACCGCCTCGGCGCACTCCTCGACCGGATCACCGCCCGTCCGGAGGCACGGCTGGGGCAGCTCGGTCTGCTGCTTCCGGACGAACAGGAAGAGCCCGCGGACCGCGAAGCGGAACCCGTCCCTGGCGCGCTGCCCGCCCGCCCCGCGCTGCCCGCGCTGTTCGAGGAGCAGGCGCGCCGACGGCCGAAGGCCCCGGCCCTCACCTGCGGCGAGACCACCCTGTCCTACGGGGAGCTGAACGCGCGGGCGAACCGTCTCGCGCGGCTCCTCGTCGAGCACGGGGCCGGCCCTGAACGCCTGGTGGCCCTGGTGCTCGGCCGTTCCACGGACCTCGTGGTCGCGGTGCTGGCCGTGCTGAAGTCGGGAGCCGGCTACCTGCCGCTGGACCCGGCACACCCCGAGGAGCGGGTGCGGCAGGTGCTGAGCGACGCCGCACCCGTGCTCGTCGTGACCGGCGAGCCGCTCGCGGTGCCGCATCCGCAGATCGTGCTCGACGGCACCGAGCAGGGCGCCGCCTTCCCCGGGGACGACCTCGGTCTGTCACCGCACCCCGACAGCGTCGCCTACGTGATCTACACGTCGGGCTCCACCGGAGCCCCCAAGGGCGTCGTGGTGTCGCACCAGAACGTCGTGCGGCTGCTCTCCGTGTCCGACGACCGGTTCGGATTCGGCGACGAGGACGTGCACACGCTGTTCCACTCCTACGCCTTCGACGTCTCGGTGTGGGAACTGTGGACGGCGCTGGGCCGCGGCGGCCGCCTGGTGATCGTGCCGGACGACGTCGCGAAGTCGCCCCGGGAGCTGGTGGGGCTGCTCGCCCGGGAGCAGGTGACCGCGCTGAGCCAGACCCCCTCGGCCTTCTACCAGCTCATGCGGGCCGAAGCGGAGGCCGCGCCGGGCGGGCTGCCCGCGCTGCGGACCGTCGTGTTCGCGGGCGAGGCGCTGGAACTCTCCCGCATCCGCTCCTGGCACGGCCCCGGGCGGCCGAAGCTCGTGAACATGTACGGGATCACCGAGACCACCGTGCACGCGACCTACGCCGAGCTGACCGACCCCGACGAGACCGCCGGTGTCATCGGCACCGCGCTGCCCGATCTGCGGCTGCACCTGCTGGACCACGCGCTGCGCCCTGTCCCGCCGGGCTGCACGGGCGAGATCTACGTGGCCGGTCCCGGGGTGACGCGCGGATATCTGGGGCGGCCCGGTCTCACCGCGAGCCGTTACGTCGCCGACCCCTTCGGCGCGCCCGGAGCCCGGATGTACCGTTCCGGTGACCTCGCACTGCGGCGGGCCGACGGCACACTGGAGTACCTGGGCCGCGCTGACCAGCAGGTGAAGATCCGCGGTTACCGGATCGAACCCGGAGAGATCGAGCGGGTCCTCGAACAGCACCCCGCCGTGGAGCGCGCCGTGGTCCTCGCCGACGCGGACCCCGACGGCGGCAGACTGCTCTGCTACGTCGTGACGAAGGGGGAGGCGGCCCCCGCAGCGACCCCCGGTGAACTGCGCGAGTACGCCCGGACGGTCCTGCCCGCGCACATGGTGCCCGCGTTCGTCCTGCCCGTCGACGGGATCCCGCTGACCGGCAACGGCAAGCTGGACCGCCGGGCCCTGCCGCGACCGGAGACCGCGCTGCCGGTGAGCCGCCCGCCGGCGACCGCACGCGAACGGCTCCTGTGCACGCTGTTCGCCGAGACACTGGGGGTCTCCGAAGTCGGCGCGGAGGACAGCTTCTTCGACCTCGGCGGGCATTCACTGCTGGCCACCCGCCTCATCAACCGGGTGCGGGCCGAGACCGGCCACGAGCTGAGCATCCGCGCCCTCTTCGACGCCCCCGTCGTCGCCGACCTCGCGCGGTGCCTCCCGGAGCGGCCGGACGGCGCACCCCGGGCCCGGCCCGCCGCGACAGCGCGCCCGGAGCGGATACCGCTCTCGCCCGCGCAGCGCCGGCTGTGGTTCTTCAGCAAGTTCGCCGGGCCCAACCCGGTCTACAACATGTCCTTCGCGGTCCGGCTGAGCGGCCCCCTGGAGGCGGAACACCTGCACGCGGCCCTCGGCGATGTGCTCGTCCGGCACGAGAGCCTGCGCACCACCGTCACCGAGACCGACGGCGAGCCCTGCCAGCACATCGGCACGGCGGAGGCGCTGCCGTTCGAGAGGGTGACCACGTCGGAGGCCGAACTGCCAGGACTGCTCGCCGAAGCGGCCACCCACGTCTTCGACCTCACCGTCGAACTCCCCGTCCGGGTCCTGCTCTACGAGACCGCACCCGAGCGGTACGTGCTGCTGATCCTGCTGCACCACATCGCCGCCGACGGCTGGTCACTGGGCCCACTCGCCCGCGACCTGTCCACCGCCTACCGGGCCCGCCTCGCCGGTGAGGCCCCGCGATGGGCGAGCGAGCCCGTGCAGTACGCGGACTACGCGCTGTGGCAGCAGGAGCTCGACCTCGACGCCGGGATCTCCTACTGGACCGAGACCCTGCGCGGTGCCCCGGAGGTGCTGCCGCTGCCGTTCGACCACCCCAGGCCGCCGGTGTCCGCGCACCGGGGGGAGACTGTCGCCTTCGCTCTGGACGCCGGTCTGCACGCACGGCTGGAGCGGCTCGCTCGGTCCACCGGCACCAGCCTGTTCATGGTGACGCACGCCGCGATCGCGGTGCTGCTGTCGCGGCTCGGCGCCGGTGAGGACATCCCCGTCGGCACACCGGTGGCCGGGCGGCACGACGAGGCGCTGCACGACACCGTCGGCTGCTTCGTCAACACGGTGGTGTTGCGCACCGACCTCGGCGGCACACCGACGTTCGCCGAACTGCTGGAGCGGGTGCGCGCCACCGACCTCGACGCGTTCGCCCACCAGGAAACGCCGTTCGAGCAGGTGGTCGAGGCGGTCAACCCGCCGCGCTCCCTGTCCGGCCACCCGGTCTTCCAGGTGATGCTGGCCTTCCAGGACACACCGCCCGTGGTGTTCGACCTGCCGGGCCTGCGGGCCGAGCCGGTCGCAGCGCACGGCGGCGCCTCCCGCATGGACCTGCTGTGGAGCCTGCGCGGGCACCACGGCGACGACGGTGCGGCGGCCGGTGTCGAAGGCGAGCTGGAGTACGACATCGAGCTGTTCACCCCGGCCTCGGCGCGGCTGCTGCTCGCGCGCCTGGAAGGAATCCTGCGCGCTGTGGTGGCGGACCCGCACCGCCGCGTCGCCGACCTCCCGGTCCTCGTCGCGGGTGAGCACGAGCGGCTGACCGGCCACTGGAACTCCACAGCGCACGACGTTCCCGGGGCCATCGTGGCCGACCTGTTCGCAGCGCAGGTGCTCCGCACCCCCCACGCACCGGCCGTACGGCAGGGGGACACCGTGCTCACCTACCGGGAGCTGTCGGAGCGGGCGGCCCGCATAGCGGCGCGGCTCCGCGCCCGCGGGGCAGGGCCCGGCAGCCTGATCGCGCTGGAGCTGCGGCGCGACGCCGAACTGCCCGCAGCGCTGCTCGCGGTCCAGTCGGCCGGTGCCGCCTATCTGCCCGTCGACCCCTCGCTGCCGCCGGAGCGGGCGGCGGCGCTGCTGGCGGACGCCCGCCCCCTGCTGGTGGTGCGCAACGCCGACGGCCCCACCGCCGACGGCCCCACCGCCGACGGACCCGCACCCGACGGGCTCACCGTCACCGCCGGGTCCGACGACCCGGCCTCCGTACCGGAGAACACCGCGTACGTGACATACACCTCGGGCTCCACCGGGCGGCCGAAGGGCGTCGTCGCGCCCCACAGCGCGCTGACGAACGTGGTGCTCGCCCTGCGCGAGCAACTCGCGGTCGGCCCCGAGGACCGTGTACTGGCCGCAGCGCCCGCGAGCTTCGACATGTCCAAGCCCGAGCTGTACCTCCCCCTGGTCACCGGTGCCACGATGGTGCTCGCCGGTGAGGGCGCGCTGCGGGACCCGGACGAGCTGTCGGCGCTGCTCGACCGCCACCGGGTCACCGTGATGCAGGCGACCCCGTCGCTGTGGCAGACCCTCGTGACGCGACGCCCTGACCAACTGCGCCGCATACGCGCGGTCGTCGGCGGCGAACCCGTACCGCCGGAGCTGGCCAGGACGCTGGCAGGTCGTACGGCGTCCCTGCTTGCCTGCTACGGCCCGACCGAGACCACGGTCTGGTCCACCACCCACGCGGTGGGCCGGGTGACGACCGCGGCCGTGCCCCTCGGGCGTCCCCTGCGGAACACCCGGTGCCATGTGCTCGACGCCAGGCTGCGGCCGGTACCACCGGGCGTGACCGGCGAACTGTACGTGGCCGGTGCGGGCGTGGCCACGGGCTATCTGCACCGTCCCGGCCTCACGGCGACCCGGTTCGTCCCCGACCCGTTCGGCCCGCCGGGAGACCGGATGTACCGCACCGGTGATCTCGCGTCGTGGACCGCCGACGGGGTGCTGCGTTTCCACGGGCGGACCGACGACCAGGTGAAGATACGCGGCCACCGCGTCGAGCTGGGAGAGGTCGAGGCGGTGCTGGCCCGCCATGACGACGTCGAGGCCGCCGCGGTGGCCGTGCACGACCGGAGGGCCGACGACCGCCGCCTGGTCGGCTACGTCGTCCCCACCGGCGCCGGTCCCACCGGCGCCGACCTGGACTCGGTGAGCGCACACCTGGCCCGGCACCTTCCTGACTACATGGTGCCCACCCGTCTGCTCGCGCTGGACCGGCTCCCCCTCAGCGCCAACGGAAAGCTGCTGCGCGACCGGCTGCCCGAACCGGACTGGGCATCCGTGCGGGACTCCCCGCCGCCTTCGAGCCTCCGCGAGCACCTGATGTGCGAACTCTTCGCCGAGGTGCTGGACCTGCCCAGGGTCGGCCCCGGGGACAGCTTCTTCGAACTGGGCGGGCACTCGCTCCTGGCGGCACGGCTGACCGACCGGGTGCGGACCGTGCTCGGGCTGGAGCCGACACTCCGGAACGTCTTCGAGGCGGCCACCCCCGCCGCGCTGAGCCGCCTGCTGGACCGCACACCCGCCACCCCCGCGCCCGCCCACCTCGTGCCGTTCCGGGCCGAAGGGCCGGCGGCGCCGGTCTTCTGCGTCCACCCGCTCAGCGGGATGAGCTGGCTGTACTCGGGACTGCTGCGGCACATCGGCCGCGACCATCCGGTGTACGGCATCCAGGCCGAGGGCCCCGGGGGAGTGGCGGACCTGCCGGGCACCGTCGAAGCGATGGCCGAGCGCTATGTGGACCTGATGCGTTCGGTACGCGCCAACGGCCCCTGCCACCTGGTCGGCTGGTCCTTCGGCGGGCTCGTGGCACACGCGATGGCGGTACGGCTGCACGAACTCGGCGAGCCGCCCGGGTCGCTGTTCCTGGTGGACACCGTCGCCGGTGACGCAGCCGGTACCGGAGCCGGAGCGGAAGCGCCCGTCGACGACCGGCGGGTGCTCAGGGTGCTGCTGACGGCGGCGGGGTTCGACGACGAGCGCATTGCCTCGACGGACCTGGACTTCGACACCGTCTCGGCACTGCTGCACCGGGAGGGCAGCGTGTTCGCCCGGTTCACCGAGGACGACATCAGCCGCCTCATCGAGGTGTCGCGTCACAACGACAGGCTCACCCGGGCCTACCGGCCACCGCGCTGCCCCGGGGACACCACCTACGTCGAAGCGGCGCCGGACGGGCCGCGCCGGGTCCCGCACCACGAACTGTGGCGGCCCCACGTCGGCGGCGACCTGACCATCCGTCATGTCACCGCGTCGCACCACCGTGTGATGCAGCCGCAGCACGTGGACGAAGTCGGAGCACACCTCCGCGATCTGCTGAGGAGGCGGAGTTGACCAGCACAGAGACGAGCACCGTGCCCGGCGCACTGGCCGAGCTGCCCGCCGGCACCCGGGTGGTGATCAGGATGCCCAACGGCCGCGGACTGGCGGACGTGCTGCTCGCCTGCTTCGACCTGCGCCTCGTCGCCGTACCGCTGCACCCGCGCACCACCGGCCGAGCGGTGGCCGCCATCGCCGAACGCGTCTCCGCCGCAGCACTGGTGGACGCCGACGGCCTGCACCGCACCGGCCTGCCCGACGTGCACGCGGCCCCGGACGACCTCGCCTTCATCATGTTCACCTCGGGCTCCACAGGCCCGCAGAAGGGGGTCATGCTCAGCCGGCGTGCGGTACTGGGCAACGCCACCAGGACCGCGGCACTGCACGGGCTGGCACCCGACCGCCCCCACGGCACCTGCCTCCCGCTCTACCACTGCAACGCGCTGGTGATGTCGCTGCTCGGCACGCACCTCACCGGCACACCGCTCACCCAGCAGGCCGCCTTCGACCCGGCCGGCTACTTCGCGGCACTGGACGCCGCGGGAGCCAGGACCGCCTCCATCGTGCCCGCGCTGCTGTCGGACCTGCTGGAGGAAGGACCCGACTGGCCGGAGAGCCTGGAGTACCTGATCACCGCGGCGGCGCCGCTGACCACCGACCTCGCCCGCCGCTTCCACCGCCGCTACGGACCGCGCCTGCGGCAGGGCTACGGCCTCACCGAGGCGGTCAACTTCAGCTTCACCATGCCCCGGCTCGACGACGCGGAGTTCCGCGAACAGTATCTGGCACACGTGCCCCCGGTCGGCGCACCGCTGCCGGACACCGAACTGCGGCTGGAGTCCGGCGAAGTCTGGATCAGAACCCCCGACCTGATGACCGGCTACTGGCAGGACAGCCGGACCACAGCGGCCACGGTCACCGAAGACGGCTGGCTGCGTACAGGCGATCTCGGCGAACTGCGCGACGGCCTGCTCGTGCTGCGCGGACGCGCCGGCGAGCGCATCAACCGGGGCGGGGAGAAGCACTACCCGCTCGACATCGAGCACGGCTGGCGCCGGGCGGGGCTGTCCGGCAGGTTCGCGGCAGTCCCGGTGGACGAACCCTCGCTCGGCCAGGACATCGGCCTGATCGCCACGGAACAGCCCGTCTCCGCCGTACGCGAACTGTACGAGCGGGCGCCGCTGCGCCCCGCAGCGGTCCAGTTCGGCGGGTTCCTCGCGACGTCCACCGGCAAGCCCCAGCGCAAGGCGATGAGCCGGGCCCTCACCACCCGCCGGCTGACCTCCGCACGGTACGAACGACTGCTGCGCCACGCCGCCTCCACCGCCCGCGACCTGCTGCGCTCGGGAGCCCGCCACCACGGTCTGCGCGCACTGGCCGCACAGGCCGAAGGGCACCCGGGCGCGGGACCTGGAGCGGGACCGGGAGTAGGAACGGGAGAGGACGCCGTTCTCGACGCCCTCGACTTCATGCGCAAGCACTGGCACGACGAGGAGGGCGCGGAACTGTCCCGGGCCAAGGCCCACTGGCACACGACGCTGCTCACCGGGTGGCCCCTGGCGGAGCACGCGGAACTCGCCGCCGAAGTGGCCGCCTGCCACGGCCACGAGACACCGCCGGTGCCGTTCGGAAGCGAGGCGCGACTCGGCGGCGGCACGCTGCTCGTGCTCCCGCACGGACCCGCTGCCGACGGCCCCGGCTGGCCGCTGGGCCCGCTGCTGGCCTTCCTGAACGGTTCCGCCGAGGAGGAGGACGGCGAGCCGGACCGCTGGACGCGGCTGACCCGGCTGCGCGACCGCGGATTCCCGACAACCGGCTGCTCGGTGCTGCGCGCCGGGCGGCACGACCTGGGCGGCGTGCTGTGGGCACGGCAGCCGGACCCCGGACCGATCGACGAGCACACTGGAGCGACTGGATGACGCACAGCACCGAAACGCCCGCCCGTACGAACCGGATGAAGGAGTCTCCGGACCACGAGGACGAGATCCTCGACGTCGAGCGGCACCAGGACCCCTCCCGGAACCGGCTGACCCCCGTGGTGCAACTGCCACCGGACGTCGCCCTGAGCGTGGTGGAAGCCCTCGCCCGCCTGGTCCGGGCGGCACACCGCACGGAGCGGGAGCGGCCCACCCCCGACGGTGTGCTCAGGCAGGCGCAGGAGTTCGAGGAGGGGGACGTCTTCATGCTGGAGCCCCCTTTCGAGGGCTACTTCGCCGACCGCTACCTGATGGACTTCTACGACACCGCCGAACGCGACATCTGCTCGCGCATGCACCTGCACACCGGGTTGCGGTTCGTGCGGATGATGACGGGTCCCGAGACCACGATCCGGGTCTCCAGCCTGTCCCCGATATCCGTACGCCCCGCGACGGGGGGCTGGGCGGGCCCGATGAACACGTTCACCGACGCGCTGCCCGGTACGCCTGCCGGGGTGCACCGGGAGCGGCACAACGTCATCGTGCCGCCGAACTCCTGGGTGGACATGCAGATCCCGCGGGGGGTGTCGCACCAGTTCAACGCGGTCGGCCCGAACGCGGTGATCGACTCGGTGCACCCGGAGGAATCCATCGAGACACTGCGCGAGGGAATGTCGGGCTACCGGATGATGGCCCAGACCATCTTCCTCGCCAAGGACAAGAGCCCTGCCAGCACCTGCGCCGACACCACCGCACCGGCCGACACCCCGCACCCCTGACCACGACACCCCGCACCGGAGCGGCGTCGACCGGGTCCAGGAACCCGGTGCGTTCCCCTCCGCACGGTGGTGGAGGTGGTGACGCCGGTCGTGCTGTGAACGTTCCGCCACGTGGGTGTCCCGGCCATCGGGCGGAACACCCACGTGGGCGGGGTCAGGAGTGGGCGGGGGCGGGTGCGGTGGTGGTCCTGCGGCGGGAGACGACGACGGTGGCGGTGCCGGTCAGCAGGGCCACGACCGCCGCCGCGAGCACGGCCGCGGCGGGAAGCGGGGTGCCGGTCGAGGCGAGTGCGGAGTCCCCGGAGCCGCCGACGGTCGCGGCGGTGCTGCCCGAGGAGCCGGAGGTGTCCGAGGCACCTGCGGTGCCGGTGCTGCCGCCGTCGTCGCCGCCGGGCAGGGTGGCGTCCTCGTCGAGGGAGACGTTCACGGTGACCGGGTCGAGGGCTTCCCCGGCCTCGTAGAAGCCGCCGAACGCCTTGGCGCCGTCGGCGGTGAGCTTCGCCGGTGTCCTGGAGAGGGTGAGGATGCCGTCCTTCGCCGCGAGGTCGCCCTCGGGCAGGTCCAGGGTGGCGAGCGTCAGGCCGTCGTAGGTGGAGACCTCGTGCGTGGTGCGGTCCTTGGCGCGTACGTCGGCCGCCAGGGTGCCCTTGCCGTCGGCGACGGTTACCGCGAGGGCGCTGAGCTTGAGGTCGAGGGCGTAGGAACCGTCGGACTCCTTGTGCCCGAGGAAGCGCACCGAGCCCTGGAAACCGGCCGACAGCTTCTGGTCCGCCGAGTCGAAGGAGCCGTCGGCCCCGGAGAAGCGGTAGACGGAGCCGGACTCGGCCGCGCCGTCGGCCAGTTCGATCCTGCCCGAGGCGATGGGCCCGGTGACGTAGGAGCGGAAGGACTCCTTGACGCCCCAGTCGAGGTTGCCGTCGACCAGGGCACCGTCCTCGGCCGCGGTCCCGGACGAGGGAGTGTCCGCTTCCGTGCCCCCGGTGCCCGAGGTGCCGCCGGCACTGGACGAACCGCCGGTGCTGCCCGCGCTGCCCGAGCCGGTCGAGCTGCCCGTGCTGGAAGAGCCGCCGGAGCCGCCGGAGGTGGTCCCGCCGGACGGGTCGGCGGGGCCGGGGTCCTCGCCCGCCGCCGTGGTCATGGCCAGCGTCGCCGGGTCCAGTTCGGCGCCCTCCTCGTAGAACCCGGCGAACGCCTCGGCGCCCTCCGCCGTGAGGGTGGCGGGTATGTCCGCGAGCACCGTGCTGCCGTCCTCGCCCTGGCCGGGCGTGACACCGTCGAGGGCGAGGTCGGCCAGGGGCACGTCCTGCTCGGCGGAGTGCTCGCCGTTGTTGTTGCTCTCGACGTCGGCGGTGAGGGTGCCGGAGGTGGCCGTGGTGTCCACCTTCAGGTCGCTGAGGGTGATGTCGAGCGCGCCGTGGTGGCCCTCGAAGCGCACGGAGCCCTTCACCGCGGCGGACGCGGCGTGCGTCGGGGAGTCATAGGTGCCCTTGGCGTCGCCGAAGGTGAACACGCCGTTGTCCGCGGCCTGTTCGGCGCCGTCGGACACGGTGATCTTTCCGTCGGCTATCGGGCTCGTCAGATATCTGCGGAAGGACTCCTTGACGCCCCATGTGAGGGAGCCGTCCACGATCTGCGAGGACGACGCGGCGGCGCCGTCCTCGGCGGCGTGTGCGGGGAGTGCGGTGAAGGCGGTGCCGCAGACGAGGGCCGCGGTGGCGGTGGCGGTGGCGGCGGCGAATGCCAGGGGGCGACGGGGTGTGGACATGGCCGGTTCTCTCCTCGGTGGTGCCTCGGGGGTGTGGCGGTGTGTGGCGGGGTGTGTGGCGGAACGGGGTGGTGCGGGGAGTGTTCGCGGCGGGGGAGCGCGTTGGAGCGGGTGCCCCGTCCGCCGCGACGGGCCGAGGCGGGCTCTGCCAGGGTGTGCCAGGGCGTGCGCGGTCGAGGTCAGCCGGTGCCGGGCTCGTCGGCCGCCCGCGCGGCGCGGGCGCGGCGGCGCAGCACGAAGACGGTGCCCGCCGCGAGGGCCGCGAGCACAGCCGCGCCCGCGGCCACATAGGCGGTGACCGGCGCGGCCGTGTCCTCGGTGGCCGACGTGGGACGGTCGTCGGCGGCACCCTCGGCGCGCGGCGAGGTGTCGCTGCCCAGATCCGGCAGGGCGGGCAGCCGGGCCTCGCCGGTCACCGCGACGGACAGGGTGACCGGATCCATGGCGGTACCGGCCGGATAGAGGGAGGCGAACGCCTTCGCACCGCGTGCGGTGAGCTTCGCGGGGGCCTCGTCGACGGTGGCGAGCCCGTCCTCCGGTTCGAGGTCGCGGGCGGGGAAGGTGACGAGCGGGACCTCCGTGTCGGTGGTGCCCTCACGGGTGACGTCGGCCGCGAGGGTGCCGCTGCCCTCGGCCACCCGCACCGTGATCCGGCTCAGCTTCAGGTCCAGGTCGTGCCCCGTGAAGCGGACGCTCCCGGCGAAGCGGGCCGTCAGCGTTCCGCCGTCCTCGTCGTAGGTGCCGGTGCCCTCGGGGAAGCGGAAGACGGCGCCGCCGTCCCGGGCCCCGTCGGCCGTCTTCCAGCGTCCCTCGGCGACGGGGCCCGTGACGTATTCGCGGAACGTGCGCCGTACGCCCCAGTCGACGGCGGCGTCCTCGAAGCCGCCGCGCGCGTCCTTCCCGTCCTTCTCCTCCTTTTTGCCGTCCTCCTTCTTGTCCTTGTCCTCGGAGTCCTTGCCGGACGAGTTCCCGTCCCCGGTCTTCGGGGCGGACTCGACGACGTCGACGGAGAGGCTGACGGGATCGAGCGCGGTGCCGTCCGAGTAGTAGCCCGCGAATGCCTTGGCGCCGTCGGACGTCAGGGTGGCCGGAACGTCGTTCAGCGCCACGGGGCTGCCGCCGCCGCGCATGTCCACACCGGACAGGTTCAGCCGGGCGAAGGCCACCTGCGCTGAGCGTGTCACCTTCCCCGAGCCGCGGGCCTTGCTGACCAGGTCGGCGTACAGGGTGCCGGAGCCGCCCTCGGCGCGGACGGTCGGGCGGCTGATGCGCAGGTCGAGTTCGTTGCCGCCGTCGGGCACCTTGTGCCCGGTGAAGTGGACGCCGCCCTCGAACGCCGCGCGGAAGGCGCCGGTCTCCGGGTCGTAGCTGCCGCTCGCCGAGTGGAAACGGAACCGGTTGCCGCTGGTCGTCGACGCGCCGTCCGTGGGCGTGTGACGGCCCTGCGCTATGGGCCCCGTCACATAGTTCTGGAAGGAGGACTTGATGCCCCAGTCGAGCCGGCCGCCCCGCACGGTACGGCTCTCCGCGTGCGCGGCGGACGCCGGGAGCAGGGCTCCGAGCAGGACCGCCAGTGTGGTCAGCGCCACGGCGGCGCGTCTGTAGGGGCGCATCATGTGCCTTTCTCCCGGGGGACGGACGGCGCGTGCCGGAGGGGACGGGCACACCTCCGGCACGGGCACACCTGAAGCCGGGCCCAGGCACACCGGAGGATCGCCGAGTAAGGGAAGGCTAACCTAAGCTATGGTCGTCGGGAACTGCCAACATGACGACAGGACGGTGGACTTCGGTGCGCATGCCACGACTGGGCGCGGCCGCTGCCGCGGCACTGGCCCTGCTGCTTCCCCTCACCGGCTGCGCGCAGGAGGGAACGAGCCCCGCCGCGGGCGAGGCCAAGGGCAAGGCCACCGCCTCCGCCGCGCCCGCCGACCGTGTGGAACCCCTGTCCGGCGACCCCGCACCGCACCTGCCCGCCATCGTGGAGGGCGACGACGGCCGCCGGGTGACGGTGCGTCAGGCGGAACGCGTCGTGCCCCTCACCGGCAGCATCAGCGAAATCGTCTTCACCCTCGGCCTCGGACCGCGCGTGGTCGGCCGCGACATCACGGCCACCTTCGAACAGGCCGCGAAACTCCCCGTGGTCACCCGCGGCCACGAGGTCTCGGCGGAGAGCGTGCTCTCCCTCCGGCCGGATGTCGTCCTCGCCGACTCCACCACAGGACCGGCCCAGGCCCTCGACCAGATCCGCTCCGCCGGTGTCCCCGTCGTCGTCCTCGAAGCGGCCAAGGACCTGACGGACGTGTCGGACCGGATCACACGGGTCGCGGCGGCACTGGGTGTGCCCGACGCGGGCAAGGCGCTCACGAAGCGCACCGACCGGAGGATCGCCGCGGCGCGTGAGAAGATCCCCGCACACCACGAGAAGCCCCGCGTGGCGTTCCTGTACGTGCGCGGATCGGCGTCCGTGCATCTGATCGGCGGGCGCGACTCGGGCGCGGGGTCGCTGCTGGAGGCGGCCGGTGCCCTCGACGCGGGCACGGAATCGGGGCTGACGAAGGACTTCACCCCCGTCACGAGCGAGGCGCTGGCGAAGGCGGCACCGGACGCGTTCCTCGTCATGACGAAGGGGCTGGAGTCGGTCGGCGGCGTGGACGGCCTGCTCGAACTGCCCGGCGTCGCCCAGACGCCCGCCGGGCAGCAGCGCCGTGTCGTCACCGTCGACGACGGCGTACTCCTCAACTACGGCCCGCGCACCGACCAGGTGCTCACCTCTCTGGTGCGCCAGCTCTACCGGGACGGCGACCGGTGAGCCGCGCCGCCACCGAGCCGGACCCGCACACCACCGGTGCCCCGCACCACGGGGGGCCGGGCCCGCACCACGGGGAGCGGGACACTCGCCACGGCGAACCGGACGCCGCACACCCCGAACCGGAACCGCCGCGCGCACCCGCACCCGCACCCGTACCCGCACCCCGCCGTTCCCGCGCGGCGCTCCTCACCTCCGGCCTCGTGCTCGCCCTCCTCGCCCTCGCGTTGCTCTCTGCCGCCCTGGGCGCCTACCGCATCCCGCTCGGTGACGTCACCGCGTCGCTGCTGCACCGTGCCGGGGCGGGCGGCCACCCGCTCGACAGGGTGGCCGAGAGCGTGCTGTGGGACGTACGCCTGCCGAGGGTCGCACTGGCCCTGCTCGTCGGCGCCTCCCTGGGCACCGCGGGCGCGCTGATGCAGGGCGTGTTCGGCAACCCCCTGGCCGAGCCAGGCGTCATCGGGATCTCCTCGGGCGCGGCCGTGGGCGCCGTCGCCTCGATCGCCCTGGGGCTCACCTTCCTCGGCACCTGGACGGTGACCGTCGCCGCCTTCGTGGCCGGTCTGGTGACGGTCCTCCTCGTCTACGCGCTCTCCCGCTCCGGCGGACGCACCGAGGTGGTCACCCTCATCCTCACCGGGATCGCCGTGAACGCCTTCGCGGGCGCCCTGATCGGTCTGCTGATCTTCTTCGCCGACAACGCGCAGGTCACCCAGATCACGTTCTGGCAACTGGGTTCCCTGGCCCAGGCGACCTGGCCCAAGGTGCTCGCCGTGCTCCCCTGCGCGGCCGTGGGCCTGGCCGTGGCGCCGTACTACGCGCGACGGCTGGACCTGCTGGCCCTGGGGGAGCGCTCGGCGCGGCACCTGGGCGTGGACGTCGAACGGCTGCGGATCGTCCTGGTGGTGGCGGTGGCGCTGCTGACCGCGGCTGCCGTGGCGGTCGCGGGAATCATCACCTTCGTCGGCCTGGTGGTGCCGCACCTGCTGCGCATGGCCGCGGGTCCTGGGCACCGCTTCCTGCTGCCCGGAAGCGCCCTGGGCGGCGCCGTGGTGCTCCTCGGCGCCGACCTCGCGGCCCGTACCGTCGCCGCTCCGGCGGAACTTCCGCTCGGTGTGCTCACCGCGCTGCTGGGCAGCCCGTTCTTCTTCTGGCTGCTGCGCAGGACCCGTCGCGGACAGGGAGGCTGGGCATGAGCGCACCCCGACCGTCACCCGGGCACACCGGCCCCTCGGACTCCCCGCCCCTTCCGCCCCTCCCGCCTCCCGCACCCGGTGTGCCGCGGCTGCTCGCCCGCCGTCTGCGCGGCCTGCTCGCCGCGCGCCGTCACGGAAGAGGACGCGAGGTAGCAGGTGCGCGGGATACGAAGGCGACGACGTCCCGCATACGTGCCCGCGTGCTCTCCTCGCGTGGACACCGCGAGCCGCCCGAACCGCCCGCACCCGGTGAGGTGCTGGCCCGCACCGAGCACCTCGGGGTGCTGCGCGGCGGACGGACGGTGCTGCACGACGTCGGCCTCGCCGTCGGCGCAGGGGAGGTGCTGGCCCTGGTGGGCCCCAACGGCGCCGGAAAGTCGACGCTGCTGGCCGCCCTCGCGGGAGACCTGGCGGCCGACACCGGCACGGTCACCCTCGCGGGACGCCCGGCCGCCGACTGGAGCGCGCCGCGACTGGCGATGCGGCGCGCGGTGCTTCCCCAGTCCGCCGAACTCTCCTTCCCCTTCCCCGTGTCGGAGGTCGTCCGCATGGGGCGCGCCCCCTGGGCCGGCACCGCGCGTGAGGACGAGGACGAGGCGGCGGTGGGCGCGGCGATGGAGGCGGCGGAGGTGACCGCGCTCGCGCACCGGCCGTTCCCCACCCTCAGCGGAGGCGAGCGGGCCCGCGTGGCGCTGGCCCGGGTGCTGGCACAGCGCACCGCGCTGCTGCTGCTCGACGAGCCCACCGCCGCGCTCGACCTGCGCCACCAGGAACTGGTGCTGCGGGTGTGCCGCCGCGAGGCCGCGGCAGGCGCCGCCGTGGTCGTGGTCCTGCACGACCTGGGCCTGGCCGCGGCCTACGCGGACCGCGTGGCACTCCTGCGAGCGAGCCGGATCGCGGCGCTGGGGCCGCCCGCGCAGGTGTTCACCGAGCCGCTGCTGAGCGAGGTGTACCGGCAGCCGGTGGAGGTCCTCGCGCACCCGCGCTCAGGAGCACCGCTGATCGTCCCGCGCCGCGAACCGCCGCCCTCAGAAGCGAACCAGTGACGTGACTGACGGCCCGTCAAATTCCGTGCGGCCGAGGCTGGTTGACCCGCACTCGCCAGACGGGAGCGGCCACCGTGGCCGCTCCCGCCGCGTGGGGCCGGACCTCGACCGGCGGGGTCAGACCTCGACCAGCACCTTGCCCCGGTTGGCCTCCCGGTGCACGTACAGGCTCTGGTAGGCCGCCGGGATCTCGTCGAAGCCCTTGCGCACGGTCTGGTCGTAGTGCAGCTCGCCGCGCCGGACCAGCCCGCCCAGTTCCCTGTGCATCTCGGCCAGCACCGGCTCGGTGAACCACTCCTGGGCGAAGATGCCGCGGATCGTGGTGCGCGGGAACATGATGTACGGCAGCAGGCGCGGCCCGGTCAGTTCGCCGTTCACCGTCGTCGCCCACTGCCAGCAGACCGCGACCTGACTGTCCACATTGAGCATGGTGAACACCGCGTCGGTGATCGAGCCGCCGAGGTTGTCGAAGTAGCGGTCGACCCCGTTCGGAACGGCGAGCAGCAGCGCCTCGCGGACCTTCTCGGCGTCGTCCGCCTGGTCGTACAGCACGACGTCGTCGAAGCCCAGCTCCCTCAGATACGCGGCCTTGTCCGGCGACGCGGTGGTACCGACCACCCGGCGGGCGCCCGCGCGCTTGGCGAGCTGGCCCGCCAGCGTGCCGACAGTTCCGGAGGCGCCGCTGATCAGCACGGTGTCGTCCGGCCGGATGGTCATGAAGTACTTGAGCGTGCCCCAGGCCGTCAGGCCGGGCGCGCCCATGATGCCGAGCGCCGTGGACAGCGGCAGTGTCTCGTCGTGGAGTGCCGGGGCGAGACGGCGGTAGGCCGGGAAGACCATCGGGAAGCTGCCGTGTTTCCACACCTCCTCGCGGCCGTCGTGGACGACGTGGCTGCGCCAGCCGCCGAAGCCCTGCACCAGGTCCCCCACCCGGAACGCGGCATCAGGACCCGCCTCGAGCACCTCCAGGATCGAGTCACCGCCCATGTGATGTCCGACGGGCGTCTCCAGCGCCAGACCGTTCTGGTACGGGTCCACCGAGACGTACCGGGTCCGGAAGAGCATCTCGTCCGGACCGAGTTCGACGTCGGTCTCCTCGGTCACCTTCCGGTAGATCCGGTCGACGTCGGGCACGCCGCCGAGGTGCTCTCGGACCACCCATTTGTCGATCTTCATGTCAGCTCTCCTGTCGTCATGTCGCGGGATCGGTGAGCGCGGAGCCGGACAGGGCGGGGCCGGGGGCCGGCGCGGCAGCGGGACCGGACTCGCCTGCCTGCCGGGAGTGCCGCGGTGGCGGGCCGACGGGGATGATCCGCTGCGTCGGCGGTGGTGCGCTGTCGTCGGTCTCGGCGGTGAACTCCAGCCCGTCGTCCCGGCAGATGAACTGCATGACGTGGCGGCCTGCGGCGGCCGCCCGGATCAGACCGCCGATGGTTGCCCAGACACCGGAGAGGTAGAAGTCCGAGAGCCCGGGCAGCACCGGACCGTTCTTCTTGATCTCCTTCTCCAGGGTCTCGGCACCCTCCACGAACGGGTTCCACCCGGGGAAGGCCCCGTTGTGGACGCCGGTGTAGCGGACCTGGGTGAGCGGGGTGGAGACGTCGGCGACGGCCACCGCGTCCGAGAGGCCGGGGAACCGCTCGTCCAGGAAGGAGACGACGCCGTTGCGGACCCGCCGCTTGGCGGCCGTGTACTCCCGGCCGTGCTTGACCGGCAGCGTGTGCAGTTCCTCGCCGCGCCGCACCCGCGGGGACTGCTCAGGACCCTCGCGCAGCGCCCGCCAGGGGGCGATGTCGGAGAAGTAGGTGACGTACACGACGGTCGACTCTCTGGGCGCCAGCTCGGGGTAGTGGCGGGTGCGGAACTGGACGTTCATGGACGGGCAGCGCATTCCGAGGAGCCCGCTCGTCGCCCGCTCAGGCAGCAGGTACGTGGTGCACGGATCGCCCTCGGGAAACGGCTTGCGCAGCCCCAGGAACAGGGACACGTACCCGGGCATGAGCTGGCCGGGCTCGTCGATCAGCGAGGTGTAGAGCCGCCGGTAGGTGTCGTTGAGGTACCGGCCCTTGAGCAGCTCCATCACCGTGGTGCGGCCGTCGGCGGCGGAGACCACGATGTCGGCGCGGAACTCCCGGCCGTCGCTCAGCCGTACGCCCACCGCCCGGTCCCGCTCGACCAGGATCTCCTCGACCTTGGCGTTGTAGGTGATCTCGCCTCCGCACTTGCGGTACCGCTCCTCGACCGAGCGGACCAGGCCGAGCGAGCCGCCCTCGGGCACCCCGGCGGACTGGTTGGCGTGCGCGGCGAGCTGGAAGTAGAACGGCAGCACGGGGAAGGCCGGGTGCTTCTCGTAGAGGATGAAGTTGAACGCCTCGCGCAGGAGCGGGTCACGGAACCGCCGCGCGTAGTCGGTCATCAGCACGGAGAGCGACTTCCGGACGGTGTTGAAGTAGGGGATGAACGAGGCCAGCATCCGCCAGCGCTCCGTCCGGCTCATCAGCCCGACCGGTTTGAGGAACGGGTAGACCGCCAGCGCCTTGCGGAAGGTCCGGATGCCCTGGCAGAACTCCCGGACAGGGGCGGCGTCGGCCGGGGACAGGTCCAGCAGATGGGCCTCCAGCCGGTCCGGCTCCGAGTAGAAGTACACCGCCCGGCCGTCCTGCCCGCGGACGATGTTGAACGCGTCGAAGTGCCGCATCTCCTTGCCCTGGAGCGCGCCCAGCTCCAGCCAGATCTGGTACATCTCGTTGCCCGGTCCGTTGCCGAGCAGCCAGCTCACGCACCAGTCGAAGGTGAAGTCGCTGCGGTCCCAGCTCGTGCAGGATCCGCCCGGGATCTCGTGCATCTCGAAGACCTGCGTCTGGTAGCCGTTCATCCGGGCGTAGCAGCCGGTGGAGAGACCGCTGAGGCCGCCGCCGATGATGATCATCGTCTCGCGGCGGCTGCCGCCGCCCCGACGGTGTTCTTCGTGCCTGGATCGCGTCATGTCTCGGGCCTTTCGACCTTGGATTTGTCGTTGCTCGCGCAGGGCTGTGCCGGTCTCAGGAGACGGGGGCGGCGACGGCGGTGAGGACGGACCGGGCGAGACCGGCGTTGCGGGCGGCGTATTCGCGGTCGAGCATCTCGGCGTGGGTGCCGAAGCCCTTGACCACCGTCGTCCCGGTGACCGAACTCCCGTGCCAGGTGCCGTGCTGCCCGGACTCGTACAGGGCCGTCTTGCCGTCCTCGGACAACACGCTCAGCGCGGCGGCGACCGTCCCGTGGTTGGGAGTACGGCTGGCGAACCGCAGGTAGTCACGCGCCTGGTCCCGCGTCTCCTCGGCGACGGTCTCCGAGCCCGTGTGCCGCTTCAGGTGCCCGGCCAGCTCGTCTTCGAAGGCCCGGACGTGCTCGTCGGTGAGGGGGAACGGCTCCGGGATCCGGAACGAGTCGACGATCACCACATGGGACACCGTCCGGCCGCGCCGCTCCAGTTCCTTGGCCACTTCGAAGGCGAGGTTGCCGCCGAGCGAGTAGCCCAGCAGAGCACATGGGCCTTCGGGCTGGAGGGACTCCGTCAGTTCGGCGTACCGGGAGACCTTGTCGTCGCCCATGACGTAGTTGAAGGCGACCGTCCGGTACTCCGTCAGATGGGCCGCGAACTCGCGGTAGACCAGGCCGTGACCGCCGGCCGGCGGGAAGCAGAAGAGGCTCTGCCGCCGCTCCTGGTGGAAGCAGAGGTAGGGCTGGTCCCCTTCGGCCCGCCCTGTGGCGATGTGCTCGACCGTGCGCGCCATCCCGTGCAGGGTGGTGGCCTTGAACAGCCCGCTGACCGGGATGGTGACGTGGAACTCGCCCTGTAGGGCGTGGATCAGTTCGATGAGCTTGATCGAGCTGCCGCCGCACTCGAAGAAGTCGTGCTGGAGCCCCGGCTCCTCGACGCCCAGCAGAGTCCGCCAGTGCTCGGCCATCCGGGTCTCGTAGAAGGTGACGGGCGGATCGGCGGGCTCATCGTCGTCGGCCCGGGGCGCGGGCAGCGCGTCGGCGTCCACCTTGCCGTTGGCCGTGAGCGGCAGCGAGTCCACCTCGGTGAAGTGCGCCGGGATCATGAAGGTCGGCAGATGACCGGCCAGGTGCAGGCGGAGCCCGCGGCGTTCCCACGTCCGGCCGGGGGCCGGAACACAGTAGGCACAGAGCACGTTCTCGCCGCCGCCGTCCGTCCGCACGATCACCACGGCCTGGTCGATACCGGGGTGTTCGGCGAGCCGGGTCTCGATCTCGCCCAGCTCGATCCGGTGGCCGCGCACCTTGATCTGCGAGTCGGCCCTGCCCACCAGATGGATCCTTCCCCTGGCGTCCCACCGGGCGAGATCGCCGGTGCGGTAGGCCCGGACCGGTTCGCCGCCGCCGGTGCCGCCGGTGTCGCCGAGTGGCAGGGTGGCGAAGCGGGCCGCGGTCCGCTCCTCGGCTCCGACGTAGCCGAGCGCCACTCCGGAACCGCCGATCCACAGCTCCCCGGTCACTCCGGGCGGCACCACCCGGCCGTGCCGGTCCAGGATGTAACAGACGCTGTTGGGGAACGGCCGTCCGACCGGGACCATCCGGCCGGGCTCCAGACCGTCCGTCGGGCCCTCGAAGTAGGCGCTGTCGATGGTGGCCTCGGTGACGCCGTAGGAGTTGACCAGCCTGGTCTCCGGACCGCAGAGGGCACGCAGCCGCTCGTGCTCCTCGACCTTCCACGCGTCCGAGCCGACCACCAGCAGCCGCATGAACTCCAGCCGGACACCCGCCCGCTCGCAGTGTCCGACGACCGTCCGCGCCACGGCCGGGACGAACTCGGCGGCGTCGACCCGTTCGGTGAGCATCACCTCGTAGAGCCGGGCGGTGTGGAACAGCAGCTCGCGGCCCACCAGCACCAGCGTCCCGCCCGAGCACAGGGCGCGGACCAGATCCCCGGTGAAGACGTCGAACGCGAGGCCGGCCATCTGGAGATGCACCCGGGCACCGGTGTCCAGCCGGTACTCGGTCCGCCATGCCTCGTAGGCCGAGGCGAGGTTGCCGTGACCGACGCGCACGGCCTTGGGGCGGCCGGTGGAGCCCGAGGTGTGGATGACGTAGGCCGGGTCGTCGGGGCCGACCCGCGGGCCGGTGAACTCGGTTGCGGGAACGTCCAGTTCGGTGGTGGTGACCAGCCGTGCGGGCAACCGGCCGAGCCGTTCGGCGTCGTCGGCGACCAGCAGTGCGGCACCGGAGTGCTCGACCATCGACGCCAGGCGGCCCGTCGGGTGGGTGGGATCGAGCGGCAGGTAAGCGCCGCCGGTACGGAGGACCGCCAGCAGGGTGACGATGAGGGCCGGAGACTTCTCCAGGCAGACGGCCACCACCGAGCCGGGCCCGGCCCCCAGCGCGCTGAGCCGGGCGGCGGCCCGCCCGGAGCGCTCGGCCAGCTCGCCGTAGCTGAGCCGCTCCGCCGGGCCCGACTCGCCCGACTCACCCGGTGCGACGACCGCGGTCGCGTCGGGGCGGGCCTCCGCGGCACGCAGGATCAGCTCGTGCACCGGACCGTCGGGCACCACCCGCCGCCCGGCGCCGCTCCACTGCTGGAGCACCAGGGCACGCTCCTCGGGGCCGAGCAGCTCCAGCCCGGTGGCCGGCTGCCCGGGGCCGGTCTCCGTCAGCGCCGCCAGCAGGCGGACGTAGTGGGCTGCCAGCCGGGACACGGTCCCGGGGAGGAAGAGGTCGGTGTTGTATTTGAGGACGCAGTGGAAGCGCTGCTCCTTCTCGTCCTCGTAGGCGGACAGGGTGAGGTCGAACTGCCCCTCCTCCTCGGGAAGTTCGATGTAGTCGAGGTGGTAGCCGTACTTCTCGGTGGCCACCTTGTGATGGAGCAGGATGAACATGGCCTGGAAGACGGCGGAGCGGCTGGGGTCGTGGTGCAGGCCGAGCTGCTCCACCAGCAGCACGAAGGGGTACTCCTGGTTGTCCAGGCCGCCCAGCACGGTGGTCCGCACCCGGTCCAGCAGCTCCGTCACGGTCGGCTCGCCCGCCAGCGAGACGTGCAGCGGCAGCGGGTTGACGAAGTAGCCGTAGACTCCGGCGAACTCCTCGTCGGTGCGGCCCGTCACCGGACTGCCGACGATGATGTCGTCCTGTCCGGAGTATGCGTGCAGCAGCAGGTAGTAGGCGCTGAGCAGGACCACGAAGACGGTGACGTTGTGCTCGCGGGCCAGCGCACGCACCCGGGCGCTGGTCTCCTCGTCGAGCGCGAAGAACTCCGAGGCACCGTTGTGGGTCTGGACGGCCGGGCGCGGTTTGTCGGTGGGGAGGCTGAGGGCCGGTATCTCGGCCGGAAGATGCGTACGCCAGTACTCCAGGGCCTTCTGCGCCTCACGGCCGGCCAGGAACTCGTTCTGCCGGTTGAGGAAGTCCACGTAGCGCGCGGTGACCGGGGGAAGCTCCGGCGCCCGGCCCTGGCACAGTCCCTCGTAGACGGCGAGCAGTTCCTCGATGAAGGTGAAGGTGGAGATCGCGTCCGAGATGATGTGGTGGACGCCCTTCATGAGCACCCAGCGCGCGGGCCCGCGCCGGAACAGCCGGAACCGCACCAGCGGATCGCGCTCCAGGTCGTACGGCCTGCGGTACTCCCGCACGAGCATCGTGCGGATCTCGTCCCAGCCCAGATGCGCGACGTCGAAGACCTCGAAGTCCGGCTCCGCGTCGGCGGAGATCCGCTGGACGACCTGATCGCCGTCGAACATGAAGTTCGCCCGCAGACTGGGGTGCCGTTCGACCATCGCCCGGAAGGCGTCGGCCATCAGCTCGGGGTTCAGCTCCACCCGTACCTCGACCGCGCCGCCGATGTTGTAGGCGAAGCCGTCCGGGTTGAGCTGCTTGAGGAACCACAGCGCCTTCTGATTGTGCGTCAGCGGATACACCGACGCGTCCTCGTACCGCTCGACCTCGGCCGCGCCGGATCCGGTGCCGTCCTCGTCGAGCAGCTCGGCCAGCACGGTGTGGAGCTGGTCGGCCAGATCGCCCACCGAGGTGTTGCTCAGCAGTGACACCACCGGAAGCGTGGTGCCCAGTTCGGTGTTCAGGCGGGCACGCAGTTCCATCGCGAGCAGCGAGTCCAGTCCGAGGTCGCCGAGCCCGGTGGCCGGAACGAGCTGTTCGCGGGGTACCCGGAGCACGGTCGCGGCCAGTGCGGTGAACCGCTCGGTGAGCAGCGTCAGCCGCTCTTCCTGGCCGGCCGCCCGCAGGGCTTCCAGCATGCTGCTCTGCCCGGCGGCGGCCGGGGCCTGTTCCCGTGCGGCGGCGGCCAGCTCGGAGACCAGCGGCGGCGGAGCCGGGTACCAGGAGAGGAACACCGGCCAGTCGGCCACGGTGGCGACCAGCAGTTGGGCGCGGTCCTGGCCGAGCACCCGCTCCAGTACGGCCATGCCCGTCCCGGGTGCGAGGGAGGACATGCCGCGGTTGTTCCGGTAGTGGTCGATCAGACCGAGTTCCTCGATCATCCCGGTCGCCCAGGGACCCCAGTCCAGGCTGAGCGCGGGCAGGCCGAGGGCCCGCCGGTGATGGGCCAGCGCGTCCAGGAAGGCGTTCCCGGCGGCGTAGTTGGTCTGGCCCGCCGTGGTGAGCAGCGAGGCGATCGAGGCGAAGAGCACGAAGTGGTCGAGCGGTTCGGCGGCCAGGTGCCGGTGCAGGGCGAGTGCGCCGAGCAGCTTGGGTGCGCAGACGGTGTCGAACACTTCCCGGTCCAGCTCGGGCACGAGGGTGTCGCGTACCTGTCCGGCCAGGTGGAAGACGCCGCGGACCGGCGGCCGGCCGAGCTTCCGGTACTCGGCCAGCCAGTCGGCGAGCGCGGACTCGTCGGTGACGTCCAGTGTCGCCAGGATCGGCTCCGCGCCGAGCGCCTCCAGTTCGCGCAGGTAGGCGGCCCTCCGCCCCGCGGGGCTCTCCGGGGCGAGGTCGCGCCACTCCTCCCGCGGGGGCATGGGGCTGCGCCCGGCCAGGATCAGCCGACGGGCGCCGCGCCGGACCAGAGTGCGGCAGAGCACACGCCCGAGCGCGCCGAACGCGCCGGTCACCAGGTAGGCCCCGTCCGGACGGAGGCTGGGGGGCAGCGGGCGGCTCAGGCCCTGCGCTGGGCGGAGACGCATGGCCAGCCGCCGTCCCGCGCGCAGGGCGATCTCGTCCTCGTCGGCGAGCGTGAACTCGCGCAGCAACGCCTCCGCCTCCTCGTCGGCGGGCGCCGTGGCGGGGCCGAGGTCCACCAGCTTCCCGGGGTGTCCGGGCAGTTCCTGGTGGCGGAGCACCCGGCCGATGCCCCAGGCGGGGGCGCCGAGCGGTTCGACGGGCTCGCCGGAGGCGGTGGCCTGTGCAGCGCGGGTGACGATGTGCAGCCTGCTGCCGGGCAGTTCGACGGGCAGCAGCGCGGCGAGCGCGACCAGGCTGTAGGCACCGGTGCCTGTGTGGCCGGTCACCGCGGCGCGGTCGGCCGTGTCCAGCGCGGGCCGGTCGAGGTTCCAGAGGTGGACGACGGCGGCCGGATCGGGGGCTCCCGCTGTTCGCCGGTCCGTGAGCAGGCGCTCCAGGTCGGTGGTGGAGCCGGGGTCGACGACGGACTCACGGCCCTCGGTGACGGTCCGGTAGCCGGTGCCGGGCCGGACCAGGTGGCAGCTTCCGCCGCGCGCGGTGATCCGGGCCGCCAGCGCGTCGGCGACGCCCTGGCCGTCGGCGAACAGCAGCCACCGGTCGGGGTGCTCGGCCGGTGGAGCGCTGGGTCCTGGCGCCTCCGGCAGCTCGCTCCAGGCGGGTTCGGTGAGCCAGCCGTCGATGGTGCTGAGGCCGACGGTGGTGGCGGCCCGCTCGATGTCGGCGGCCCGGAAACCGGTGATCCCGCCGAGCGGCACACCGTGCTCGTCGTGGACGGCGATGTCACCCACCAGCTCCGTCCCGCCGTCGTGGGTGACCGTGGCGTGTGCCCAGAGCGGCCGGTCGCCGGTCGCCTCCAGCCGGACCTCCGCGATGCTCAGCGGCAGCCTGATGCCGTGCGTCGCCGGGTCGGCGGGGCCGAGCAGTCGCGGCGTCAGCAGCGTCTGGAAGAAGGCGTCCATCACCACCGGGTGGACCTGGTGGTCCGCGCCCTGCCCGGTGACCGCCGACGCCGGCCGCACCCTGGCCAGCGCCTCGCCGGGGCCGATCCACACCTCGTCGATGCCCTGGAACGCCGGGCCGTAGTGGTATCCGAGGGCCGCCAGCCCGGCGTAGCACTCGGGCCCCGACAGATGACGGGCGGCCCGGCCGCGGATCGTCGCGACGTCCAGCGGGCGTCCCGGGCGGCGGCGCTGGCCGGGACGGACCGTACCGGAGGTGTGGACGGTGCGTTCGGCACCCTCGCCGGTGAGGGTGGAGACGGTGAAGCCGCCGTGCTCGGCGGAGAGGGTGAGGTGGACCCTGCGGCTCTCCTGGTCGGGCAGGTAGAGCGCCTTGCGCAGTTCGATGTCGGTGAGAGTGGCGTCGGTGCCGCCCGTCAGCGAGCGGACCGCCTGGACCGCCATCTCCAGATATCCAGCGGCAGGGAAGAGGACCTGCCCCTGGATGCGGTGGTCGTCCAGATACGGCAGCGCCTCGGCGTCCAGCCGCGCCTCCCAGGCGGGTTCGGCGCTGACCAGCCTGCGGCCGAGCAGCGGGTGGTCGGTCCGGCCCTGCCGGATCTGTGCGACCGGCCGGGGCTCGGCCCAGTGCCGGTCACGCTTGAACGGGTAGCGGGGCAGGGGGACGGGCCGTCCGGCGGGCTGGAGGACCGACCAGTCGACCTCGGTACCGAGACCGTGGAGCGCTGCCAGTGAGGCGGTGAAGGTGACCTGCTCGTCCTCCTGACGGCGGATCGACGGCAAGGTGAGCACCTCGGGACGCTCGGTGTCGCCCAGGCGCTCCGCCACCACTTCCTGGACCGAGCGGCCCAGTACCGGGTGCGGGCCGATCTCCAGGAAGAGGCCGTACCCGTCGTCGGCCAGCCGCTCCACCGCCTGCCGGAAGCGGACGGTGTTGCGGACGTTCTGCCACCAGTACTCCGCGTCCAGCTCGGTGCCGTGTGCGGTGCCTTCGTGGCCGGTGAGGTAGAGCGGTACCCGGGCCGGGCGGGGAGCGAGGTCAGCGAGCGACTCCAGCAGCTCGTCCTTGATCAGGTCCATCTGGGCGCTGTGGTACGGCACATCGACGCTCAGCGGGCGGGCGAAGACCCGCGCGCCGGTGAGCGAGGAGGCGAGCTCGGCCAGCGCCTTCTCGTCCCCGGCCAGGGTGAGGGAAGCGGCACTGTTGACCGCGGCGACGGAGACCGCGTCCCCGTACGGGCGAATCCTGCGGCGGGCCTCTTCCTCGGGGAGGGCGACGGCGAGCATGCCGCCGCTGCCTGCCAGCTTCTGCTGGAGGCGGCTGCGGTGCAGCACCACCTTGAGCGCGTCGGCCAGGTCGTAGACGCCTGCCTCGTAGAAGGCGGCGACCTCGCCGGTACTGTGGCCGACGATGGCATCCGGGCGGACGCCGCGGCTTCGCCAGAGAGCCGCCAGCCCGACCTGGAGGGCGAAGTTGGCGGGCTGGGCGAGCCAGGTCTCGGCCATCCGGGAGTGCGCCTCGTCGGCGGCCAGTTCGTCCAGCAGCGACCAGTCGGTGAGTTCGGTGAGATGTCCGGCGCAGCGCTCGACGGCCTCGCGGTAGACCGGTTCCGTGGCGAAGAGCCGGCGGCCCATCGCCCACCACTGCGGGCCCATGCCGGTGAAGACCCAGGCCAGGGCGCGGTGCCGCGGTTCGCGGCGGTGGCCGGTGAGGACACGGGGGTGCGGCTCGCCGCGCAGATAGGCGGAAAGGGCCTCGTCCAGCGACGCGCGGGAGTCGTAGACCACCGAGAGCCGGGCGTCGTGGTGCTGACGGCGGTGGGCCAGAGTGTGGCCGAGGTCGGACAGGCTGACGGGGGTGCCGTCGTGTACTCCGGCCAGTTCGGCCTGGATGCCTGCCGCCAGCTCGGGCAGCGCGGCGGGATCGCGGGCGGTGAGCGGCAGGATGGTGCAACCGGCGGGCTGCCCGGTCACCGGCCCGTCCGCCGACTCGCCCGCCGTCCCGGTGGGGACTTCGGCGAGGACCGCGGAGCGCACCTCGGTAGGCACCTCGGGAGCGGCTTCCAGGAGGACGTGGGCGTTCGTACCTCCGAAGCCGAAGGAGTTGACCCCGGCCCGCGCGGGCCCCTCGTGCGCCGGCCAGCGGGTGGGCTCGGCGGGGATGTCGTAGGGCAGGGTGGCGGGGTCGATCGCCGGGTTGAGGCGCTCCAGGTTGATGTGCGGCGGGATGACGCGGTGCTTGAGCGCCAGGGCGGTCTTGATGAGCCCGGCCAGCCCGGAGGCCGACTCGGTGTGCCCGATGTTGGTCTTGACCGAGCCGACGTAGCACTTGTCCCCGGGACGGCGGCCGATCGCCAGCGCCTTGGCCAGTGCGTTGGCTTCGACCGGGTCGCCGACCGGAGTGGACGTGCCGTGTGCCTCGACGTACTGGAGGCTGCCGGGGGCGATGCCGGCCTCCGTGCAGACCCGCTCGATCAGGGACACCTGGGCTTCCGGGTTGGGCACGGTGATGCCGTTGGTGCGGCCGTCCTGGTTGACGCCGCTGCCGATGACGACGGCGTGGACCGGGTCGCCGTCGCGCAGCGCGTCGGAGAGCCGTTTGAGCACGACCACGGCGACACCCTCGGCCCGTACGTAGCCGTCGGCCGCGGCGTCGAAGGTGCGTGAGCGGCCCTGCGGGGAGAGGAAACCCCCCTTGGTCTCGGCGATGGTGTACTGCGGCGCGATGTGCAGCAGCGTGCCGCCGGCCAGCGCGAGTTCGGTCTCACCGCGGAGCAGGCTCTGGGTGGCGAAGTGGACGGCGACGAGGGAGGAACTACAGGCGGTGTCCAGGGAGACGCTGGGGCCACGGAAGTCGAAGCAGTGCGAGAGGCGGTTCGACACCATCGTCATCATCGTGCCGGTGGCGGTGTGCGCGGCGAGGCTCTCGAAGGAGAGGTCGGAGAACTGGACGATCTTGTAGTCCAGGGTGAACGCACCGATGTAGACGCCGACCTCGCGGCCCGCCAGCTCGGCGGGTATCTGCCCACCGTCCTCCAGCGCCTCCCAGGACACTTCGAGCAGTTTCCGCTGCTGCGGGTCCATGTGGTCGGCCTCTCGGCCGCTGATGCCGAAGAAGGACGGATCGAATTCGTCGAAGCCCTCGATGTAGCCGCCGCGGCCACCGACCAGCCGGCCCGGCTTGGCCTTGTGCCTGCTGCCCAGGGTCGCCACGTCGTACCGGCTGGGCGGGGTCGGCGTGATGCAGTCCTTGCCGTCGACCAGGTTCCGCCAGAACGACCGGTGGTCGCAGGCACCGCCCGGCAGCCGGCAGCCGATCCCGATGATGGCGATCTTCTCCCCGTCGCCTGCGGGAACGGCGTCGCGGGAAGTGGCTCCGGCGGAGAGTGCTCCGGGGGAGCAGGCAGAGCATAAGTCCGTCATGGTCGAGTCCTGCCTTTCGGGGAGGTGCCCTGGCCATTCGATGGAGCGGGGCCCAGGGACTCTGGGGACGGGTGTCATGCGGGTGCCGTGGGTCAGGAGCGGAAGGCGTGCCGGCCCGGAACCCCGCGACGGCTCGACCGGTGAACGGCCGCTGTCGCGCCTCGTGCCACGGCCCGGGTCACTCCGGCCGGTCGGCTGATCGGTTGGCCGGTCGGCCGGAGACGGCTTGGCGGTGTCCACCGGCGTGCTGTGCTGTGGACAGGGGGAAACCGGACCGGCCGGGAGACGAGGGCCGGAGGCAGGGGCGCGCGGGGACGCGGGGGGTACGGGCGTGACGGGGCCGGGCCCGGAGCCGCCGGCGCGTAGCGGTCTGCTGGTGCTGGGCGGGGACGGCGCCGACAGGGCCGGTCCGGGGTGGTGACCGGTGGAAGGCGGCACGGCGGACGGTCGCACAGGGGTGGTCGACCGGTTCTGGGCCGGGTCAAGCCGGGGTGGCCGAACTGGTGGATCGCGCGGATCGGAGCGGGACGGCGGTTCGGAGCGGGACGCCGGTCAGACCGGCTGGCGTGGCCGGGGTTGTGCGCTGTCGACTCGTTCCGTGCGGCGCCATGCCTGAAGGTGACTGGCCACTACCGCACCGGTACGGGGGAAGTCGGCGGGATACTGGAGACCTACCGCCACCGGCTTCCGGCCGGGCCGCCAGGTGAAGCTGCCGAAGACGTGGTCCCAGAGGGAGAGGTCGGACCCGTAGTGCCCGGCCTCCGTGAGGTCGATGCTGTGGTGCAGCCGGTGCAACTCCGGACCGGCGAAAACATGGTTGAGCACACCGATCCGGACATCGATGTTGGCGTGCACGAAATAGCCCTGCACGATCACGAACAAGCCCACCACGAAGACTGCTTGCGCCGAGAATCCGGTCAGCGCGAGCGTCAACTGGACGACGCCCTGGGTGAGTATGACGTCGACGACGTGGTTGACCGCGTTGTTGCCGACGTTCACCTTGGCGGGTACGTGGTGGACGCCGTGCAGCCGCCAGAGGCGGCGATTTGTGTGGCACCAGCGGTGGATCAGGTAATTGGCCAGCGAGCCGAGCAGCAGTGCCGCGGGAATCTCCGCCCAGAGCGGCAGCGCGGGATGTACGGGTGCCACCCAGCCGACGACTGTCGCCACGGGAAGCTGGGCCACGGCCCCGCCGAACATCGTCAGCACGAAGTACACACTGTACGCACCCCACTCGGACGCACTCGGCGACCACTCCGGTTCATACGGAATCAGTCGTTCGAGCAGCGACAGGCCGCCGACGACGCCGAGCAGGAAGAACACACTCACCATGCCGAGATCCCAGCGCAGGTGCAGAGCCGCCACGGACACCGAAGCAAGCGTGAACAGCATGACAGGGTATGCGACATGCCGAAGCGCGGTTCGGAGCTGCCCATGCATAATGCGCCCTCCACAGCTCACTGCGAATGAGAACTTCGACGATGCTAGCGGTTGGGCGAAAGGTGAGGGGAGGGTGTTCCTTCGGTGATCGCGCATTTGTCCAGATATCAATGAACCCTTTCCGGTCTGCTGATGGAGCGGAGTGGTTCCGGAAATCCTTCTTCTGTGCGGTACCGGATCCCCTCCCGCCCGCAGGAGGCGGGAGGCCGGCGCGATCATTTCCCCTAGGTCTCCGTCGAATTCCACTTCAGGTGCTGTATGCTCATCCGGCACTGCTTCCCCTGTTGCCTCAAATGCACGTCACCCGATGTCCAGTTACGAGAGGAATATTTTCGGACGCGAGTGAAGGTGGGGCTTCGCGATGTGCTGGAACGCCGTTTTGGCCGACGGGGTATCCCATGGCAGGGAAACTGACGTGAAGGTGCGGCTACTCGGCGGTGCTGTTGTCGGAAACGTCGTGCGAATTGCGACAGGAAAGTCCGGTGTGGCCAATAAGCAGCCCGTTCACCGGCAAGGGGAAGTGGGAATTCCGTCCGGTTCCAGCCCGTGCGGCTGCCGGTTTTCCGCCAAGGCGAGGTGACGGCTGGCGGAACGCGGACGGGCAGGCGGGTCGGCGGGGACGCCGTCGCCGTCCCCGCCGACGCTCACTGGTCCGCCACGATGCGCCACCTGTTGTCGGCGGTGCCGTTGTCCGAGTCCTGGACCGCGAAGGCGCCGACGGCGGTGGAGTGGTTCTCGATGCCGAGCAGCTTGCCGCTGTGCGCGTTGCGGATCACGCAGGTGCCGTCCCCCTGGTCGAGCAGTGTCCACCGGTGGTCGGCTGTGCCGTTGTCGGACCACTGGAGGACGGCCGCGTTGTCCGCTGTGGACATGTCCCGCACGCCGAGCACCTTGCCGCTGTGGGTGTTGCGGATCCGGACCGCGCCCGCGTCGTCGATCACCTCCCAGCCGTGGTCGGCGGTGCCGGAATCGTGCCACTGGAGGGCCCGGCCCCCGTCGGCCGTGGACATGTCCTGGATGCCCAGCACGAGGCCGCTGCCCACGTTGACGAGGCGGACGCGATCGGTGCCGCCGATGCGCCAGTAGACGGTGTAGTTGTGGCCGTGCGCCTCGTGGAACGGGCCCAGTCCGACGGAGGAGCCGTTGGCGGTGGCGGTGAAGGCGAGGGAGGAGTCGCCGGTCCGCCGGATCGAGGCGGTGTTCAGTGAGGGGAGGGAGCCGAGCGCGCTGTCCCCGTAGTCGCCGGACAGGACCGTCGGGCCGTAGGTGACGGCGGCGACGTCCGGATCGTCGTTGGCAGCGCGCAGGACGACCCGCATGGGCAGGCGGACGGTGACCGTGTCGCCCGGGGACCAGGAGCGGGTCAGCTTCGCGTAACTGCCCGGCGTGGTCGCGATGTTCTGTGCCACACCGTTGACGCTGACGGTGGCCCCCGAGGTCCAGCCCGGGATGCGGACGCGCATCGCCCATGTGCCGCCCGCGTCGCCGGTGACCTTCAGCGTCGTGGTGTCGCCGACCGGGAACGACGTGGACTGGGTGACCGTGATCCCGCGCTGCGACCAGTCGAGGACCGAGGGCACGAACAGGTTCACGGTCAGGGTGCTGTCGTCGCCGTCGCGGAAGTAGACGGAGTCCATCAGCCTGGTGTGCATCTCCAGTCCTGTGCCCTGGCAGCACCAGAAGGTGCCGTAGTCGGTGCTCCATGTGCCGCCGCCCCATGCCGGGCCCACACCGCGCCGGGACCCCGGTGCGAGGGGGGTGAAGTAGGTGACGTGGCCGTGGCCGTCGGCCGGGTTCTGCTGGCCGGTCATCTGGTTGAGCCATGCCTGCTCGTAGAAGTCGAACAGGGCGGCCCTGTCCGGGGTCAGCGCGAACAGCTCGCGGGTGAGGCTGAGCATGTTGAAGGTGTTGCAGCTCTCGCACGTGTCCTTGTTCAGATACGCGGCGATGGCGTTCGGCGCGCGGAAGTGCTCCGCCTGGCTGTTTCCGCCGATCGCGTAGGTGTGTGTGCCGACGCAGATGTCCCAGGCGTGGGTGGCGATGTCCCGGTAGCGGGTGGTCCCCGTGGCCTTGTACTCGCGTGCAGCGCCGATCCACTTCGGCACCTGGGTGTTGGCGTGCAGCCCGCTGAGCCGGTCCTGGCCCGCGGCCAGGGGGTCGAAGACGGCGGCGTGGTCGAAGCGCCGGGCGACGGCGAGCCACCGTGTGTCGCCGGTCTGCTGGCAGAGGTCGGTGAGCACGGCGTTCATGCCGCCGAACTCGGTCTCCAGCATGGCCTGCGTCTGCTGGCCGCTCAGCCGCCCGGTGCGCCAGTCGACCCATCCGGCCAGGGCCAGCAGCACGTCGCGTGCCTGGGTGCTGCCGAGCAGCCGCCACACGTCCAGCAGACCGGCGAGGGTCTTGTGGACGGTGTAGTACGGCACGTTGCCGTTGGTGAGCGTCCGCTGTTCGAGCGCGGTGAACTCCGACTCGGGGTAGCCCGAGAGGTACCCGGCGCTGAACCCGGCGGCGCTGTTGTTGGCCTGGCACTTGGCCAGCTCCGCGACCATGTAGGTGGCCTTGTCCCGGCAGACGGTGTCCCCTGTGACGGCGTACGACTGCGCCCAGGCCGTGAGGAAGTGGCCCTGGACATGGGTGCGGAAGGGGAAGGTGGGCGCGTCCCAGCCACCCGTGGCGGCAGCGCCCTTGGTGGAGAGCCGGTGGTTGGCGCGGAAGTTGTAGAGCAGCCGGTCGGTGTCGACGAACCGCAGATAGCTGCGGGTGCGGTTCTCGTTGTCCAGCCACCTGCTCGCGGTCAGCCGGACCTGGCCGAACGCGAAGGGGTGCGCGGACACGCCGATGTCGGGCCTGGCGGGGGGAAGCACGGCGGCGCGGGCGGGAGAAGCGGCGGCCAGGGGCCCGGCGGTGGAGGCGACGGCCGTGGCTCCGGCGATCTGGAGGAGACGGCGTCTGCTGACGGAGGAGGACATCGTGCGGCCCTTTCTGCGACGGGGAGGCCGGGCCTTCGTGCACAGGGGAGCGTGGTGTGTCCCGGCGGAGGGGCGGGGAGGGGTGGTCCGCTCAGGTTCTCCGTGTGTCCGATATATCGGACGCTGTTCGTTATGTCGCCGGAACGATAGTGGCGCCGTCATGAGGCGTCAACGCTTGTCGGCGGACCGGGGCCGCCGGGGTGAAGGTGACGGTGTGTCAGTGCGGGACTCCGCGACGGGACCGCCGGTGCCGGACCGTCACCGTCGGGCCACCGGGCGCGGACTGTCAGTGCCGGATGAGTCCGCCGACGGGAACGGATGCGACGTGGCCCGTCGGCGGGCGGGTCCGGGCCAGGGCGAGGCCGACGTCGACGAGCGAGGACCGGTGCAGAAGCGCGGCATCGGGGACCGGGGTCCACACCGACTCGGCGATCTCGCCGTCCGGCTCGGGCCGCAGGAGGCCACCGGTGATACGGACCTGGTAGAAGATGCCGACGTTCTGGTGCTCAGGGCCGCCGGGGACGGTGCGTTCGGCCGAGGGGATCACCCTTGAGTCCACACCCAGCAGGCGCTCCACCACCGCGTCGCAGCCGGTCTCCTCGGCCACCTCGCGGATCACCGCGTCGAAGGGGTCCTCGCCGTGCTCGACCCTGCCGCCCGGCAGGGTCCAGTTGGACTCGCCGGTGGCGGAGACATGACGGGCGAGCAGGACTCGCCCGTCCTCAACGCACACGGCGTACGCCGCCAGCCGGAAACTCATCCGCGCACCTCCCGCGGGACCGTACCCCGGCATCCGGGCCCCGCGGCGCCGCGGTACCCGGATCCGGTCACGAAGCGGGGGTGGCGGCGGTGGGGCCGTCGCACGTGTCCCCCGCGCAACAGGCCCCTACCCGGGTGCGGAGCCGGGTTCGGCGTAGGCTGCTGCTTCCTGTCGGTGCACGTATGTGCCCGACCGCATCCGCGTGCCCGGCCAACTGCCGTACGGATCCGGGCAGCTGACCTCGGAGGACGAGCAGTGAGCTATTTCGCCGTCCAGTCGGACGACCCGGGGCACCCGGAACACCCGGGCCGCGCGGAGCGTCAGTACGTGCTCGGTCAGGAACTGCGCGTCTCCATCCTCACCTCGGCCGAGGAGACCGAGGGGCGGCACGACGTGACGGACTCCTTCATGCCCGCGGGCGCCGCCACCCCGCTGCATCTGCACACGCGGTACGAGGAGCGGCTCTGGGTGGTCTCCGGCGCGCTGACGGTGTGGGTGGGCAAGGAGCGGACGACGCTGCGCTCCGGCGACTTCTGCACCATTCCGCTGCACACCCCGCACGCCATCAAGGCGGAGGGGGAGGGTGCCCGTGCCCTCAACATCTCCTCGCCCGCGGGCTTCGCCGAACTCATCGCCCGCGCGGGCACCCCGTTGCGCCTCGCCACCGGTGACACCGAGCTGGACGCGGAGCTGTTCGGCGCGGTGGCCGAGGAACTCGGCGACGTCGTTCTGGGCCCGCCCGGCACGACCCCCGCCGACCTCCCGGACGGCCCGGCGCTGCCCTGAGCGGGTGTCTCGGTGTGCCGGTGTGCCGGTGTGCCGGTGTGTCCAGCGGCTGACGGAGCGGAACGTACGGGCACCGTCGGACCCATGGCAGGCGACGATCAGAGGGTGAGCGCGGAGCCGTCGCCCGCCGCACGGTCCCGCGCGCCGGGCCGGGGCAGGAACGCGCGGACGGTGAGCAGCACTCCCGCGATCAGGACGACCTCCGCCGCGTTGCCGAGCGGGGGCACCTTCGCCGCGGCACCGGAAGCCACGACCATCACCGCCGAGGTGAGGGCGAGCCGGCCGAAACCCGTACGCCGCCACAACACGATGCCGGCGGCGAGGACGATCAGCCCGGTGAGGACGGCGGGCAGCGGGCCGACCGGTGACGTCGAGTCGTTGACGTAGCGCAGCGCCCCTCCCCAGTGCTCGGCGCGCAGCGTCAGGCCGAGGATGTCGTGGTGGACGCCCGCGCCGGTCAGCAGGGCGGTGAGGGCGGTGGCCACGGCGCGCACAGGGCCCCGGCGCGCGCCGCTGACTCCCGCGTGGTCCGCTGCCGCCAGTGCCCAGAGGACCAGCAGAGGCGTCAGCAGGGCGTGCAGCGCGAAACGGGGGACACTCAGCGCCTCCAGCAGCGGTCCCGCACCCAGCGGGTCCCCCAGGGCGATCACGCCGTTGTCCCAGACCAGCGCCGCGCTCACCAGGGCCGGGACGACGGTCAGCCACCCCGGGGCCCGCCGCCAGTACCGCACCGCCGCCACGGCAAGCCCCAGTTGCGCGGCGGCGAGCAGGGCGAATATCAGCGAGACCATCCCGTACGCCTCCTCGCGTCGTCCAGCAATATCTCAACGGTCAAGATACCTGGCGCGGGTGCGGGCACCCGGGAGCGGGGTGCGCGAAGGGTGCTCACCCGCCCGGAGCACCGGCGCACCGCCTCGTGTGGCGCCCCGCGCACCCCGCGGCGACGGTGGGAACGGACGAGGATCCGGACCGCCCGCTCGCGGTCGACGGGAACGGGACGGACGGGGCACGCATGCCGACGACCGGGGAGACGGCGCCGACGCTGGGCGTGGAGGAGGAGTACTTCCTCGTCGACGCGCACGACGGCGGCGTGCGGGCCTCGGCCTCGCGGGTGCTGGCGCGGGTCGCGGCGCCCCTGAGCGGCCAGGTCTCGGGCGAGTTCACCGCCTACCAGATCGAGGCCAAGACACCGCCCTGCCGCGGGCTGCGCGAACTCGGTGACCACCTGGTGCGGATGCGCGCGGGCGTGGCGGCCGCGGCCGCCGGGGAGGGGCTGCGGATCGTGGCGTCGGGCACCCCGGTCCTGGGCGCGCGCGAACCCGTGCCGCTGCGCGAGGACCCCCGCTACGACGCCGGTGCCCGGGAGTACCGGGCACTCCAGGACGACTTCGCCTTCTCCGCGCTCCAGACGCATGTGCGGGTGCCGGGCCGCGCGGAAGCGGTGCTGGTGAGCAACCATCTGCGGCCCTGGCTGCCGACGCTGGCCGCGCTCGCGGCGAACTCCCCGTACTGGGCGGGCCGCGACACCGGCTACGCGAGCTGGCGCACCGTCGCCCTGGGCCGCTGGCCCGCGGCCGGACCGCCCCCGTACTTCGACGGCGTCGACCACTACGACCGCCTCGTGGCGCGCCTGCTCGACAGCGGCGCTGCGCTCGACGAGCACAACGTCTTCTGGGACGTGCGGCCCTGCCCCCACCTGCCCACCGTCGAGATCCGCGTGATGGACGTCAACGCCGGAATCGCGGAGACCACCGTGTTCGCGGCCCTGGTGCGGGCCCTGGTGGCCGAGGCGCTGGAGCGGGTGCGGCACGGCGACCCCGGCCCGCGCGTGGACCAGGAAGTGCTGCGCGCCGCCTACTGGCGCGCGGCCCGCGACGGCTGCTCGGGGCACGGTCTTGAACCGCTCGGCGGACGGCTCCTGCCCGTCGCAGAGCTGGCCCGGCGGCTGCTGGCGCACGTGCGCCCCGTGCTCGACGGATACGGGGAACTCGCCGCCGTGAGCACCGTCGTACGCGCACTGGCGGCCGGGCGCGGCGGTGCGGAGCGCCGCAGGGCCGTGCATGCGCGGCGGGGGCACCTGCCCGACGTGGTCGCCGACCTCGTCGCCCGTACCACCGGCTCCCGGCCGCTCCCGCCCTCCGTCGGCGCGGGTCCGGCGCCGGGGCGGAAGCGGAGCGCGTCGAGCAGGAGAGCGGCGGAGCCGGTGCCCGCACCCGTGGGCGCCGGAGCCGGGCCCGTGGGCCCCGGAGCGGGGAACAGTGCGACAGGAACGGAGCGGATCATGACGGAATCGACGGCGGGAACCGGTACCGGCGGTCGGCGGGCCGAGGACTGGTGGCGCCCGGAGGCGGGCTTCTTCGGCGACCTCTACAAGGAGGCGGACGACTCGCTGCGGACGTTCTTCGCGGGCACCTCGCGCGTGGACGACCGTACGTGCGCCGAGGTCGACGGCGTCATGCGCCTGTGCGGCCTCGCGCCCGGCGCGCGCGTGCTGGACTGCCCGTGCGGCTACGGGCGGCACAGCGTCGAGCTGGCGGGTCACGGCGTGGACGTGGTCGGCGTCGACATCAACCCCGGCTTCCTGGAGGCGGCCCGGCGCAGCGCGGCGCGGGCCGGGGCGGCGGTGCGCTTCCTCGAAGGCGACATGCGGGAGCTGCCGCCCCTGGAGCCCGTCGACGCCGTGATCAACATGTTCTACTCCTTCGGCTTCTTCACCCCCGAGGAGGACCTGGCCGTCCTGCGGCGCTTCCGCCAGTCGCTGAAGCCCGGCGGGCGGTTCCTGATGCACACGATGGTCACAGCGCCCGCGCTCCGTGACGGCCGCATCCCCGCCGAGGAACGCCGCCGGCTCTCCAGCGGCCGGACCCTGGTCTCGCGCCGCCACCTGGACGACGGCACGCGGCGCGAGTTCGGCCAGTGGGCCATCGTCGACGACACCGGCGCCGAGTTCCCCATGACCCCCTACGACGTGCGGATCTACACCCCCGAGGAGTTCGGCGAGCTGTGCCGGGAGGCCGGGTTCGCGCGGACGACGTGCCACGGCGACTGGGACGGCACCCCCTACGAGGACGCTTCCCCCAACCTGATCGTCGTCGCCCACGCCTGACCGGCCCGGCCCGGTCCCGCCCGGTCCCGTACCGTACGGCCCCGCTCCGCCCCGTACCGTACGGGCGGGGACGGGGCCGTCGCGGTCCGTCACGGCAGCCGCATTGCATGACAATGCGAGATGACGCATACTCTTCCTATGTCTAAGGTTCTCACCTCCCTGCCCACCGGCGAGCGCGTCGGCATTGCCTTCTCCGGCGGCCTCGACACCTCCGTCGCGGTCGCGTGGATGCGCGACAAGGGTGCTGTCCCGTGCACCTACACCGCCGACATCGGTCAGTACGACGAGCCCGACATCGCGTCGGTGCCGGGGCGTGCGTCGGCGTACGGTGCCGAGATCGCGCGCCTGGTCGACTGCCGCGCGGCACTGGTCGAGGAGGGGCTGGCCGCCCTCACCTGCGGCGCGTTCCACATCCGCTCGGGCGGGCGCGCGTACTTCAACACGACGCCGCTGGGCCGCGCCGTCACCGGCACCCTGCTGGTCCGCGCGATGCTCGAGGACGACGTGCAGATCTGGGGCGACGGATCGACGTTCAAGGGCAACGACATCGAGCGGTTCTACCGCTACGGCCTGCTGGCCAACCCGCACCTGCGGATCTACAAGCCCTGGCTCGACGCCGACTTCGTGACCGAGCTGGGCGGCCGCAAGGAGATGTCGGAGTGGCTGCTCGCCCACGGCCTCCCCTACCGCGACAGCACCGAGAAGGCGTACTCCACCGACGCCAACATCTGGGGCGCCACCCACGAGGCCAAGACCCTGGAGCACCTGGACACCGGCGTCGAGACCGTCGAGCCGATCATGGGCGTGCGGTTCTGGGACCCCTCCGTCGAGATCGCCGCCGAGGACGTGACCATCGGCTTCGACCAGGGCCGCCCGGTGACGATCAACGGCAAGGAGTTCGCCACCCCGGTCGACCTGGTGATGGAGGCGAACGCCATCGGCGGCCGTCACGGCATGGGCATGTCGGACCAGATCGAGAACCGGATCATCGAGGCCAAGAGCCGCGGCATCTACGAGGCGCCCGGCATGGCCCTGCTGCACGTGGCGTACGAGCGGCTGGTCAACGCGATCCACAACGAGGACACCCTCGCCCAGTACCACAACGAGGGGCGGCGCCTCGGCCGTCTGATGTACGAGGGCCGCTGGCTGGACCCGCAGGCGCTGATGGTGCGCGAGTCGATCCAGCGCTGGGTCGGTGCCGCGGTCACCGGCGAGGTGACGCTGCGGCTGCGGCGCGGCGAGGACTACTCGATCCTCGACACCACGGGCCCGGCCTTCAGCTACCACCCGGACAAGCTCTCGATGGAGCGCACCGAGGACTCGGCGTTCGGCCCGGTGGACCGCATCGGCCAGCTCACCATGCGCAACCTCGACATCGCCGACTCGCGCGCCAAGCTGGAGCAGTACGCGGGACTCGGCCTGATCGGGACCGCGAACCCCGCCATCGGCGCGGCACAGGCCGCCTCGACGGGGCTCATCGGCACCATGCCGGAGGGCGGCGCCGAGGCCATCGCCTCCCGTGGCGAGGCCGCCCGCGGCGGCGACGACGAACTGCTCGACCGCGCCGCGATGGAGTCCGGCAACGACTGACGGCTATGTCTGACGGGACGTCCGACGATGACGGCCGACGTCAACGTCCGACGCCGACGGCCGGAGGCCGACGGCCGCGCTCTCCGGCTCCGGCACCCACGGGCCGCCGTGCTCCTGGCGACGCTCGACGTTCCAGGGGCACGGCGGCCCGTGCCGTCGGTACCTGTCACGAGGACCCGCACGGTCGGCCTCTCAGCCCGCGTGGGGGCACCGGCCCCGTGAGCGGGCCGCCGCGTCCGCGTCCAGGTAGAAGTTCGGGCGCAGCTCCGCGTGGTCGTAGTAGCGGTGGAAGACGGGGGTGGCGCCGCCCGAGACGGGCGGCACGATCCAGCTCCAGTCGGCCGGTACGGTGCGGCCGTGGCGCTCCTCCTGGGCCAGGTGGGCCAGGAAGTGCCGCGACTCGGTGTGGTGGTCGGTGATCCTGACACCCGCGCTGTGGAAGGAGTGCAGGACCGCGATGTTCAGCTCCACCAGGGCCCGGTCGCGCCACAGGGTGGCCTCGCTCCCGGTGTCCAGGCCGAGGCGCCGGGCGATGACCGGGAGCAGGTCGTAGCGGTCGGTGTCGACGAGGTTGCGGGCGCCGATCTCGGTGCCCATGTACCAGCCGTTGAACGGCGCGAGAGGGTAGTCGACGCCGCCGATCCGCAGCCGCATGTGGGAGATGGCCGGTACGGCGTACCAGCGCAGCCCCAGCGCCGTGAGCTGCGGGAAGCGCGGATGCGCGAGGGGCACCTCGCGCACCAGTCGGCGGGGCACGTCGAACAGCTGGGGCTTGTCCTCGGGGAGGTCGATGACCAGCGGCAGGATGTCGAAGGGTGTGCCCGGCGGCTGCCAGCCCAGGCGCCGCACGGCGTCGGTGAAGTCCGCGAGCGCGGGGTCGCCGGTGACGGTGCCGTCCTCGTGGCGGTGGCCCGCGTAGCGGATGAGCTGGTCGTTCCACAGACGGGGCGCCGGCCGCCCGGGCGCTTCGGGTGCGAAGACCGAGATGACGGGCCGGATCCGGCCGCCGTTGGTGGCGATGGCCAAGTGGTCGCACAGATGCCGGTGGATCTGTTCGGCGCCGGTGGCCGCGCGCCGGTCCAGGACGCGCAGGCTGTTCCAGTACAGGCGGCCGATGCAGCGGCTGGAGTTGCGCCAGGCGACACGTGCCCCGAATTCCAGCTCGGCCCCGGTGTGCCGGTAGGTGCCGGTCTCGCCGATGGCGGCGCGGACCTCGGCCAGGCGACGTGCCAGGGGAGTGGCCTGCCCGGGCCGCTCGGCGTGGAACTGCCGCAGGAACTCCTCGGCCTCCTCCCGGTCGGTGACGGGGACACCGCCCCCGCCGTGCGTGCCCTGCGAAGTGTTCACCGGGAATCTCCCGCACCGGCGCGGCCTCCGCGTATCAGCGAGGTGCCGAAGACGGTGTCCCAGTACGGCGCGGAGATGCCGAACCCGCGGGTGTCGTCGCGGAAGTGGTGGCGCATATGGAGCCTGCGCAGATGACGCAGCAGCCGGTTCCGGGGACCCGCCTGGTGCAGATAGAGGTGGACGAGGTCGTAGGCGAGGTAGCCGAAGGCGTAGCCCGCGCCGAAGGTCAGCGGCAGCGAGGCGGCACCGCACCCCAGGAGAAGGGCGCCGCCGACCATCGGCACGCTCAGCACGGGGCTGAGGACGGAGCGGCGCACGTCCTGCGGATAGGTGTGGTGGATGCCGTGCAGCAGCCAGTGCAGCCGTGCCCCGATGCCGCGCTCCGGCTCGTGGTGCAGCACCAGCCGGTGCCCCCAGTACTCGGACAGCGTCCAGGCCGCGTACCCGGCCGCCGCCCAGCCCGTCAGGGCCCATGCGCCGCCCTGCCCGCGCGCGCCGTACACGCACACCGCCATGACCGGGACGTACAGCAGGACGGCGACACCGGGGTGTACGTGCACGAGACGGTCCAGCACCGGGTGGGCGAACTCGGCCGGTGCCCGCCCGCGCCTGACGGCGCCCTTGCCGGACACGGGCACGGTGCTCATGCGCTGGTCCTGTCCTGCGTCGCGGTGCGCGCGGCGGTGTCGCGCGCGGTGCTCTTCCCGGGGAGGACCGTGGCGCGCGAGGGCGCCGCCGGGGCCGTGCCAGGGCCGAAGACACGCTGCTCGTAGGCGCGGCGCGCGTCGGCGTCGGTGGTGCGCAGCAGTTGGTCGGCCTTGAGGAAGCGGCCCAGCACGTCCCGCAGGTTCTGCGGCACGAGCAGGAGCAGCCGGGTGAGCGGGTTGGTCCAGCCCGGCACGTACACCGCGTAACGGCGCGGGCGGCGGGCGGTGCTCACGACCCGGCCGGCGATGTCGACGGGCGTGAGCATCGGCACGAAGCGGCCCTTGCCGACGCCCGAGGTCAGCTTCGTGGCGGCCGGGATCGGCAGCACGATCGACAAGTGCACGCCGGATCCGCGCAGTTCGCCCCGTACGCTCTCGGACAGGCCCGTCACCCCGTGCTTGGCGGCCGAGTAGGTGGCGCAGCCGGGCAGTCCGATCATGCCCACGGCCGAGACCATGTTGATGATGTGCCCCCGGCCGCGACGCCGCATGGCGGGCAGTGCGGCCTTCATGCCGTGCGCGGTGCCGAGCAGATTGACGTCGAGCTGGTGGCGGGTGGCCTCGTCGGACTCCGTCTCGAAGCGGCCGACCAGCATCTCGCCCGCGTTGTTGACGAAGATGTCGATGGGGCCGTGCACGGCCTCGACGTCCTCGAAGAAGCGCCGCACGTCGGCGGGCCGGGTGACGTCGAGCGCGTAGGCGCTCACCCCGATCCGTCCGGCGACGGTGCGGGCGTGGGCCAGATCGCGGGCGCCGATGGCGACGTGCGCGCCGTGGGCGCGGAAGGCCACGGCCGTGGCCAGGCCGATGCCGCGGCTGCCGCCGGTGATGGCGACGACCTTGCCTGTGAGGTTGAGGAACACGAATTTCTCCTGAGAGGTGGGTCGGACGGTCCGGTCGGACGCCGGTCCGTTGGGACGGACCGGCGGCAGCGGCCGGTGGTGGTTTTGGTGTGTGGTGTGTGGCGGAGGGAAAGGGGCGTGGTCAGGCGGGCGAGGTGTAGCGGCGCCGGTGCCACACCAGCGGCACACCGGGGCGCCGCCCGGCGGCGCGCACCAGCCCCGTGAGGATGGTGTGGTCGCCTCCCGGGTACAGCCCCACGACCTCGCAGGCCAGCCACACCAGCGCCTCGCACAGGACGGGCACCGAGGCGACGGGTTCGTGCGGCAGCCCGTCGAAGCGGTGTGCCGGGTCGGGCGCGGGACGCGCGAACAGGTCGGCGACCGCCGTGTCCCGGGCGCGCAGCACGTTGATGCCGAAGGCGCCGTGGACACGGATACGGGCCAGGGTGCGGCTGTCGTTCGCCAGCGCCGCCAGGGCCAGCGGAGGGTCCTGGGAGAGTGAGCACACGGCGCTGGCCGTCATCCCGCAGGGCCCCTCGGGCGCGTAGGTGGTCAGGACGCTGACCCCGGCCGGGAGCTGTGCGAAGGCGTCCCGGAACTGCCGCGCGGACACCTGCCCCTTGGCGAGCACGACGGGTGGTGCGAGGGCCGGACGCTCCATGTCACCCACCCGTCGCGGGGAGGGGAGCGCCGACGGCCCCGGCGTCCGTGGCGTCGACGGCCCCGGTGACGGTGGTGTGCCTGCCGAACAGGCCGCGCAGGATCAGGCCGATGCTCTCGGAGAGCGCCTGACGGGCGACCGGGTCGAGTATCGACGCCAGACTCGGCATGCCGAGATCGAAGGTGGCGGTGAAGTCCACCCGCACACACGGGTCGTCGTCCGCCCCGGCAGCGGCCACCCGCCATGTGCCCTCGAACCGTTCGAAGTCGCCCTCGGTCTGGGTGAATCCGATGGTGAGCGCGTCCGGGTCCACGCGGTCGTGCTCGGACCAGCACAGCACGCCGTTGCGGAAGTTGACCGCCCAGTGCGAGGCGACGGCCCCGTCGGACAGCTCCGTTACGGTCACCTCCCGCACGGTGGAGGTGTAGCGGGGGTAGGCGGAGAAGTCCGCGAGCCGGGTGAAGACCTCGGCCGGACCGGCGCCGGGCACGAACGCCTTCAGTGTCACGCTGGGCATGGGCTCATATCCCTTTCCGTACGGTGGAGACGTCGGTGACGGTGGTGTGTGCGGTGCCGTGCCCCGTGGTGGTGGTGCGGGCCAGGGCGCGGGCCGCCGTGGTGAACACCTCGCGGAGGGTGTCCACGTCGCGGGAGGTGAGCAGCGCGGGCGGGGTCAGCCGCAGCACCCGGTGGGCGTTGAGGGAGTGGTTGACCAGCACGCCCGCGTCGACGAGCTGGAGGAACAGCTCCCCGGCCAGGCCCTCGTCGGCGAGTTCGATGCCGATCAGCAGACCGCGTCCGCGGATGTCCACGAGCGCGGTGCCCCGCAGCGGTGCGAGGGCCTCGTGCAGCAGACGCAGCAGGGTGTCGCCGAGATCGGCGGCGCGCCGCACCAGGCCCTCCTCCTCGATGGCGTGCACGGCCGCCTCCGCGGCGGCCATCGCCACCGGCGCCCCGGCGAAGGTGGAGGAGTGCAGGAACGGGTCGCGGTCGAAGGGCGCGTACGCCTGCGCTGTGGCCACCGCCGCCGCCACAGGCACGACGCCGCCGGAGAGGTTCTTGCCCACCAGCAGGATGTCGGGCCGCACGTCCTCCTCGTCCGCGCCCCACCAGGTGCCCAGCCGTCCGAGACCGGTCTGGATCTCGTCCAGGACGAACAGCGCCCCGTACCGGGCGCACAGACGCTGGACGTCGGTGAGGTAGCCGGGCGGCGGCACGATCACTCCGCCCTCGCCCTGCACGGGCTCGACCACCACGCACGCCTCGGGCCCTTCGCGCAGCACCGCCTCCAGCGCCGCCGCGGCTCCGTAGGGCACGTGTTCGGCGGGCAGCAGCGGCCGGAACGGGTCCTGGTAGAGCGGCGCGGCGGTCAGGCTCAGGGCACCGGCGGTCTTGCCGTGGTAGCCGCCGGTGGCGGAGACGAGGCGCCGTTTGCCGTGCGCGCGGGCGAGCTTGATGGCGGTCTCGGTCGCCTCGGCGCCGGAGGTCACGAAGTGCACGTGGTCCAGACCGGGCGGGGTCACCCGTGCGAGGGCCGTCGCCGCGCGGGCGACGCGGGGCTCCAGGAGGAGACGGGTGGCCATCGGGTGACGGTGGATCTGCTCGATCACCGCCTCCATCACCCGTGGATGGCGGTGGCCCAGGAGGAAGACGCCGTAGCCGGAGCAGTCCAGGTACTCCTTGCCGTGCGTGTCCCACACCTTGGTGCCCTCGGAGGCGACCTCCACCACCGAGCCGGTGAGCGCGGCCAGCCGCGCCCGGCCGTGGTTGACGTGCCGACGGTAGGCGTCCAGCACCGCTTCGGGGCTCTCCAGCGCGCTGTCGCGGCGGGCGGGGCCGATGCGGTCGGTGCGGTCCGTAAGGTCCGTGTGGTCCGTGCGGCCCCGCGCTCCGCCGACGGGGTGCAGCCCCTCCACGGCATGGGGCGGGGCGTGGTGTCGGTGGGTGCTCATCCGGCAAGCAACTCCTCGCCCGGCCCGGCCGCGGCGCCGGGGGAGGTACGGGACGTGTGCGCGCCGCCGTGGTGCCGCCCGCCGTGCGCGGGCGCGAGGCCCTTGGCGCGGGCCAGGTGGGTGACGGTGCGCAGCAGCGCGGTCTCCACCTCGGCCGTGCTCGGCGCGGCCACGGCGACGGGCGCGGCCCCCAGACTGCTGGGGAAGGGACCGGCGTCGGCGAACAGCGCGGTCAGGGCGAGCATGTCGTCGAAGCGGCGCCGCATCCCGGGCCGGAGCGTGCTGATGAACACCGGGCGGATCAGCCTGTCGACCATGTCCTGGCCGACCATGCGGGGCATGACGGGGGTGAGCCCCAGTTCCGCACCGGCCTTCGCGGTCAGCTCCAGCAGACGCTCGACGGTGATCGCGTTCTCTCCCGCGGTCACCCACACCTCGCCCCCGGTGCGGCCCTCGGCGACGAGCCTGGCGAGCACGCGGCCCACCAGATCGCAGGGCACGAAGTCCACCCGCGAGTGCCGGGGCGCGGGCAGCAGCGGCAGCAGCCCGCGCAGCAGGGACAGCAGCACGGCGTGCATGCCCTGGAAGGCGGAGATGTGCCCGGTCACCGAGTCCCCGATGACGACCGAGGGGCGGACGATCACCGCGGGGACGCCGCTGTCGCGGACCACGGCCTCGCCCGCGCGCTTGGAGTCCACGTAGTCCTCCGGACGTGCGGAGGCGTCCCCGGTGTCCTTGCCGAGCCCGGCCCGGGTCAGCTCGCGCCGCGCGACGAAGGCCGTGGACAGGTGGTACAGCCGTGCGTCCGCGTCAGCGGTGAAGTCCGCGATCCGGCGCGTACCCGCCTCGTTCAGCCGGTGGGTCGCGTCGGCTCCGCTGCTGAACCCGGTGACGGCGGCGGCGTGCACGACCACGTCCACTCTGCGGACGAGGGCGGCGTAGTCCGCCTTGCCGAGCCCCAGGCGGTAGGCGGTCAGGTCGCCGCGCACCTGTTCGTCGGCGCCGGGGCAGGGCGCCCGGTGGGTGAGGGCGATGACGTGGCAGTCGGCCAGCTCCGGCAGCAGCGCGGTGCCGATGACACCGGAGCCGCCGGTGAGCAGCACGGTCGGCCGCGCGGCCGGTGGAGCGGCGGGCAGCGCCGCGGAAGCGGAAGCGGGCGCGGGCACGGACGCGGACACGGGAGGGGGAGCCGGGGCCGACGCGGCGGCGGCGACCGGCGAAGAGGCGCCAACGGCCGACGAAGCGGCGACGGATGAGGAAGCGGAAACAGACGTCGAAGCGGATACGGGCATGGACACGGGCGTGTCACCTCGCGATGCGGAAGACGGAAGAAGCGGACGCGGACGGGCCCCGCGCACCCCGATCCTGGCCACGGCACCCGGACACGGGAGCCGACGGCGGGGCCGCGGGGACGGCGGGCGCCGGACGGCGCCGCGATGTGGTGAACCGGGAGCGGGACAGGGCTTGTCAGGGCCGGGCTCGGCGGCGACCAGGCGCGGTCTCAGGGGATGCGCAGCGGGCGGCCCGTGAAGTGCTCGGCCAGCGCGGTGGCCATACGGGCACGCGCGGGCGGGTGGAAGGCCAGCGCGCGGCAGGCGGAGCTGAGACAGGCGATGTCACCGGAGGAGAGGAACGCCATGCCGCCCAGCGCTTCCACACACTGCTCCGCGACGCGGCCGATGAGCAGTTGCGCGGTGTAGCGGCAGGCGAGCGCGTCGGCGAGGACGGTCTCGTGCAGTCCGTCGGCGGCCTTGCGGGCCACCCCCTCCAGCGCGAGTACGGCGCCGTGCACGGCGGTCGCGGCCTCGGCCCGTACCGCGTCCCCGGCCTTCGGCACGGCCAGGACGCGCTCGACCAGCGCGGAGGCGACCCCCAGATAGCTCGCGGTCATCAGCGCCTCGAACCACACGAAGCCCGCGGTCTGGAGCCGATCGAGACGGCCGTCCTCCGTGACCCCGGTGCGTACGACCAGCTCGGGAGGCACCTCGACGTCCTCCAGCACGACCTCGTCGCTCTCCGCGCCCGCCAGGACGGGGCTCTTCCAGAACGGACGCACCGATACCCCGGGCGCGTCGGCCGGCACCAGCACCACCGCCAGACTCGGGGCGCCGCCTTCCGGGCCAGGCAGGGCCACGGACGCGGTCAGCAGATCCATGGAACGCGCCAGGCTGCACGGCTTCTTGGCGCCGCTGAGCCAGATCTTGCCGTCCGCGCCCTCCCCCTCCACACGCGCGGTGAGGGCGGGGGAGAGGATGCCCTGGCCCGTGGTGCCCTCGGCGAAGCCGGAGGCCAGCAGCAGATTGTCGTGCGCGACGGCGGCCAGCAGCATCCACTCGGGGCCGCCGCTCGCGGCGGCGGCCTCCGCCAGTGAGGCCACGGAGAAGTGGTGCATGGTGGTGGCCACGGCCAGCGAGGGCGAGCGGGACCCCACCGCGCGCTGCACCCGTACGGCGCTCAGCAGATCGGCTCCCCTCCCGCCGTGTTCGGCGGGCACCACGAGCCCGGGACCCCCTGCGGCGCGGAACGCCGTCAGCGCCTTGCTGCCGGGCCGCTCCAGTTCGTCGAGCGGCGTGACGGCGAGGAACTCCTCCAGGCCGGGCAGGACATGACGCAGATGTTCTCTCTCGCGCTCCAGATACCGTGTGCCCACCGGGCACCCCCCGTGCATCGCTGGCTGGACTGACCGATCCGCACCGCGCGCCCCGTCGCCACCTTCTCCGGCGACGGCGGCCGGTGCATGAGGCATCACCCTAGGAACACGCTCTTCAGGAGACGTGCAGCGCGGATGCAGCCAGGAGTAAGGCTTCCGGCAAGGTTGAATCCTTGACGAGTGTGTGACGTACGCACCTGTCCCTCGCTCCGCCCCGTCCGTCACTCCGCGAGGAAGAACCGCCGGTGCAGTCGGGCCAGCGGCGCGGGCGCCCACCAGTTGGCCTGCCCGGCGAGCCGCATGACGGCGGGCACCAGGACGCCCCGTACGAGGGTCGCGTCCATCACCACCGCCAGGGCCAGGCCGGTCCCGAGCAGCTTCAGCGGGGTCAGGCCCGAGGTGGCGAACGACAGCAGCACGGCCGCGACCAGCGCCGCCGCCGCGGTGATCAGCCCGCCGGTGCGCTCCAGGCCGCGGGCGACCGCCGCCGTGTTGTCACCGGTCCGCACATACTCCTCCCGGACGCGGGAGAGCAGGAACACCTCATAGTCCATGGACAGCCCGAAGGCCACGCAGAACATCAGCACCGGTGTGTCCACGTCGATCAGACCGGTGACGGTGAAGTCGCCCACCAGCCACCGCAGATGCCCCTCCTGGAAGACGTACACCATCGCGCCGAACGTGGCGGTGAGGCTCAGCAGATTGAGCACCACTGCCTTGACGGGAATGAGCACGCTCCCGGTGAACAGGAACAACAGCACCAGCGTGGAGCCCCCGATGACCGCCAGCGCCCAGGGCAGCCGGGCGCCCAGGACGTCCTTGGAGTCGGCCAGCAGCGCGGCCTGCCCGCCCACCAGCGCTCCGGCGGGCGCCGGGGTTCCGCGTACGGCACGGACCAGGCGCAGGCCCTCCGTCGAATAGGGCTCGGTGCGGGAGACGACCGACAGCCAGGTGCCGCCGTCCTCGGAGCGGAAGCGGGCCGAGGAGGCGCGGGGCGGTGCGACCAGGCGCCCGGCCCGGTAGGACCCGGTCGCGGCGTCCACCCTCCGCACGCCGTCCAGCCGCGACAACCGCGCCGCGTAGTCGGCCAGTTGACCCTCGCGCACGCCGCCCGCGCGGCCGGGAAGGACGACGGGGAGGGGCGAACTCTCCCCGCTGTCGAACTCCCGCCGAAGTGTCTGCGCGGCGCGGTGCGCGGGGGAGGAGCGGGGCAGTACGCGGTCGTCACTGTCGCCGAACCGCACATGCTGGAAGGGCAGTCCGAGCGTGACCAGCAGCGCGACCGACGCGAGCGCGAACAGCGCGGGCCGCCGCATGACGCCCCCGGCCAGCCGGTTCCAGAAGCCGCCGCCCGCCTCCAAGGCAACCGGCACGGACGGGGTGACCCGTGCCGTGCGGCGGCGCGGCGCGGAACGTCGCAGCGGGGAACGCCGGGGGCGGCGGTGCCGCCCGCGCGGACGGCCCCAACCACCCGGACGGCCACGGAGCCTGCGGCGGCGCCCCCGCGTACGGCGGTCCGCGCTACGCCGCACGGACAGCGCGTCCAGGCGCCGCCCCAGCAGGGCCAGCAGCGCGGGCAACACCACCACCGAGCCCAGCGCCGCCAGCGCGACGACCGCGATGCCCGCGTACGCGAAGGACCGCAGATGGTACTGCGGGAAGACGAGCATCGCGGACAGCGAGAGCGCCACCGTCAGCGCGGAGAACACCACCGTGCGTCCGGCGGTGCGCACCGCCGCCGCGACCGCCTGCGGCACCGTGCGTCCGGCGGCCAGTTCCTCACGGTGCCGGGTGATGAGGAAGAGGCTGTAGTCGATCGCCAGGCCGAGGCCCAGCGCCGTGGTGATGTTCACGCTGAACACCGACACCTGGGTGAAGCCGTCCAGCAGACGCAGCACGACGAACGTCCCGGCCACCGCGAACGCGCCCACCAGCAGCGGCAGCAGCGCCGCGATCACACTGCGGAACACCAGCACCAGGATGACGAGCACGACGGGCGCCGCGAGGAGTTCGGCCTTCCTCAGGTCCTCCTCGCTGCGTTCCTCGATCTCCGTACGGACGGCCGTCGGCCCGGTGGCGGTGATCCGCAGCCCGCCCGGCCGCGCGCCCACCGTCCGCTGGACCAGTCGTCCTGCGGTCCTGCGGACGGTGTCCTCGTCCCCGGCCAGCCGCACCGTCACCAGGCCGGTGCGCCGGTCGTCGGAGCGCAGGGACCGCGGACCGCCCAGAGTCCAGTACGAAGCGGCCCGTACGACACCGGGCTCCGCGTTCAGGCGCGCGGTGAGGCGGCGGCCCCGTGTCTGTACGCGCTGGTCGTCCACCTCGTTCATCCCGGTCCCGCCGCTCGCCGCCTCGACCAGGAACACCAGGTGCGGGGGGCCGGAGCCGAAGCGCGCTTCGAGCAGGGACTCGGCACGCGCCGAGGCCGAGCCGGGCGCGGTGGTCCCGCCCTGGGAGAGCCGGTATTCGACGTCGGCCCCGAACGGCACCGCGACGGCGACCGCGAGCACGGCTGCGGCCAGCACCAGCAGCCGCCGTCGGGCCAGCCACGCGCCGAACCGCTCCAGCGGCGACGTCCGCTCCGCCCCGGCACTCCGGGCGCTCGGCGGCACGGGTGCGGGGGTGGGCGCGGGGGTGGGAGCGGGCGCCGACGGGGGTGGTGCGGTGTGCGGCGCGGAGTGGGAGACCACGGCTCCTCCTCGGGCTGCCGTCGGGGCAGACCTGCCGGATGCGCGTCAGCGTAAGGAGCCGTCTCGCAGGGGGCGTTCAGCGCGGATGCAGCGCGGATGCAAGGGCGTGGCAGGGATGCGACGCGCTCGCGCTGCCACGGCGACGCGGAAGCGCCGCCGCACCGCACCACCGCCTTCAGCGGTGACCCCGTGCCCGGACCCGCAGCCGTACCGTCGCCTCCAGACCACCTCCGGGGGCCGCGTCCAGGGTGAGCCGCCCGTTGTTGGCGCGGGCCAGCGATGAGGCGATGGCCAGGCCGAGACCGGAGCCCTCACCGGGGGCCGCGTCGCTGCCGCGCCAGAAGCGCTCGCACGCGTGCCGGCGTTCGGCCGCGCTCATGCCAGGACCCTCGTCCCGGCAGGAGACGCGCACGTGGCGGCTGTCCGCGCGCACGGCCAGCCGCACCCGGGAGCGGGGCGGTGCGAGGGCCAGCGCGTTGTCGAGGAACACGTCCAGGATCTGGTCGAGGGCTCCGGGCACGGCCGCCGCCACGACGGGCTCACCCGCCACCTCAAGGGTCACCTGCCGCGCCTCGGCCTCCGGCCGCCACGCGGCGGCACGCTCCCGCACGACCGCCAGCGCGTCGAAGGGCCGGGCCGGGACATGGCGTCCCTCGCTGCGCGCCATGGTCAGCAGCGCGGAGAGGATGCGGCTCATGCGGTCCGCCTCCGACAGCACATGCTCCAGCCCCGGCAGCCCCTCGTCGGCCAGGTGCGGCTCCAGGTTCTCCAGCCGCAGCCGCAGCGCCTGGAGCGGGCCGCGCAGTTGGTGGGAGGCGTCGGTGAGGAACGCCTTGCGGGCCGCGGCCTGACGTACAGGACGCCAGCGCTGATATACGGCCAGCGGCAGCGCCAGCAGCGCCCCGGCCGCCAGCACGGCCACACAGCGGTGTCGCACGGAGACTTCCACTCCTTCCCCCGGCCGGTACCGGCCACCGGGGCGACGGCCGGCACAGCCCATTCGTCCGAGGGCCCCGCCGAGGGGTTGTCTTCGGGCAGACGTGGTCCCGAAGCCGTACGGAAGCGGTAGCGGCGCCTACCGTCCCCGTGTCACCGCCGTACGCACGCTCCCGTCACACGTCTCGTCCCTGCCCCCGGACCCCGGACCGTCGTCCCGGGCTCCGGTTCACGCCGCCCCGGGAAGGGCGAGGCGGAAGCCCACCCCGCGCACCGCCCGTATCCACTGCCGGTGGCCCAGCTTCCCGCGCAGCGTGCCCACATGGACGTCGAGCGTGCGGGTCGAGCCGTACCAGTTCGTGTCCCACACCTCGTTGATCAGGTCCTCGCGCAGCCGGACCGCACCCGCGTCCGACATCAGCGCGGCCAGCAGATCGAACTCCCTGCGGGTCAGCTCGACCGCACGCCCGTCCACCGTGGCGCGCCGGGCCCGTGCGTCCACGACCAGCGGCCCGTAGCGGCGCACAGCGCGGCCCGCTCCCGCGTCCGTGCCGTCCTCGTCCTCCGCGGCTCCGTCGCAGCCCGGTTCCCGTTCCCCCGCGCAGCGCCGGTTGCCGCGCGCCCGGCGGCACACCGCCTCCATCCGCGCCAGCAGCTCGCGCAGGCTGTACGGCTTGACGACGTAGTCGTCCGCGCCCTCCTGCAACAGCAGCACCCGGTCCAGCTCGTCCTCGCGCGCGGTCACGGCGATGACCGGTACCGAGGAGTTCTCCCGCAGCCTCCGGCACACCTCGTGCCCGTCCAGGTCGGGCAGGCCCAGGTCCAGCAGGACGAAGTCGGCCTCCCGGGCGAAGGCCACCGCCTGCCCGCCCTCGTGCAGATGCCGCACCTCGTGTCCGAACCGGCGCAGCCCTTCCGCGAGCGGGCCCGCGATGTGCTCGTCGTCCTCCACCACCAGCACGCGCATGTTCGTCTCCCCCGAATTCCCCCGGAACCCCCGTGGCCGACGCGCGTGGCGGGCACGTTCCCGGACGCGCGGCGTTTCCTCCGAGCGTAGGGCGGAAGCGGTGCGGGCTCGACCATCGCTGCCGACTGCACCCATCGCCCGCCCGCCCGCACCGGCCGCTCGCCCGGCCTTCGCTCCGGCCGTCGTTCCGGTTGTCGGCTTCCGCGCCCGGCAGTGCCCGGACGGTGCCCGTCCGGGCGCGGAAGCCGACGGCTCTCCTATGGGCTCAGTGGCGGCCGACCTGGGGCACCGTGAACGACGGGCGCCCCGCGGGCAGTTCGACGGTGTACTGCTCCAGGTAGGTGTCCAGGAACGGCGAGCGGGAGCCGGGAGTCGGCACGTCGTCGGACGGGCCGTCCAGGGCCAGCCTGAGCTTCGCGTCCTTGACCCTGATCGTCTCGCCGGAGGGCGTGTCGCGCCACGAGCCGGTCTGGATGGAGCCGATCTCCACGGCCAGCACGTGCCCGCGCGCGAGGGTCCAGTCGGTCGCCTTGAGATCGACGCTCAGCTTGCCCGACTTCAGCAGGGAGACCTGCTCGTCGAACATCGCGGCGGTGCCGTCCGGGGCCACGTCGTACAGCTTGACCATCACGTTGCCCTGCCCCTTGGCGCTCAGCGAGACGCGCGGGGTGCCCGTGACACGTACGGACTTCCTGACCGGCTCGGACCACACGAAGAAGCTCGACGTGACCTCACCGGCCCGCTGCCGCTTCGCCGCTTCCCCGGCCAGGCCCTTCGGGGCCGACGGCTCCTTCGCGGGCGCGTTCTCCATGTCCCACTCGCCGGAACCGGACGGCGGCGCGGGTGCCTTCGCGGCCGGTCCGCCGGAGGCGGCCAGGTCCGCGCGCGCCGAGGCGCCGCCGTCGTCCACGTACGTGCCGCCGCCGAGCGCGACGGTGGCGGACTTCTCCACGACGGGCCAGGTCTTCTGGGCGCGCCAGGCGCCGGTGTTGTCCTCGACGGCGTAGGCCGGGTAGCCGGTCCCTGGCCGCTCGCCCTTGAGGTGGTGGTCGTAGAAGGAGAGGGTCTCCTCGTACCAGCCCTCGCGGCCCATGGCCAGACGCCCGTCGCCGGTGCGGTCACCGCCGCGCACGTGGTCCCACTGGCCGACCCAGCCGCGCTCGACGCCCTTGTGGTTGTCGAGGTACTCCTGCATTTCCTCGGGCTTGGTGTTGGGCTCGATGAAGCCCTGGGTGACGAACAGCGGGGTGTCGCTGCCCTTCGCCATCCTCGCCAGATCGCGGGAGGTCCAGTGCGGGTCCCGCTGGTCGGCTATCCGGTATCCGGCCGAGTTCTCCGTGAGGCACTCCGGATGTGCCTCCTCGTACCGTGCGTTGTCCCGGTAGCGCGCCTCGTCGTCGGGCATCTGGGGGAGCGAGGCGATGGAGTTGTACGCGTTGGCGGTGCCGGTCACGTTCGGCCGGGGCACACCGTTGGAGTAGATGTACTGGTACATGTCCCACAACGGCTCCTGCGCGACGACGGCCTTGAGCGCGCGCTGGTCCAGGTTGTTGCCGATGAGGCCCGTGACGGCGTCGTAGGACTTGCCGTACATGCCCACGGCGCCGGTGGACCACGGCTGCTTCGCCGACCAGTCGACGGCGGCCTTCACATCGGCCTGTTCGCCGGGGCCGCCCCAGTCGAGGCAGCCCGTGGAGCCGCCGAAGCCGCGCAGGTCCACCATGACGAAGGCGTAGCCCTCGTCGAACAGGTCGGTGCCCTCGATGAAGTCCTGGAAGCGCGACGAGGGCCCGGTGTGCGTCCAGTCCTCGACACCGGTCTGCCCCGAGTGCCCGAAGTACGGGCCGACGGAGAGGATGACCGGCACCTTCTTGCCCTTGGGCAGCCCTTCGGGCCGCAGCACGTCGGCGTGCAGTTCGGTGCCGGAGCCGTCCGAGGACGGGAAGTAGTGCTGCGTCCAGGCCGAACCCTCCGGGACGCGGTCGTTCTCCTCGTGCGTGACGGGGTCGGTCGCGGTGGCGGCCTTCGCCGTCCGGGCGGTCTGCGGGGTCTGCGGGGACTGCGCGGACTGTGCGGTCTGCGCGGTGGCGGTGGGGCCGACGAGCGCGCCGGTCAGCGCGAGCGTGGCGACGAGCGCCGAGGCGGCCCAGGTGGCCGCGCGACGTCTTCTCACATGCTCCTCCGAAGTGTGTGGTACGGAATGGTGCAGGTGACGTCGGCGAGGGCGGGGCCGGGGCCGACGGCGATGAAGCCTATGATCAGCACGGAAACCCTTCAAGGTGGCCGCAAGGACTGCCGGGGCGGCGCGCGAGAAAGAGAAGGTGTCCGACACAGTGGCTGAGCACCCCGTGACCGCCGCCCCCTCGCCGCGCGTCAGCCGGCTCTCCGTCACCCCGGTCAAGGGCCTGGGAGTCACCCATCCCGACGAGGTCGAGCTGACACCCTCCGGCATGCGGGGCGACCGCGCGTTCTTCATGGCCGACGCCGACGACAGGCTGCTGTCGATGACCCGTACCGGCGCCTGGGCCGCGTACACCGCCGCCTTCGATCCGGCCGCCGGCGTGCTCACGGTGACCGGCCCGGACGGAACCCGCGTGACCGGCGAGGTACGGCTCGGCGAGCCGGTGAAGGCCGACTTCTTCCACCACCACAAGGTGGCGGGCCGAGTCGTCGAGGGGCCGTGGGCGGAACTGTTCTCGGAGCTGGCCGGAGCGCCGGTACGGCTCGTGCGGGCCGACGCGGACAACGGCGGCGTGGACCTGCGGCCCCTCACACTGCTGGGCGACGCGTCGGTGACGGAGCTGGCCCGTCGCTCCGGGCTCGACGAGGTGGACGGGCGCCGGTTCCGGATGTCGCTGGGCTTCTCCGGCACGGAACCGCACGCCGAGGACACCTGGGAGGGCCGGACACTGCGGATCGGCGCGGCCGTGCTCCAGGTGGAAGGACCGGTCAAGCGCTGCGGCGCGGTGAACCGGAACCCGGGCGACGGCGCGACGGGCCTGCGGGTGCTGTCCCTGATCAAGGGCTACCGTGGCCTGGGCCGGAGTGTCCTGGGCCGGGGCGTCCTCTTCGGCGTGTACGCACACGTGCTGCGGCCCGGGCGGATCAGGGTGGGCGACGCGCTGGAACCGGCCCCCGCCCACTGACGGCGGCGGCACCGGCCGGGACATGAGCCGTGAGTCGTGAGAAGCCGTGGGGCGTGAGACGTGCGGCGGGCCCCTGGTCTTCGGGTGAGGCCGCGCGTAGATTCCTGGTGCCGACGTCGTGATCATTACGGGAGGGCCGACGTGGACTGGGGGACGTTCGTCGCGACGATCGGCGGTGGCTGCGTGGCCATCTCCGGCACCGTGCTGGCCGACCATCTGCGTCACCGCCACGAGGACGACCGAGGCGCGGGCGAACGGCGAAGAGCCGTGTACATCGAGTTCATCGCCGCCGCCGAGACGGGCCACGCCCGGCTGCGCCAGCTCGCCCAGAACCCCGGAGCCGAGCCCGATCTGGGCGCCGCCGCCCGCGCCGCGCTGAGCGACGCCACCATCTACGAGGCGCGGGAACGGCTGTTCATCGAGGCGTCCACCGCCGTCGCCGGTGCCGGGCAGGCGATGTTCGAGCGGCTCCGCGGCCTCCAGCGCGCGGTCGCGGCGGGCGCCGAACCGTCGTCGCCCGCCTTCCACGACGCCTACCACCCGTACATCGGCACGGTCTGGGCCTACCGCGTCGCCGTACGCGAGGAGTTGGAGGGCCAGTCGCTCTCGCCCTCGGTGTTCGGGTGGGACAGATGGGACGGCAAGGACCGGTGCACCCTGTGCCGGGAAACGGCGGCCACGGGGAGGTGAGGTCCCGCCCCTTCACCTCCCCCAGGCCGGCGCGCCCGACGCTCAGAACGGGTCGGAGGCCGTACCGGCTTCTGCGGGTCCCGGCCAGTACGCCGGGTACGCGGCGGCAGGCTGCCGTCCGGGCCCCGGAGCAGCCTCCTCCGCACCGGTCGCGGTGGCCGGACCGGACGGCGGCAGCGGTGAGCCGTCCCCCAGCGGCAGGGCGGCGGCTTGTGCCCGCTCCCCGAGGTGCGCGGTCCCGCCGCCAGGCCCCGCACACGCGGACCCGCCCGTCGGCTCCGCGCCGTCGACGGGGAACCGCCGCTCCTGCGGTGTGGCGGGGAACAGGTCGCGGAACGCCACCGCGCCCCCGCACTCGTCGATCATCCGCTGCGAGTTCTCCCGAGCGAACCGCACGCCCGCGCTCCGCACGGAGGTTCCCGTCGACTCGGCCCGGCTCATGAGCCCCCGGACCAGCGGGCGGATCTCCGAGGACAGCCGCCCGCACGCACCGGCGGGGCTGACCACCTCGCCGAGGATGACCCACCACGCTCCGGCAGCGGCGCCGGTGTTCGCGATGAAGTCCGGCACGACGGTGACCCCGCGCTCCAGCAGCAGCCGCTCGGCCTCCGGAGTGGTGGGCACGTTCGCGGCCTCCACCACCAGCCCGGCGCGGATCCGGTCGCAGTTGTCCGCGGTGATCGTGTAGGAGACGGCGGCCGGTACGAGGACGTCGACGTCCTGGCCCAGCCACTCGTCACCGGGGCACTCGATGTCGTCGTCGCGCAGCGCGGAGCGGTCGACGACGCCCCCGGTGCTGCGCGCGGCGAGCATGCGTTCCACGTCGAGCCCGCGCGAGGTGTTGAGGATCAGCCCCTGGGCGTCCGTGATCCCGGTGATCCGCACTCCGGCACGCGCGAGATACAGCGCGGTGGACCCGCCCATGGCGCCGAACCCCTGCACCACGGCACGGGCGGACCCGGCGGGAGTGCCGTGGTGTTCCAGCGCGGCGAGAGCGGCCTCCGCGACGCCGAAGCCGCCGACGAGTTCCGAGAGTTTCAGGCCGTCCGTCCGGGTGGCGAACGCCCGCCGCACGCGGTCGCGTACCTCCGCCTCGACGGGGGAGCGGACCACGGCCGCGTGGAAGGAGGTCTCGCCGAGGCCGATGCGCGCGAAGCTGCGGTCGAGCTGTTCCTGCTGCGTACCGAGGTCGCCCGCGGTCACCCAGAAGCGTTCCAGCAGTGGGAGAACGCCTTGCAGGAAGCGCTCGCGCACCTCGTCGGCGCGCGGGTCGGCGGGGTCGAAATCGATGCCGCCCTTGGCGCCGCCGACGGGCAGCCCGAAAGCGCCCATCTTCAGCGTCATCTCCCGGGCCAGTTCCCCGACTTCGTCGAGCGTGCATCCGGGCCGCATGCGGAGACCGCCGGTGGCGATGCCCGTCACCAACTGGTCGATCACGACGAACCCTCGCGCGAGGGTATGCGGATCCCGCCAGGTGACCTGGAGAAAGGGCTCATGGCCAAGGGCCTGCAACGGTGTGTCGACGGCAAACTGCGTCATATGGCACTCACCCTCTCCGCTTACGACTTACGACGGGCTTTCGTTTCCACGTCCAGGAATTGCGCAGGACTGACCCCGGGAAGTGTTATCGGCTATTACTTCCCGGAAACCGCACGGCAGTATTGTGCTGATTGAAGTGGTGGCGCGCGCGCCGTCGTTGAGCGGGCGGTCGTGTGGGCAGACCTCGATAAACCCGCTGGGTGCGCTTTCAGTGATCCCGCAAGAGGCAATTCATGGAATATACGCAGAGAACGCATCCGGTTGCGTTGTACGTAGTTGTACGTAGCGACCACTGTGAGCTAGCGATAAACCCTTGTCAAGGCGTCACAGGAAGCGGGGCCGACACCAATTTTCGCGCTTACTGACCGGCCGATTCGAACAGTCGAAAAACGCAGTTCAGGGCGCCTGCCCGAGACCTCCGGCAGCCCGGTGCCGCGCGCGTCCCCGCCCCCGTTCGAGGCACCCGGCGCCGCCCCCGTCCGGAGGCTGATGAGCGCGGTGAGGACGAAGACGGCGGCCTGGTACGCCATGGCGTGCCGGAAGGCGGCGTCCGTGCCGTCGGCAGGCGCGGAGTAGGCGAGCCCGGCCACGGCCACTCCGACGGACCCGCCGAGCTGCTGTGCCGTGGGCAGCAGCCCCGAGACCGATCCGGCGGCGGGGCCGTGCACCGAGGCCAGCACCAGCGCGAACACGGAGGCGGTGAAGGCGCCGAACGCGGCCCCGCCGACCGCCAGCACGGGCAGCGCGGCCTGGCGTCCGGCCGTCGAGCTCATGAGCGGGGCCAGCGTCAGGGACACCCCCGCCAGTACCAGGGACGCGAAGGTGAGCACGGCCGCACCGTGGCGGCGGCCGAGCGCGGGTGCGGCCCTGCTGCCCAGGACGGCGGCGCCCGCGAACGGTGCCGAGGTCAGCGCGGCTGCGGGCGCCGAGTATCCGAGCGCGGACTGGAGGTGGAGGAAGAGCAGATAGGTGAAGGACGGCACCCCCATGTTGAACACGAACACCAGCAGCGTCCCCCTCAGCGCCGACCGGTCGCGCAGCACCTCGGGATGGATCAGGGGGTCAGGACGGCGGGGGAGGCTCAGCACGAAGTGTCCGAGGGCGATCGCGGCGACGGCGAATCCTACCCATGTCCACCAGGGCCACCCGGCCTCCCGCCCCAGCGTGAGCGGCAGGACCAGCGCGCCGGATCCGACGGTGACGAGCACCGCGCCCAGCTTGTCGACGCGGAGCCCGTCCGCGCCACGGACGCCCGGCAGGACGGCCGTCCCCGCCAGCGAGGCGAGCGCCACCGGCACGGTGAGGAGGAAGACGGGCCGCCAGCCGAGGCCGAAGAGGTCGGCGTCGAGGACGAGCGCGCCGAGCAGCGGCCCCGCCAGCGAGGCGACGGCCATGGTGGCCCCGTACAGGCCGAGGGCACGTGGCCGGCGGGCGGCCGGGACGGCGGCCTGGATGAGCGACAGGACCTGCGGCGCGACCAGCCCGCTGCCCGCGCCCTGCACCAGCCGGGCCGCGACCAGCGACGCGGCGCCGGGAGCGCACGCACTGGCCACCGAGCCCACGGCGAAGACGACCGTGCCCGCCAGGAACAGCCGCCGGTAGCCGTACCGGTCATCCAGCCGGGCGGCGGGGACGAGCAGGCACGCGTACGTCAGCGTGTACCCGGCGAGGACCAGCCGCACCGTGCCGCCGCCCGCGTCCAGGTCGGCCTGGATACGGGGCGAGGCGACCTGTGCGACGGTGACGTTGAGCAACTGCGCGAACGTGGCGCTGAGCACCACCGGCAGCACGAGCCGTCCGCCGCCGCGCGGCGGCATGAGGCGTCCGCGGCTCATGACAGCAGTGCTGCGGCGAGTGCGCGGGGCCGTGCGGCGAACGGGCTGTGGCTGCCGGGGAGGGTGCGCACGGTGAAGGGGTTGCCGTCGCCGTCGCCGGGCATGGCCAGGTCGGCCTCCGCGATCATCAGGTCCTGCACGGCGGGTGCCAGCGCCCGGTCGTCGGCGCAGCGCAGGAAGGTGCGGGGTATCCGTCCCCACCGCGCGGAGGTCACCGTGACCGGGGTGGCGGGGACGGCGAGCGGCAGGTCGGTGCTCAGCGCCGAACGCCAGCGGTCGAAGCGGTCCGGCGGGGTGTCGTGGTAGTGGGTCTGCCGCAGTGCCTCGACGTAGGCGGGATCGGGCGAGAGCGGATTGATCCGCACCGCGCCCAGTTCCTCGGGGTCGCCCAGGCCGAGGGTCCGGCCCCGTGCCGTGGCGTTCTCGGGCGAGCCGGCATAGTCGAAGAAGCGCGGCCGTCCGGCGGGGACGAAGGCCGACAGATAGACGAGCGCGTCGACCAGCTCGGGCGCCCGCTCGGCGGCCAGCGACGCGGGACCGCCGCCCGCGCTGTGCGCGACGAGCACGACACGCCGGTGGTGGCGGCGGACCCGGCGCAGCGTGCGCAGCACGCTCTCCGCGCAGTCCTCCATCGTCACGGCGGCGAGCGGGGACTTCTCGGTCAGCAGGCCCGGCTGGCCGGGCAGGAGGTAGCCGCTGGGCAGCGTCGCGTCGAAGCCGTGCCCCGGCAGATCGACGGCCACGCTCGCGGCACCTGACCCGGCGAGTGCGCGCTGCGTCGCCGCCCACTGCGCGGAGCTGTGCCAGGCCCCGTGCACGAGGACGAAGACGGTGTGCGCGTGGGAGTGGTGGGAGAGGTCTGTCATGCCCGCATTCCACGCGACCCGGTCCCGGGCATCCAGCGAAAGATCTGGCAAGCTGGGCCACGATACCCAGGAGATATCGCAGGCCAACAGGCCAACAGGCCAACAGGCTGACGTGAAGGAGGCGGGCTGACGTGGAGGCGCGGCATCTGCGGTACGCCCTGGCCCTCGCCGAGCACGAACACTTCGGCCGGGCGGCCGGAGCCCTCGGCATCGCGCAGCCTCCGCTGTCCAAGCAGATCGCCGACCTCGAACGCGAGGTGGGCACCCGGCTCTTCGACCGCACCCGCCAGGGGGTGTTCCCGACGGCGGCGGGCGCGGCCTTCCTCTCCCGGGCGCGCAGAGCGCTCGACGAGATCACGGCGGCCCCGGTCGACGCGGCCAGGGCGGCGCGCGGCGAAACGGGCAGGCTGCGCCTGGGGTTCGTCGCCTCGGCGCTGCTCGATCCCCTCCCAGACGTCCTCGGCAGGTTCGGCCGTGAACGGCCCGATGTGCGGCTGGAACTGCACGAGATGGCGACCAGCCGGGGCACGGCGGCCCTCGTCGCCGGGGAACTGGACGTGGCGATCACCCTCGGCGGGCCGCGGGGCGCCGGGGCCGAGCGGCTGGTGTCGGTCCCGGTCGGCCACGATCACCTCGTCGCCGTGGTGAGCGGCACGCACCCCTACGCGGGGCAGCCGTCGGTGAGCGTGGACCAGTTGCGGCGGCAGCCGCTGATCGTGGCGCCCGGCGCGGACGAGCCCGCCGTCCGCGCCGGGCTGCACGCCCTGCTGGGCGAGGACTCCCCGGCCCTCGCCGGGGCGACCGTCGCGAGGGACGTGCACACGATCATCGGCCTCGCCGCCTGCGGTGTGGGCGTGGGCCTGGGGCCCTCCCGCATGCTGGCGGCCCCGCGCCGGGGCACGTGGTTCTGCGAGGTGACGCCGCGCACGCCCCTGCCCGATCTGGTGCTGTCCTTCACCGAGCGGGAACGGTCCCCGGTGCTGAACGCGTTCCTCGACGTGATCCGCGCACTCTGCCCCGGCGTCGGCGCGGCGCTCGACCACCGGCTCGGCCCACGGGGTCCACGGGACTCACAGGGCTCACGGGGCGAAGGCGGCCACTGAGCATCCGGGCCGGGCGCGACGCCTCACCTGGCCACCACGTGCTCAGTTCTGTGCGGCGCCGAACCACTTTTCCAGTTCGCCGCGCAGCTCGGCCTGGCCGTCGCCGACCCATGCCACATGGCCGTCGGGGCGCAGCAGTACGGCGGGTGCGTCCAGTTCCTCGCTGACGTCGACGATGTGGTCGACGCGGTCGGTCCAGCCCTCGGCCGAGAGGCTGCCGGTCTGGTCCAGCAGCAGTCCGCGACCGCCGTGCATGAGCCCGTAGAGGCGTCCCCCCTCTTCCCGTTTCAGCTCCACGTCGCGCAGCCGTCGGCCGAGGAGTGCGTGGCCCTCGCCGAAGTCGTAGCGGACGGCGATGGCGGTGATCTTCTCGATCAGATGGCGGTGCACCTCCGGGAAGTCCATCAGCTCCGAGACCAGTCGGCGCACCGACTGAGCGCCGGGTTCCGTCGACATCAGCACGCC
>NZ_BAAGSO010000094.1:0-65027 GCF_054782395.1 Streptomyces daliensis | reverse complement strand
TGTCCAGTACGGCGGCGGCGACGGGGTGGCGTTCGGCGTGGTAGCTGTCCAGGAGCCCTTCCGGTGCCCAGCCGTTGACCTCGGCGGCGAGTTTCCAGCCGAGGTTGAACGCGTCCTGGATGCCGAGGTTGAGCCCCTGCCCGCCCAGCGGCGGATGGACGTGTGCCGCGTCCCCCGCCAGCAGCACCCGGCCGACGCGGTAGCGCTCGGCCTGCCGGGTGGCGTCGCCGAAGCGGGAGAGCCAGCGCGGTGAGTGCACGCCGAAGTCGGTCCCGGCGTACTGCCTCAACTGCCGCCTGAACTCCTCCAGGGCCGGCGCGACGGTACGGTCCTCGGCCACCCCCTCGGCGGGCACGACGACGCGGTACCTCCCCTCCCCGACGGGGCCGAGGCCGAACCTCAGCTCGGTCTTGCGCACCTCGGCGACGACGCCGGCGATCGTCGCCGCCTCCTCGGTCACCTCCATCTCGCCCAGCAGCGTCTCGGTCCTGGCGGGTTCGCCGGGGAAGCCGACGCCCAGCAGCTTGCGCACCGTGCTGCGTCCACCGTCGCAGCCGACGAGATGACGCGCGCGCAGCCGCGTGCCGTCCGCCAGCTCGGCCGTCACCCCCTCCTCGTCCTGGCTCAGCCCCACCAGCGCACAGTCGCGGCGGATCTCGGCACCCAGCTCGACGGCGTGCTCGGACAGCAGGCGCTCGGTGAGGGGCTGCGGGATGCCGAGGACGTAGGGGTGTGCGGTGTCCAGCCGCTCCGGCGAGGGCTTGGGGATACCGGCGAAGAAACTGCCGACCGGGTGCTTCGTGCCGAGCGCGAGGAACCGCTCCAGCAGACCGCGCTGGTCCATCACCTCGATGCTGCGCACGTGCAGGCCGAGCGAGCGCACATACGCGGGCGGCTCCGCCTCCTTCTCCACCACGAGCACCCGCACACCGTGCAGCCGCAGCTCACCGGCCAGCATCATGCCGGTCGGCCCGCCACCGGCCACGATCACGTCAAACATGTACCCCCCATTCGCCGAGGCCGCGCCTCGGCCGTTCGCTCCGGATACGCGCGAAGGCACACGCATTTCGCGCCGCACTGTTATTCGCGGGTTCCGGCTTCGGACGGAGAGTGTGCGGTACACCCGGGGCCTTGCCGCAAGCCCCCCGGTGCGCTATATGTTGAGAGTGGCAGGGAGCATCAGGACTCCTTGCCTTTTTGTTTTCCGTCGTCCCGCCCAGCGCGCAGCGGACGACTTCACGGTTTCGGATCGGGGACAATCGACGGGTCACGTTCACGTACCCGACGGAGCTCACATGACCACGCCTCCTTCCCCCACCGCACTCGCCACGCAGGAACCCGCCGCCTCCGCTGATGTGACACCCCCGGCAGAGGACGCGCACGTGTGGACGGAGCCCACGGCGGAGGAGAGCACCGGGAACCCCGCACCCCCTGCACCCCCCGCACTCCCGGCACCCGCGGGGGAACGGGCCCCGGCCGGGGAACCGGATCCGAGTGAAAGCACTGAGGGTGCGGAGAGCGCCGAGCGTGCGGAGAGCGCTGAGAGCGCTGTGCGGCGGGACGCGCGCGAGTTCGGCACGTTCGCGCGGACCGGCGGCTGGACGTTCGCGCTGATGGTGGCCCGGAGCGTACGGCCCGGCGGGGCGCCCGCTGGGCAGGCGGACGGGCCGGAGCCGAAGGTGTCGGCGAAGGAGTTCGCCCGGCTCGCCGGCTGCTCGCCGGAGCGCGTGATGCGGTTCTGGCGGGCCTGGGACCGGGCGGCGGACGACGGCGTGGTCCCGGTCTTCGAGGCACTGGAGCCCGGTGTGGACATCGACCTGCCGGACGCGGACGTGTGGCTGGGCTACTACACCTCCCGCTCCAGCGGCGACTCCCCGCGCGGCCAGGCGATCTCCGCCGTGGCCGAGGCGGAGGGCATCCGCCCGACCAAGGCGCTGGAGGTGGCGGAGAACCCGACGGCGCTGCGCGCGGCGATCCTCGCCGACCCGAGCACCGCGCAGGCGGCCCGGCACGCGCTGCTGGACCGGCTGGAGGACGACCCCGAGCTGGGCGAGGAGCTGGCCAAGGACATCGCCCGCACCGGCGAACTGTCCAAGACGGTGGCGTCGGCCGCGCGTACGGCGACGTCGGTGGACTTCGTCCGGGACATCATCGACAAGGGCGAGATGACCACCCCCAGCGGCGAGCGGGTCCCGGCGCCGGAGAGCGTGGTGGCCGAGGCGAAGCAGCACCTCACCCTCATCGAAGGGCTGGACGAGGAGGACGAGGCCCCGTATGCGGCCGACGCGCAGAAGGCCGTGCGCTCCCTGGTCGCCGAGGCCGTCGACAGCGACCCGCAACTGCGCGCGCACGAGAGCCGGGTGCGGTTCGAGGGGAAGGTGCGCAAGGCGGCCAAGGCGTTCGAGGAGCTGACCCTCGACGACGCGGCCGAACTCTACGACGAGGAGCTTCTCGAACAACTGGAGACTCTCCAGAAGGCGATCGCCGAGTGCATCACCGAACTGCGCGCGGCGGGCCCCGCCGACTCCTGACGGGACCCGGGTGAGACCCGCGTGACGGGACCGGCCCGCGCCCGGCCGACCCCACACGGTCGGCCGGGCGCGGGGCCGTGGAGAGGCGGTCAGCCGCGCCGCCCGCACACCGCGTGGTCGATCAGGTCCACCGTCGCCTCGGCCTGCTCCAGGAACCGCTTCTCGTCGCCGAAGCGCGTGGTGAAGACGGCAGCGGCGGCCGACACCTCGCCGTCCGGGGTGACGGCGGACTCGGAGACCGTGCCGAAGGACGTGCCGCCGTGGTACCAGACGCCCTTGTCGCAGCCCTCGGCCGGGCGCCAGGCGATGCCGAGCCCGTAGCGGGCCTGGTCGCCGCTGGACATGTCCGGCGCGGGCACGGTGGAGCGCATCTGCGCGAGCTGCGCGGCGGGCAGCAGTGTGCCGTCCATCAGCGCGCGCAGGAAGGTGTTCATGTCGGCGGTGGTGCTGACGATGCCGCCGTCAGCGCCGCCGTCGACGGAGAGTGTGGTGTCGGTGAGGTCGTCGCGGCCGGGGAACTGGAGGTAGGCGGTGGCGGTGGGACTCGGCACATAGGCGGAGGTGCCCACCGTCATGGTGTGCCGCAGGCCGAGCGGTTCGACGATCCGCTCGTGGACCGCCTGCTCCCACGGGTGCCCGGTGGCCTTCTCGATGATCATGCCGACCAGTACGTAGTTGGTGTTGGAGTAGGACCAGCGGGTCTCGGAGGCCGGGTCGTCGGCGTCCGGCAGCCAGCCCGGTGCCCTCGTCATGGCCGTCGCGACCTTTTCCTCGGGCGTGTGTGCCGTGAAGCGCTGTGAGCGGTAGCGCTCGGGTGTCAGTTCCTCTGGATCCTCGAAGAGGATGTCCGTGTAGTTCGCGAGGCCGCTGGTGTGCTGGAGCAGGTTCCGCACCGTGATCCTGCGCCCGTCGTTGCCCTTGCCCGTGACCACCCCGGGCAGCCACTTCTCGACGGTGTCATCGAGGTGCAGTGTGCCCTCGGCGACGAGTTGGAGCGCGGCCACGGCGACGAAGGTCTTGGTGTCGCTGCCGATCCGGTAGTACGCGTCGAAGGGGACCCGCCCGCCCTCCTTCACGTCCGCGACACCGGACCGTGCTCGCCGGTCCCGCCCGGCCGCGTCCCGCGCCCGCGCCGTCAGGCCGGAGGCGCCGGTGTCCCGCACCGCGTCGGCGTCCCGCTGCAACTGCGCGCGGGCCGGGGCGGGAGCAGTGCCCTGTGCCCAGGTTCCCGAGCCGAGCACGCTCGCCACCCCCACCGCGCCGACACCGGCCACGGCCAGCGCCACCCTCACCCGGTCGGACAGGCCGTGCTGCTTTCGTCCCGTCATCCTCATGGCGTGGACGCTACGAAGCACCCGTCGCCCACACCATCCGGCCACCCCGAACCCCGCACCGGGGGACAACCCCCCTCGCGTGAACGGCGCGGACATGGCCGGCGGGTGGGCGTTCCGGCGCCGCCCGACGCCGCTCCGACGTCGGCGTCCACGTCGGCGTCGGCGTCGGCGTCGGAGCAGCGCGTCAGTCCATGTCCGAGCGGGTCAGCGCTTCGGTGATCATGCGGGTGGCGAAGTCGGGGTCGTCGGTGAGGCGGTTGATGTGCTCCGCGAGCAGGAAGCCGGTGGCTTCCAGCGGCTTCATCTCGTCCTGCGTCCAGTTCCCGTACTGCTTGCGCCACAGGTTGGGGCTCAGGCCTGTGCCCGCGGCGATGACGAGACCGGCCATGGTGGGGATGGTCTCGGCGCGTACGCTCCTGGGCATCATGCGCAGCGTGGTCACGAGGTTGGGCACCACGTACTCGATGACGTCCTTGCCGTGGTCCTCGTAGGCCAGCCGCAGCCAGTTCATGAACATGAAGATGAGCGTGCACGCGCCGTCCAGCAGGTCATCGGCCCCCTTGGGGCCGAGTGACGCGGTGAACTGCTCGATCAGCGCCTGTTGTTCGGGATCGGTCTCGGTCTTGCCGTCGTGGATGCTCTTGAGCCGGGAGTCGATCACCATGAGCGCTGCGCCCACATCACCGGCGGGAGCGTGCTGAGGGTCGCAGGGCGATGACACAGGATTCCTCCTTGGATGACCATGAGTAGCGTCGCGTCTGCGTACAGTAACGCGTCGATGAGACGACGGTCTGACGAATCCCGAGGGAGGGCCTGTACGAGGTGTGCCCGGGGGAGAGGGGCGGGCCCTTCGTGCTCTACCTTTGCGAGGAGGGGTGAACGGGGCTGCTGCCAGGTCCTGTTGGCGACCGTCTCCCGGGTCTGTTCCGACCGGAGCGGCGCTGTGAGCTGTGAACCTTTCCGGCGGGCCGGTCATCGAACTGTGAGCGGCACGGGAGGCCGGGCCCGGTACCGGGTTTCCGCTACCGGGCACATGACCACAAAGGGGCGATCAGGGAGTGACGCTGGTGAGGGAGCAACAACTGCACGCGGCGCGGACAGCCGGGCGGTCCGAGCAGAACCGGTCCGCCCGGCGGCGCGTGGGCAGGAGTACGCGCCTCGCGGCGGGCGTCACGGTGGGGCTGACCGTGGCCCTGCTGGCCGGATGCGGCCAGGAGAGCGCGGACGCGTCCTCACCCAAGATGGTGACGGGGGAAGCGGCGCCCCTGCCCGGCGACTCCGCAGCGGGCGGGGCGAAGAAGGGGAGCGCCTCCCCCTCGTCGTCCTCGCCGTCCCGCGACGGAGAGGACGGCGCCGACAAGGCGTCGCCCGGTGAGTCCGGGAAGGACGGCGCCGCCTCCACCGGATCGGGGAGCGGCTCCGGGGGGACGGGCGGCTCAGGGGGCGGAGCGGGCGGCTCAGGGCCGTGCAAGACCGCGCAGCTCGACTTCAGCACCTCGGAGGGGGCCGCCGCGGGCAACCTCCTGGTGCACATGAAGAACACCGGCTCCGCCTCCTGCACGCTCAGGGGCTTCCCCGGGGTCGATCTCAACGGCGAGGCGGGCTCCTTCAACGCCGACCGCAGCAACGCCGCGCCCCAGACGGTCAGCGTCCAGCCCGGAGAGGCCACCAGCTTCACCCTCAACTACACGCCGAACGACTCCGGCGGCAGCGGTACGGACGTCACCAGCCTCGTCGTCACGCCGCCCAACGAGACCCAGTCGCAGACCGTGCCCGTCAGTATCAACCTGCCGGTGACCGACAGCCCCACTCCCGGGGTCACCGTCGATCCCGTCGGCGTCGGGTGACCGCACCCGCAGGCGCTCCGACCGCGTGAAGAGGGACCGTCACCGGCCACGTCGTCGTGGCCGGTGACGAGTGCGTTCCGAAGCATGCCCCCCCAGCGTGGCTTCCCTTCGAGCCGTGCCCGCCCGACGTGCCCGCCCGACGGCGCCCGGCTGCGAGAACGTGGCCGATCAGAGGGGAAGAACCGTGAACTCTTCGGCCCCGCGGCGCATCCAACATCACGAGAAGCGCTGAGAGGCGCAGACGTTCGCGGCCGTGGAGGCCCAGGCAAAGGGAGAGGCGGGAAGTGTGGTGAGCGAGTCGCGGTACGAAGGCGCCGAACGGCGGGAGCGGGCGCTACGGGTGGTCGGCCCGGCCGGTACGGCGCGGCCGTCCGGCGGAGGCAGGCGATGTCGTAATGGCTTAACGTGCCACGCCACAATGACCGATTTCATTTTCTGCGTGCCCGAACGATGCCCGTTTTCCAGTGGCGTGGGATTCGCTGAACAGGAGCGCGCGGCCTGATAAGGGAAAATGCTCTGCCCGAGTGCGGAGGCGGTGTGTCCACATCGGTTCCGTTCCCGGGGAAAGCCGCGCCGGAAATGCTTCCCGCATGCTTGACGTCCTTCGTCAAAGTTAGGTAACAAGCCTCATCCCGCATTTGAAAAGGCCGCGAATCTTGTGCTTGCCTGTGGGGCGTTCGCGGAAATCGTCGAAGGCTCGGCACGGCTTTCGCGCGTCCGGCACGCTCGGTCGCGCACCAGAGCGGAGCAGGCGTGACCTGCCTCGACCTTCCGCCTCCTGCCGGTACATGGTGACCGGCGCAGTGCGTACGGGCATCACTCGTCCGCATTCAAGTGGTGAACCTGAAAATTCCGAAAAGGGGCTTTGTCGCATGATTAAGTAGTTGCTACCCCGGGGGACCTCCCCAGGTGTCCCGATCTTTCCGTGCACCCGGATACTTCTTCACCTTCTTCGGGTGCGAACCCACCGTCGGAACTGTTCAGTGCTGTTCATCCCGCTTCTCGGTGCTTCCACAAAGCCCGACCGGAGTGGGAACGGATTCTCCTCGATACCTCCCCGGGTCGGCGGGACGTTCATCCTCCGGATGCGCATACCGCACTCACGTGGAGAAGCCGAGAATGTGCGAGATCAAGAAGGCAGCGGTTGTGCCTGTGCCGTGGTCGGCGAGGCGTTGAAGGTACGGGCGGGGGCACGGACGCCCCTTCCCGCGGTTCCCCACCCCGTGCGGAACCGCATGCGGACGAGCCCCCGCGTACCGAAGCGCGGCTCGGCCACGGCACACCTCCGCGCCGCGTGTCCGGCACCAGTGGTGCCGCACGCGGACCCGAACAGTTCCACGCACATACCGCACCACATACGGAGTAGCCCTCCATGACTGTCAGAATCCTGTCCAAGCGCAAGACCGTCGTCGCCGCAGTCGCGGGCGGTGCGCTGCTCGCCGGTACCCCGCTCGTGGCCTGGGCCGCGTACGAGACACCTCCGCCGGAAGTCACCGCCTCCGCCGCCACGTTGGTGGACGGCGAGGGCGAGACGGTCTTCGGCAAGAACGCGGACAACGACCGGCCCATGGCCAGCACGGTGAAGATCATGGTTGCCACCATGATCCTTGAGGACAAGTCCATCAGCCTGGACCGTCAGATCACCGTCAAGCAGGAGTACCGCGACTACGTCGAGGACCACCACGCCAGCACGGCCGACCTCCAGACCGGTGACAAGCTCACCGTCGGCCAGCTCCTCTACGCCGCCCTGCTGCCCTCCGGGGCCGACGCCGCCTACGCACTCGCCGACACCTTCGGCGAGGGGGCGACGATGGAGCAGCGTGCCCAGTCGTTCGTGGTGGACATGAACGCCAAGTCCCACCAGATGAACCTCGGGAAGACGAAGTTCGACACCTTCGACGGCACCGGAGGTGACTCCACCACCGCCAATGACCTGGCCAAGCTGGCGCAGCGCGCGATGGAGAACGACACCTTCCGCAAGATCGTCAAGACCGAGGAGTACGAGACCGAGGCTCCGGCCGCCAACGGCCGGACCCGCTACTACACCTGGCACAACACCAACCAGATGCTCGGCTCGTACAAGGGCATCACCGGCATCAAGACCGGTACGACCAGCGCGGCGGGGGAGTGCCTGGTCTTCGCCGCCGAGCGTGACGGCAAGGTCCTCACCGGCACCGTGCTGAACAGCAAGGACCGGTACAAGGACGCGGCGAAGATGCTGGACTACGGCTTCGGGACGAACGACTCGGAGAACATGAAGGTCCGCAAGCTGCCGTCGGGCGCTCAGCAGGACTGACGCACACCCGCACATGTGGCATCGATGTGCCCGGTCACCTGGTGGTGGCCGGGCACATCGCATGTGCGGCGCCGACGTCGCTTCCGTGGCGCCGACGTCGCCCGCGCGGCACCCGCATGGCTTGTGCGGTGCCCGCTTCGGCCCGCTGACCTGCGGTGATGCGGCAGATCGCGGTTACCGTTTCCGGACAATGTTTCCCCGGGTTCCCGTGAACTCCCCTCAGAGGGGCGGCATCACATCTCCCGTAGACGCACTCCGTACGGAGAGCGCCGGACGGAGACCCGGCGCCGGAAAAGGGGAACCATGACTGCCAAGCTCACCCGCGCCGTTCGCTGCTCCGCCGCCGTGCTGGCCGTCGTCGCGGTAGGCGCGGGTGCCACCGCGTGCGGCACGGCCTCCGGGGAGACCTCCGCCAAGGCCGCGGCACACTCCAGCACGGAGAAGGGCTCCTCGTCCGGTGGTCAGGGCGGCCAGGCGGGCGGGGCCGAGGGCGTCGGGTCCAAGGTGAAGTCGACCGCCGAGAAGGGCTCGCGTACCGACGCGGTGAACCCGTCCGCCAGCGGCAAGCGCTGCCACACCGACGAGCTGGACTTCCACTGGGGCGGGCCGCACGGTGGCCGCCCGGACATGGACGCCGACCACCAGCAGATCGTGAGCATCCAGCTCATGAACACCAGCTCGCGCACCTGCACCCTGCACGGCTTCCCGGGCGTCCGCATGATCAGCGAGTCCGGCGAAGCCTGGGACCTGCGCCGCTCCGGGGACGAGCCGACCACCGTCACCCTGGGCCCCGGCGACACCTCCGCCATGCTCAGCATGACCATCCTGCCGGTCCCCAGGGACATCAAGGACACCAAGCCGTTCCTGCCGGGCAAGGTCCTGATCACCCCGCCCGACGAGACGACCCACGTCACCCTCGAGTGGCCCTACGGCGGCGCCGTCCTCGACCAGTCCGGCGCCACCCGCCCCGGCACCTTCACCAACCCGGTCGGCATCGGCTGACCCCGGCCGATACCCGGAGGGTGCCAGAGTGCGGCTGCGTGAGTCGGCGACCGAGCCGCGCGCCGTCACACCGGGGTACTAGCCAGCGCTCCGGCCGGTGCCGGTGAACCGGTCCCGGAGCAGCCTTGCGGCATGGAGCTGCTGGTCGTTGAGCGTCCGCTCGCTGTAGGCCGCCAGCAGCGGGGTGACGTCGCCGCCGACCTCGACGTCGGGCAGGGTGTCGAAGACGGGCCGGTAATGGGCCGCGACGTCTTCGGCGAGCTGCTCGATGTCCTCGTCCGCGGTGTCCGGACCGAGCGCGGCGAACCGCTTCAGCAGTGCCGTGGCGGCCGGAGTCAGCGCGTTGAGCCGGACCAGCGTCTCGGACAGCGCGGCGGCTCCCCGCTCGTCGATCAGATGGGCGAGCAGGACCACCTGGTCGCGCTCGTGGCGGGCCAGGTCGGGCGCGATGTCCGCGGCGGCGCTGAGCGTGGGCCCGTAGGACGCCAGCGCGGGCGGGAGGTCCGGCATCGCGCCGTGCTCGCGGAGCCTGGCGATCACCGCCCGCCTGCTGGTGAGCCGTTCGATCTCGGCAGCGGCCTGCTGGTCCAGCTCGTCGAGCAGCGCGTCGGCCGCCCGCTGGTCGTCGAGCACGTCGGGCAGCGCCGCGAGCGGCACGCCGAGCCCGGTCAGCCGGGTGATCCGCAGGAGCCGGACCAGATGCCGCACGTCGTAGACGCGGTAGCCGTTGACCGAGCGCTCCGGTTCGTCGAGCACCCCGATCTGGTGGTAGTGCCGCAGGGTGCGGACGGTGACCCCGGCGAGTGCGGCCAGTTCACTGCTGCGCAACGGTCTGCTCCTTCTGTTCCGGGCCGGGCGGTGCCCGCGATCGGGCGACGGCGGCGGGAACGCCCGGCCGCCCGGCGGTCAGGACCCGCCTGCCATGACGGGGGGAAACCGTACTCGGCGTCGGCCCGGACGAGTCCGGCACCTGCCCGCCCACCACCGGAACCGCCGCACGGTCCGGCCGTCCCGCATTGACCCCGACGCGACGTCGGGGTGTTTCGTCGGTGCTGTCGGAGCCGGAGAAAAGGATGAGAACGATGACTGCATTGTCCGATGCGGACTACGCACGCGCCGAGCAGATGCTGGCCCCGTACCGGGCCCGGCGCGTGCCCGCCGCGGTGCTGCCCCGATGGCTCTCCGGGGGCGCGCGGTTCTGCTACCAGAACGGATCGCGGTTCCTGGTGGTCGACCCGGCCGAGGGCACCCGGCGCGACGCGTTCGACCACCCCCGGCTCGCCGCGGCGCTGTCGACGGCCTCGGGCCACGCCGTCGAGGCCGACGACCTGCCGATCACCTCCGTGGAACTCGACACCGGAGAGACCGGCACCGTGCGCTTCTCGGCCTTCGGCGCGCGGTGGGAGTTCCCCGACCGCTCCGGCGCGTGCGTGCGGATCGAAGGGGAGCGGCCCGGCGGACCGGACGAGGTCGCCTCGCCCGACAAGGCGTGGTTCGCGTTCCGACGCGACGGAAACATCTGGGTCCGCTCCCGGGACGGCGAGCGGGAGTTCGCGCTCACCGACGACGCTGAGCCGGACTTCGGCTACGGCGTCACCATCGACGCGCTCAGCTCCCGGACGCTCATGCGCTCCTTCGGCCTGGAGCCGGCACCGGTGCTGGTGTGGTCACCGGACTCGACACGGATCCTGACCCACCGACTCGACCAGCGCGGGCTCGCCGAGCAGGTGCTCGTGGAGTCCGCGCCCCGCGACGGCGGCAGGCCCGTGGCGCACCGCTACCGCTACCCCATCGCCGGTGACGAGACCACGGCGACCGCCTCGTGGACCGTCCTCGACATCACCACCCGCGAAGTGGTGCGCCAGCAGGACGCCCCCTTCCCGGCCACGCACCCTTCGCTACTGGAGGAGTTCCGGTGGTGGACCGGAGAGCACGGCGAGTCGGTGCACTTCCTGCACCAGTCCCGCGACGGCCGCACCCTGGAACTGCGCAGGCTCGACCCCGCCACCGGCGCGACGACCACGCTGCTCCGCGAGACCGGCCGTACCCGCGTCGACCCGACACCGGAGTACTGGGAGCAGCCGATGGTGCGCGTGCTCGGCTCCGGCGAGGTCCTGTGGTGGTCCCAGCGCGACGGCTGGGGACACCTCCACCTCTGCCCGGCCGACGGCACCGAGGCCACCCAGGCCACCGAGGCCACGCAGATCACCAGGGGCCAGTGGCTCGTGCGCAGCGTGCTGTGGGTCGACGAGAAGCGCAGGCAGGTGTACTTCACGGCCGCCGGGCTCGTCGACGGCGACCCCTACCTGCGCCAGATCTGCCGGACCGGGCTCGACGGCACCGGATTCACGCGCCTCACCGACGACGAGTACGACCACGACGCGGTCGGCCCGCCCGGTGGCGGCTACCTCGTGGACCGGGCCTCCACGCTGAGCACCCCGCCCCGTTCGGTGGTGCGCGACGGCGACGGACGGGTCCTCGTCGAGCTGGAGACCCCGGATGCGGACGCGCTCGCGGCGCTCGGCTGGACGCCGCCGGAGCGGTTCCGCACGCTCGCGGCCGACGGCACGACCGTGGTACACGGCCTGCTCTGGCGGCCCCACGGCTTCGCCCCCGAACGCCGCTACCCGGTCATCGACCACAGCTACCCGGGCCCGCAGGTGAGCCGCACCGCCTCGTCGTTCGACAACACCGGAACCGGAGACCCGGAGGCGCTCGCGGCACTCGGCTTCGCCGTCGTCGCCATCGACGGCCGCGGAACGCCAGGGCGCAGCAAGGCCTTCCACGACCACTCCTACGGCGCGCTCGGTGACTCCAGCTCGCTCGCGGACCATGTGGTGGCGATCCGCGAACTCGGCCACCGGCACCCGTGGCTGGACACCGGCCGCGTCGGCATCACCGGGCACTCCGGCGGCGGATACGCCGCCGCCCGCGCGCTGCTCACCCACCCCGAGTTCTACTCGGTCGGTGTCGCGGTGGCGGGCAACCACGACAGCGGTGTCTACGTCTCGATGTGGGCCGAGCAGTACCACGGCGATGTCAGCGACGAGGGCAAGCGCGCCATCTCCAACACGGCACTGGCCGCACACCTGCGGGGGAAGCTGCTGCTCATCCATGGCGAACTCGACGACAACGTGCACCCGGGCCAGACGCTGCGCCTCGTCGACGCGCTGATCGAGGCCGACAAGGACTTCGACATGCTCCTGGTGCCCGGTGTCGAGCACGCGCTGTTCGGCCGCATGCACCACACCAACCGGCGCATGTGGGACTACTTCGTCCGCCACCTGCACGGCACCGAGCCGCCGTCCTACCGCCTGGCGCCTCTCCCGCTGCCGCCAAGCACTGTGCTGGTGTGAACCGGCCGGCTGCGCCGGTGTGCACCGGTCGGCGCCGGTGACCACTGCCGTCCGCCCCCGCGTCGCCGAGGAGCGTGCCTAGCGCAGCAGCCGGGCCGGGACCGCGTCGGCCAGCAGGCGGTAGCCGTGCGGGGTGAGGTGGAGGTGGTCGCCGCTGTCGGCCGCCGCGAGGAGGCGGTCGGGGGCGGCGGGGTCGCGTGTCGCCGCGTCGAAGTCGATGACCGCGTCGAACGTGCCGCTGTCCCGTATCCACGCGTTGACGCGCTGCCGGGTCGCCTCCCGCAGCCGGTCCGCGTCGTCGTACAGCTCGTTGCCGCCGAACGGGGTCAGCGTCGCCCCGTAGACGCGGATGCCCTGGGCGTGCGCGCGGGTGACGATCTGGTCGTAGGCGGCGAGGAGCTGGTCCGCCGTGTCCTTCTGCGCGGCGGGGGTGGCGGGCGCCGTGCCGATGTCGTTGACGCCCTCGAAGACGATGAGTCGCTCGACGCCGCTCTGGGCCAGCACGTCGCGGTCGAGGCGGGCGAGCAGGTTCGGGCCGAGGCCGTCGTTGAGCACCCGGTTGCCACCGGCCGCCTGGTTGAGGACGGCGGTCCCGGCCGTGGCGGGGCGGGAGCGCAGCCGGTCGAAGAGCTGGTCGGGCCAGCGGTTGTTCATGTTGGTGGTGGAGCCCCGGCCGTCGGTCAGCGAGTCGCCGACGACGGCGACCGCGTCCGTGCCGGCCGGCGCTTCGACCTCCACACCGCTCAGGAAGTACCAGTGGTCGGTGGGGGTGGCGCCCGGCAGCTCGCCGTCCGTCACATGGTTGCCCGCCAGCAGGTACGAGGTCGTCCTGGACCCGGGGTGCGAGGTGATGGCGTCGGACGCCTGCCCTTCGGCCAGATACATCGTCACCGTCAGGTTCGTGCCTGCCCGTACCTCGAAGGGGAGCCGGTCGGAGACGGCCTGGGCGCCGACCGGCACGCTCGTCGAGGCCCGGCCGTGGAAGGTGACCGGGCGGGCGGTCCCCGGCTCCGTCGCGGCGGTCCCGGCCCGGCCGTCCAGCGGAAGCGCCACGGAGACCGCGGTGACGGGCAGGGGCGCGCCGCCGAAGGCGTTGGAGAGGCGCAGCCGCATCCTGTCGCCGCCGACCGTCGCCCGGACGGTCTGGCGCAGGGTGCTGTCGTCCAGGACGCGACCGTCCTGGGTGAACGGGGGCGGCGGCATGTTCCCCGGCTCCGTCAACTGCGGCATCGCCGTCCAGGTGTTCACCCAGTGCCGCGCCCCCGCCCCCGTCCCACTGTCCTTCGTTCCCGTCGAGCCGAGCGCTGAGGAGGAGGCGAGGAGGACGAGGGCGAGCAGGCCCGCGGCGGCGAGGCCGACGGCTCCGGACAGTCTGTGCACGGTGCTTCTCACGGCAGCGCTTCCCTTCGTGGCACCGGTGGCGAGCAGCACGGCATCCGCGCGCCGTAAAGCTGGGCAGCGCGACGACGAGGCATGCCGGAAAGGAGCGTTGCTGCGGCCTCATGGAATGGAGGTGACGGTATGGAAGCGCTCCCACCGCGTCAAGCGAACCGCGCACCGAAAGGTTTTCGGACGCGGGAGCCCCAGGTCACCGGGGTGTGCCGGGCCCAAGTGGAGGGCACCGGCCCCTTGTTGGGCATTCACAAGGGCGCAATCTTTCAACGTGCGGCACGCACCCGGCGGCGGAAGCTCTTCCGCTCCGGCGGTGCGTCCGCTGTCCTGGAATGGTGCGCCGTCATCGGTGCGCGGCGCTCGACGGGAGCAAGCGGGAGCGACGGGAGCAGGCGAGCTCCACCCGCGAGCGCCTGGAGCCGAGCCCGGGCGCGGTGGGCCCACCCCTCGCGCCGCACCAGGCGTCCGACTCGCCCCGTGACGCGTCGTCAGGTCGCCGACGTGCTCGGCACGTTCGTGGAGGGCACGACAGCGCTGGTCCGCCGTGCGGCAACGCCAGTGGGTGTGCCCGCTGCGGTGAGGCAGAACCATCCATGTCGAAAGGCGGTCCTTTCATGAGCGCACCAGGTTCGTCGGAGCCGAAGGAGCCCCCGGCGCAGGTGCGGCATCCAGCGGAGCCGTGGCGGATCAAGAGCGTCGAGCCGCTCCGTCTGACAAGTCCCGAGGAACGCGCCGCGGCTCTGGCCACGGCGGGCTACAACGTGGGGCTGCTGCCGGCCGAGCTGGTGTACATCGACCTCTACACCGACTCGGGGACCAGCGCGATGTCGGACCGGCAGTGGGCGGCCGTGATGCTCGGCGACGAGTCGTACGCGGGGTCGCGGAGCTACTACCGCTTCGAGGCGGCGGTGCGCGACCACTACGGCTACGAAGAGGTGATACCCACGCACCAGGGGCGCGCGGCGGAGAGCATACTCTCGCGCTGCCTGATCCGGCCGGGCCATCACATCCCGGGGAACATGTACTTCACCACCACGCGCGAACATCAGGAGCTCAACGGCGGGACCTTCCACGACGTCATCGTCGACGAGGCCCACGACCCGGCGGCGGACCTGCCGTTCAAGGGGAACGTCGATCTCACCAAGTTGCAGCAGCTCATCGACAAGGTCGGGGCCGAACAGATCCCCTACGTCTCGCTGGCCGCGACGGTCAACATGGCCGGGGGCCAGCCCATCAGCCTGGCCAACCTCGCCGAGGTACGCGAGCTGACACGACGGCACGGCATCCCGGTGATTCTGGACGCCGCCCGCGCGGTGGAGAACGCCTGGTTCATCAAGCAGCGGGAGCCCGGCTGGAGCGGGCGGACGGTGGCGGAGATCCTGCGGAAGATCTGCGAGCTGACCGACGGAGCCACGATGTCGGCGAAGAAGGACAGCTTTGTCAACATCGGCGGCTGGCTCGCCGTGCGCGACCCCCGCCTCGCCGAGCAGGCCCGCAACCTGGTCGTCGTCTACGAGGGCCTGCACACCTACGGCGGGATGGCGGGCCGTGATCTGGAGGCGGTGGCGCAGGGCATCGAGGAGTCGGTGCAAGAGGACAGCATCCGCACACGCGTCGAGCAAGTGGCTTACCTGGCGGACCGGATCGCGGGAGCCGGGGTGCCGATCGTGCGCCCGGTGGGCGGGCACGCGGTGTGCCTGAACGCGACCGGCTTCCTGCCGTACGTGCCGCGCGAGCAGTTTCCCGCCCAGACGCTGACCTGCGCGCTCTATCTCGACGCCGGGATCCGCTCCACCGAGCGGGGCGCGGTGTCGGCCGGCCGCGATCCGGTCACCGGCGAGAACCGGTATCCGCCGCTGGAACTGGTCCGGCTCACCATTCCGCGCCGCGCCTACACACAGGGCCACATGGATGTGGTGGCCGACAGCGTGATCCGGCTGTACGAGCGGCGGGAGGAGCTGTGCTCGGGAGTGGAGTTCACCCACGAGCCGTCGACGCTGCGGTTCTTCCAGTCCCGCTTCCGGCCGCTGTCGGCCGATCCGCTGTTCGGCCCGGTCGCCGGAGGGCAGGCACCACAGGTCCTGCCGGACCCCGCCGAGATCACGTGACGCCCCTGCCGCCGGCCGCGGCGGCCCTATGACCGACTGTGAGGAGTGCACCATGCCCGAGCTGTCCACCACCCAACGCCCATCGCCCGGACCGGCCCCCGACAACCACCCAGCACTGCCGCCCACGGCGCTGATGCAGCTCGCCACGGGCTTCTGGAGTTTCAAGACCTACGCGGGCGCCATCGAGATCGGTCTGTTCGACCTGCTGGCCGACGGGCGCGAGCTGACGGTGGAGGAGGTGTCGGCCGGGCTGGGGATCGCCCACCGTCCGGCCGACCTGCTCCTGGCCGGCTGCGCCTCGCTGGGCCTGCTGGACAAGTCAGGTGCCCACTACCGCAATTCCGCCCAGGCGGAGGAGTTCCTGGTCAAGGGGCGGCCGTACTACTTCGGCGGATTCGTACGCTATCTGGACTCCCGGGAGTACCCGGCATGGCAGCACATCGTCGAGGCCCTCCGCACGAACCGCCCCACCACCTGGACACCGGGCACGCAGGAGTCCCTTTTCGACACCGAGGACCCGGAGATGATGCAGATGTTCTGGGACTGCATGTACTCCGTCTCCGTCCTCACGGCGCGCACGCTGGCCGGGGTCTACGACTTCACCCGGCACACACGGCTGCTGGACGTCGGCGGCGGCGCCGGGGCGTTCCCCATCGAACTGTGCCACCGCTTCGGCCATCTGTCGGCCACCGTCTTCGATCTGCCCCATGTGTGCGACCTGGCACGCACGAAGGTCACCGAAGCCGGGCTGGACGGCAGGATCGACGCGGTGGCAGGCGATTTCCACCGCGATCCCGCACTGCCGGGCGGCTACGACGCCGTCATCCTGAGCATGATCCTGCACGACTGGGACGAGGAGAACGGGCGGGCGCTGCTGCGCAAGGTCCGGGCCGCCCTGCCCGCCGACGGCGCGGTGCTGATCTGCGAGCTGCTGCTCAACGACGAGCGCACCGGCCCTCCGCCCGCGGCCCTGATGGGGATGAACATGCTCGTGGAGACCGAGGGCGGCAAGAACTACTCCGCCGCCGAGTACCGCCGCTGGCTGCTGGACGCGGGCTTCGCCCGGGTCGAGGTTCTGCCCGTCGAGGCGGTCGGCGCCAACGGAGTGGTCGTCGGCCACGTCAGTTGAGCCGGCCACGTCGGCATGCCGGTCACGTCGGCTGAGCCGGGTCACGCCAGCATGCCGGTCACGCCGGTCACGTCAACCCAACGGACGCACGCGCACCACGCCGCTGCCCGGCGCCGGTGCCCCTGCCAATGTGGAGGAGAGCCATGCATCTGCCTGAGCGCCCAGCCGGATACGACCGTGCCCGGCATGGAGTGCACCTGCTCAGGTCGCCCGAAGTGATCGCGAACCCGTCCGTCTACATCGACGCGATCGCCGAGCTGGGCCCGCTGTTCTTCGACGAGGTCGGCTCGGTCTGGGTGTGTTCCGGCTACGCAGAGGCGGTCGAGATCCTGCGCGACCACAGCCGGTTCTCCTCCGTACGCGAACACGACCACGCCGCACTGCGCGAGCGGGGCCTGCACGCCTCCGCCGCCCTGAGCGCGATGGTGCACGAGCAGATGCTCTTCCTCGACCCGCCGCAGCACAGCACCATCCGCTCGGCACTCGCCGGACAGTTCTCCGGCAAGCGGATGAAGAGCCGCGAGAGCGACCTGCGGCGGATCGCCGACCGCGCCCTCGAAGGCCTGCCCACCGAGGGAGTCCTGGACCTGGTCGGCGACTTCGCCGCGAAACTTCCCGCCGCACTGGTGGCCCTTCTGCTCGGCATGCCGGGACGGGAGGAGGACCTGACCCGGTGGGCCGAAGCCTATGAACGGCTGCTGGGCGGCCTCTCCGCGCTACAGGCACCCCCGGACCCCCAGGTGGACCGGGACCTGACCGAGGCACTCTCCGTACTGCGGCAGGAGGCACAGAACCGCCTGCACACTCCCGGCGACGACGTGATCAGCTCCCTGACGGCCCCCCTGGCCGACCGGACACCGAGCGACGAGGAACTGTTCGCCATCGCAGCGAACTGCATCGTCCTGGTCGGCGGCGGGTACCAGACCCTGCCCCACCTCGTCACCTCGGCCCTGCTGGCCCTGCACGACGACCCGGCCTGCCGGCGGAAGCTGCGCGCGGAGCCCGGAATGATCCCGTCGGCCGTCACCGAGACCATGCGCCTCAACGGATCCAGCCAGTACGTCGCGCGCAGGGCCACCACTGACGTGACGGTCCGCGGGACGCCGATCGCGGCAGGCGACAACGTCCTGGTCCACCTGGCCGCCGCCAACCTCGACCCCCAGACCTTCACCGCACCCGGGAAGCTGGATCTGGCCCGGTGCGGTCCCAAGCACCTCGGCTTCGGCACCGGGCGGCACGCCTGCCCGGGCGCGGGCTATGCCGAACGCCTGGCGGGTTTCGCCATCGAGGGCTTTCTGGCCAGGTACCCGGCCTACGCCCCGGAGCCGGGTCCGGACGCGCTGTCCTGGGGCCTGCACGGCAACACCCGCTGTCTCGACCACGCACACATCCGGGTCTCCGCCGACGCACCGGCCGAGGCCACCACCGACGCACCGGCCGAGGCCACCGCCGCCGACACACGGGCCGAGGCCACCACCGACGCACCGGCCGAGGCCACCACCGCCGTCCAGGCAGCCGAAGAGCACGCCCGTTCCGATGGCGGCGACCCACCGGGGCCGCCGAGCGAACCCCCGCCCGCGCACTGCTGGCACGAGGTCTTCGAGCGGCAAGCCCGGCTGACACCCGAGGCGACGGCGGTGCAGGGGCCGCACTCCGCCGTCACGTACCGCGAACTCGACCAGCGGGCCAACGCCCTGGCCCACCGGCTGCGCCACCTCGGCGCACAGCCCGGCGCGGTGGTCGCCGTGGTGATGGAGCGCTCGGTCGAATTCGTCCTCGCCGTGCTGGCCGTCGCCAAGTCCGGCGCCGCGTTCCTGCTCGCGGACGTGACCTGCCCCCGCGAGCGCCTGCGGGCCATGCTCGTCGACGCCGACGTGCGCCTGGTCATCGGCGACGGCACCCTGCCCGCTTCGGCCTTCCCCGCCCGCGTGATCGGCACCGACGCGCCCGACTCCCGGCAGGAAGCGCCGCTGACGGGCGTCTCGGCAGGCGACAGCGCGTACGTCGTCTTCACCAGCGGCACCACCGGCGCCCCGAAGGCCATCGGGATCAACCACGAGGCGACGGTCAACCTTCACCTCGCCCAGCGTGAGATCTTCGGACTGCGACCCGGCGAGCGGGTCCTCCAATTCCTGTCCCCGAACTTCGACGGCTGCATCGCCGACCTCACGCTCGCGCTCCTGTCGGGCGCCACCCTCGTCGTCGCTCCGGCCGACCAGCTCACCGTCGGACCACCGCTGGTCCGGCTGCTCGCGTCCGAGAAGGTCACCACGGTGATCCTCACGCCTTCCGTGTGGTCGGCGCTGCCCGATCAGCCCTTGCCCGACCTGCGCATCGCGGCGGCCGCGGGGGAGCGGCTGCCGGCAACGTGGGTGCAGCGGTGGGCGGCCCCCGGGCGTCGCCTGTTCAACCTGTACGGCCCGGCCGAGACCGCCGTCATGGCGACCTGTCACGAATGCGCCCCGGGTGAGGAGCGGCCGCCGATCGGCCGGCCCGTCGCCAACAAGCGGGCATACCTCCTGGACGAGGCACTGCGCCGCGTCGCGCCCGGTCAGGAAGGGGAACTGTGGATCGGGGGCGTCGGCGTCGGCCGGTACCTCAACCAGCCGGACCTGATGGAAGAACGCTTCATCCGCGACCCGTACACGACCACCGGGCCCGCCGGTCTGCTCTACCGCACCGGCGACATCTGCCGACAGCGCCCGGACGGCGCGCTCGACTACGTCGGCCGACGCGACCGCCAGGTCAAGATCCGCGGCCAGCGCCTCGAACTCGACGAGGTCGAACGCGTCCTGGAATCAGCGCCCGGCGTCGCCGACTGCCACGTGGACGAGCACGACGGCCGCCTCCACGCCCTGGTCATGCCCGAGGGCCCGGACCTCGACGAAGCACCGGTCCGCGACCACCTGGCCAGTCACCTGCACGGCGCCATGCGGCCCCAGACACTCACCACCGTCGCCGAACTCCCGCGCACCCAGAACGACAAGACCGACCACTCTGCCGCGCTCACCGCCGTCGCCGAACCCCCGCGCACCCGGAACGACGACACCGACGACACCACCGAGCCCACCGAGCCCACCACCACGCCCGCCCCCGCGTCCGTCTCCTGCCACGGCTCCACCGCCGCGCCCCGCAGGCAGCACTCCCGCCTGACCTGGGAAGTCGCCCAGTGCTTCGCCCAGGCCCTGGACATCCCCCTGCGCCAGGTCCAGGCCGACTCCGACTTCTTCACCAGCGGTGGCGACTCCCTCACCCTGGCCGCCTTCCTCCAGCGCCTGGAGTCCCTGGCAGACACCCCCGTGGACACCAACGCGCTGATCACCGCTCCCACCCCCGAACAGATCGCCTCCCTCCTCTCCTCTGACGGGATACCCGCATGACCCGGCCGGTCAGGCACACGAGAAAGGGCACGGGCCCCGACACGGTCCTGTTCGTCCACGGAACGATGGACCACAGCGGGAGCTTCCGCCGCATCGCGGACCACCTTCCCGGCTGGAGCGCCGTCGGCTACGACCGCCGAGGGTGGGGCGCCTCCCGCGCGCTCGCATCCCCTCGGCCCGTGCTGACCGACCACGTCGACGATCTGGCCACGGCGGCCTCCACACTGCCCAGGCCCGTCGTGGCCGGACACAGCTACGGCGCTCTGGTGGCGCTCACCGCGGCGTCCCGGCATCCCGAGCTGGTCAAAGCGGTCGTCGCCTTCGAACCGCCCCTTCCCTGGCTGCCCTGGTGGCCCGCCACCGCCCCCTGGGAACAACTCATCGACGACACAGCCGAAGAAGGCCCGGCCGCTACCGCCAGGGCCCTCCAGGAAGCTGTCCTCGGCCACCCCGCCGCAGGTCAGAGCGACGAAGAACTCGCCGCGCTCGGCACCGCCCTGATCCACGAGATGACAGACCCCACGATCGGTCTGCCCTCCTTCGACCCCCTCACGATGACCACACCCGTCCTCGCAGCCTCGGGAACCCGCTCACTTCCCCACCACCAAGAGAGCGCACTTCACCTCTGCGACCTGATCCCCGACGGACGCCACGAACACATCGACGGTGCCGGCCATATCGCGCACCTGACCCACCCCCGGCACTTCGCCGCGCTCATCGAGCAGGCCATCGCCCCGCCCAGCGGCTGACACCGCACCACACAGGAGGACCTCATGCTGCCGAGCAACCTGGAGAAAACCCTGTTCGGCGTGATCGCGACACCGGTCCTGCACCTGGCCGACCGCCACCGCGTGTTCTCCCACCTCGCGGCCAACGGGCCGGGCACCGCGCGGGACATCGCCACGGAGCTGAGCGTCGACGAAGACACGCTGGAGCGCATACTGCTGGTCCTGACCGCGTTCGAGGTCATCCGGCGCACACCCACAGGCCACTACAGCCTCCCGGAGACCGTGCGGCCCTTCGTCGACCCCGACGACGAGCGGTACATCGGCGGATTCATCACCCACCTCGTCGAGGAAACGGCGAGCAGGATGCCGCGGCTCGACGCCTATCTCCGCCACGGCAAGGACTCCGTGGACAGCCCCGAGCCGCAGCCGTTCGCCTCCCTCTACCGCAGCGATCAGGCAACCCGTGCCTTCCTCAACGCCATGTGGGACCTCAGCTTCGCCCCCTCCAGGGAACTCGCCGCGCTCGTCGGACTGGCCGGCACCGCCCACCTCGTCGACGTCGGCGGCGCAGGCGGACCGTTCGCGGTCGCCGCGCTGCACGCCTCACCCACACTCCGGGCAACGGTGTTCGACCTGCCCCGGGTCCAGCCCTACCTCGAGGAAACCCGTACCGCCTACGGCCTCGGCGACCGGCTCGCCTTCGCCCCCGGCGACTTCTTCACCGACGACTTCCCCGAAGGCGACTGCATCGCCTTCGGCTACATCCTGTCGGACTGGCCCGACCACGAGTGCCTCCAGCTACTGCGCAAGGCACACCGCGCCTGTCAGGACCACGGGCGGGTGCTCGTGATGGACAGGCTCTTCGACGACCACCGCCAAGGCCCTCTCGCCACGTCCGCAATGAACCTGACCATGCATCTGGAAACCCAGGGACGGCACCGCACAGCCGATGAATTCACCGGACTCCTCACAAAGGCCGGGTTCGCCCACTGCGAGACACACCGTTCCAGCGGCGACAAACACGTGGTCATCGGCTACAAGAACGACCCGCGGCCCTCCTGAGCCAGACGGGCGCTGGCCGCTCTCAGCCGACCGGCCCTCTGATCCGCCAGAAGCACAAGCCCCGTTAGCAGCGCACCGGCCGCGCGTCACGCCGTGGCAGCAGGTGGGCGCCCGGCACTCTAGGCTGCCTCCTGATACCAGCACCGGCACCGCCCCCCGTCCCAGGAGCGCATCCCATGTTCGACCCCGCCACCACCCACCACCCGTACCCCGACGCACTCCGGCCGGACGAAGCACCCGCGCCGCACGCGTTGCTCGCGCCACTGGCCGGGTTGCTGGGCACATGGAGGGGGCACGGCCGCGGCGAGTACCCGACGCTCGCCGAGGGGTTCGCGTACGCGCAGGAGATGACCTTCCGTCACGACGGACGGCCCTTTCTGCACTACGAGACCCGCGCCTGGCTGCTCGACGCGGACGGCGCCCCGCTCCGGCCCTCGGCGCGGGAGAGCGGCTGGTGGCGGCTCCAGCCCGAGGGGCGGGTGGAGGCGCTGATCACCCAGCCCACCGGTGTCGCGGAGATCCTGGTCGGCCGCGCCGACGACGGAGCGGCCGATCTCACCACCCATCAGGTCGCCCTCGCTCCCACCGCCAAAGAGGTCGACACCACCCGCCGCCGTTACACCCTGACCGACGGGGACACGCTCGACTTCGTCCACGACATGGCGGCGGTCGGCCAGTCGCTGCGCCACCACCTCACCGCCCGGCTGCGACGCGAGGACGGCAGCCGGACACGGGACGTGGACGTGTCAGAGGGCCGGTGACGGACGCGGCGTCTCCGCTGATTCATGCACCGGACAGATGCGGCTGTCCAGAATTCGACCTGACGTTTACCTGGCGATTCCTCTACGCTCCGCCTCGAAGAGCCATATTCGGGAAATCGAATATGACGCGACATGAGGATCCGCGACCCGCGGATCACAGGGCGTATTCGATCGAGGAGGTATCAAGTGTTCGACCAGGAACTTCAGGAAGTCACGCGTACCGAAACGCCCGTCATGCTCGTCCCCGACCTTGTTGAGGAGATGGTGGCGGAGCGTCAGAACTTCCAGCTCGTGAAGTTCCGCACGACGTGCACGGACTGCGTCCCCAACCTCTGAGGGATGACGGTCACGTGACGGCGGGGCCGTCCCCCCTGGGTGCGGCTCCGCTCCCCATGCCCGGCCCGCCCGATCTGCGTACCGTCCCTGACCTGGTCCTTCGTCAGCTCTCCGCGACCAGCGAGGGGGTCGTCGTACTGGCGCTGGACGGGCTCGGAGCCGAGTGGGCCGCCGGATCCCTGCGCAGGGCGCGCGTCCGCACACTGCGTTCGACGTTTCCGACGACGTCCACCACGGCATGGCTGACCGCGGTCACCGGCGCGGATATGAGGGAGCATCTCGTGGTCGGCGCCGAATACCGGATTGCCGGGAGCCGGGACGGAAGTTGCGGGGGAAACGCCGGGGGAGAGGTTCTGCTGGATGTCGCTCATGGGCGATGGCGGAATTGGACCGCGTCGGGAAAGTGCTCCGGCCATGTGCGATCTGTTGCATACCGGCCGGTACGCACGTTATTCGAGCGGGCCGCGGAAATGAATGTCCCGGCATATGCGCTCGGACGGGAACTCGACGCACTCGACGGCCCGTGGGCCGCGGCGCTGCTGCGCGGTGCCCACCGTGTCCCGGCGACCCCCGCCCCCGCCCCCGCCCTGACCCGAACTCCCGCCACCCCCGCTCCCGCCCCGCCCGACCTCACCGTCGGCACCGTCCTGCGACAGCTCGACGAGCTGCTGACGGCACATCAGCGCCGCCCCCTCCTGGTGTGGGCCTACGTCGACTTCGACACCCACCTGCACAGGTTCGGCCCGGACCGCAGCCTGACCCGCGCCCTGCGGCTGCTCGACACCGCGGCGGCCCGCTGGGCCGACAGCGGCTGGACGGTCACCGCGCACGCCGACCACGGGCTCGCCCCCGTGGCCCATGACGAGAACGCGGCGCGCGCCTGGAGCGCGCTCGACACACCGCACCGCTGCCGCCTGCCCAGCGGGGGCGCGGGCCGCGTGCGCTGGCTCCACCCCCACCCCGGCACCGAGGAACGCTTCGCCGACGAGGCCAGAGAACGGCTCGCCCCCTGCGCCGACGTACTCGCTCCCGCCGACCTCACCCGCAGCGGTCTGCTGCCCGGCTCTCCCGAGGTGCACGCGCGCCTCGGCACCGTAGTAGGGGTCGCCACCTCCGCGGCCTTCCCCGTACCCGACCCCACGTACCGCTACGAGCACGGCGCCTGGACCCCGCAGGAGAGGGACGTGCCACTGGCGGTGTGGTCCTCCGACGACGAAGGAGAAGAACCGTGAGCGTGGTCTTCATCAACAAGGTGGGGGAGTCGGAAAGCCTGGCCGCCCGCCCCGGACAGCCCCTGCGCGACGTGCTGCGGGCACACGGCATACCGGCCAACGCCGTCCTCACCTACCGCGACAACAAGCCCGTCTCCGAAGAAGTGCTCACGGTCGGCGAGGACGATCTGATCACCGTGAAACAGGTGCGCCACTACGACCTCGACGTCACCCGCAAACCGGCCACCCGCACCTACGGCAGCCCTTCCCCCGTCTACACCAAGCGGGTCCTCTTCGACGAGGCGGGAGAGCTGGAGGTACGCGCCGAACAACTGGGAGCCGAGGCGTTCGTGGAGTACGTCGAGTCCACGTTCACCCAGAGCATCACCCACGGCGGAACCCTCCGCGAAGGGGACCACAGCGTCATCGGCCTCTCCGGCGGACGCGACAGCGTCTCCTACCTCAAGCTCCTGGAACGCACCCGGGGCCGCTACCCGGACAGCGCCATGACCGCCGTGACGGTCACCGGGCTGCCCGACTGGGACGAACCGGCGACCTTCGAGGCCGCACGCCGCTCGTGCGAGGGGCTGGGCATCGAGCACACCATCGTCACGGCGAGGGAGGTCGAGGACACCTTCCGGCTGCGCCGCCCCTTCGTCGACGCCATGAACCAACTCATGTCGGGCGAGCACCGCTCCATGAACATGGTCATCGTGCACCACGTGATGCGCCGCATGCTGGAGCGGGCGGCGGAGGAGAGGGGCGCGCCCGTCGTGGCCTTCGGCCTCAACGCCGACGACCTCGTCGCGAGCCTGGTCACCTGGTTCACCAGCGGCTACCGCATGGGCGGCATACCCGTGCGCGAGATCGGACGGTTCCGCTATGTCTTCCCGCTGTACCGGATCACGAAGAAGGAACTGACGCTCTATCTGGAGATCGTCGCCCCCGAGCTGACCCGGCAGGGCACACCGGGAAGGTTCACCACAGGGCCCGACGAACGGTCCCTCGCCTACGCCCTCGCCGACCACCTCTACGACCTGTGGCCCGGCATCGACTACTACCTCTTCCAGGCGTTCTCGACGTCCCAGCGGTTCATGCTGCCCCTCGTGGAGGAGACCTGCGGCATCTGCGAGTGCGTCTACCTCCTCCAGGAGGGCGTACCGAACCCCGAAGGACTCTGCGACATCTGCGGCTTCCTCTCCAAGCAGGGCCTCTCGGCCCGGTGAGACCCGCACAACGGCTCGCGGTCACCGCACACGCGCGGCAGCCGCACCCGGGCGACGAGGCACTGGACCTGCGCTGGTCCCCCGACGAGGCACGGTTCAGCGCACCGCTCCTGGAACACGTCTGGACCGGGCTGCTGCGCTGTGCCCCGGCCGAACTCGGCGAACGCGCACGGCACTACGCCGTACGGGACCCCTTCGGCGCCCGGCGCGCGGCACCCGTGCTCTCGGCACACTTCGGGTGCCGGTTCACACCGGAGCACGTCACGGTGGGAGCGGGCACGACGGGACTGCTGCACGCGCTCGCCTGCCTCGCCGCCGCCCCCGCCACCGTGCTGCACCTGGCGGCCCACCACCCCGACCTGCCGCTGTGGGCACGGCGGCTCGGCGCCCGTACGGTGCCGCCCGCGCGGAGCGTCGAGGAGGCCGCCGCGCGGGCGGCGCGCCACACACCCTCGCTGGTGCTGGCCGAACGCCCGGCCGTGGACGGCACCCTCTGCACGGCCGAGGCGGTCGGCCGCCTCGCCGACGTGCTCGCGCGGACCGGGGACGGGGACGGACTGCTGGTGGTGGACGAGTCCTACGCCTGCTACGGAGGGCCGCAGGTGTCGGTGGCACCCCTGGTCGCCCGGCACCCCAACCTCGTGGTGCTGCGCGGCGTCTCGAAGGGCTACTGCGCGGGCGGACTGCGGACCGGGTTCGCGCTCGCCTCCCCGCGGGCGACGGCGCGGCTGCGGAACGTCGCCCCGCCGCTGGCGGCGGGCGAGCTGGGGCTGCACGCGGCGCTGGCGATGCTCGCGGAGGGCGACGTGTTCGCGGGGCTGCGGGCACGCGTCGCCGAGGTACGGCCGCGCTTCCTCCGGATGCTGCGGGCCGCGGGCTGCACGGTGCCGGTGCCGACACCGGGGGAGGGGGACGGGAACGAGGCGCCGTGGCTGCCCTGGACCGTCGTCGCGGACGACGCACGCACCCGGACCGTCCTCGAACACCGCCGCATCCTCGGCAAGGAGGTCTGCACCGTGCCGCCCTCTCCCGCACTGCTCCGCCTGTCCGTGCCCCTGTCCGACGAGCGCGAGCGCGCCGTGACCGAGGCGCTGACCCGCCGTGGATGACCTCCGTCGCCTCGTGGAGCGGACACACGAGGACGTCGACACCGACCGGACCATGGGCCTGCTGCGGCGACTGGTGCGCCACGACCGCTACCAGGCGTCCCACGGCGTGCACGCTGCCGCCGCGCTCGTGGCCACCGCAGCCGAGGAGGCGGGCCTGGTGGACGTGGAGATCCTGCGGCTGCCCGCCGACGGCAGCCACCGCTGGTGGACCTTCACCGCACCCGTCGGATGGACACCGCACAGCGCCTCGCTCGCCCTGGCGGACGGAGGCCCGCCACTGATGCGCTACCCGGAACAGCCCTACGGGCTGGCGGCCTACTCGGCGCCCACCCCGCCAGGGGGAGTGGAACTGCCGCTGGTCCGCTGGCCCGACGACCCTCCGCACGAGTGGCCGGACGGCGCCCTCGTCCTGCACGCGGGCCCGCCGGGTCCTGACCTGGTGCCCCTTCTGCTCGGGCACCGGGCCCGCGCCGTGGCGGTCGGCAACGAGGGCCCCGTCCGCCGTCTCGAACTGCCCCACGGGACGGAGCTGTCCGGGTTCAGCGTCCCGCCCGCCGCGTTCGCGCGGCTGGACCGGGCCCGCAGGGCGGGAGGCGGGGTGCGCGTGGCCGTACGCGCCGAACAGGGACCGGACACGATGCCCGTGGTCACGGCCCGTACCCCCGGCGGGACGGTACCGGGCGCACACGCCCTGGTCACGGCACACCTGTGCCACCCCGCGCCGGGAGCCAACGACAACGCCTCCGGGGTGTGCACGGCACTGGAGACGGGACGGCTGCTCGCCGCGCGGGCACCGCGCCGCCCGGTGCGCTTCGTGTGGGCACCGGAGATCGTGGGCACGGCCGCCTACGCGCACACCGCCTACCAACTGCGAGGGGACCCGCTCCCCTTCGCCGCCGTCAACCTCGACATGACCGGAGAGGACCAGCGGTTGTGCGGCTCACCGCTGATCGTGGAGCGCTCGCCCCAGCATCTGCCGTCGTGCCTGACCCCGGTCGTCGAGGAGTGTGTCCGTGCCCTGCCTCCCGCCGGACGCTCCTTCAGCGGTGCTGTGGGGTGCGACACCTGGGCCTGGCGCGCGACGCCCTTCACCGGTGCCTCCGACCACGGTGTCCTGGCCGACCGTTCCCTGGGCATACCCTCCGTCCAGCTCGGCCACTGGCCCGACCGCTTCCACCACTCCGACGCCGACAGCGTCGACAAGACCGACCCGGCGGAACTGCGCCGCAGTGCGGCCGTCGCCGCCTCGGCGCTGACCTTACTGTGCGAGGCACACGGCGAGGACGGCCCCGTGGGCATGGCGGAACTGGCCGCGCTCACCGCGCGATGGGGGGCGCGCCGCCTGGCCGAACGGCTCCCCGCACCCGGCGCCCCCGAGCACAGCCGCACCGGCCGCGTCGACCCGTTCGCCGCGGAGCACGCGGAAGCGGCCCTGGAACGCACGGCGGCCGTGGCGGCGGGAGCCCTCACCTCCCTGGAGGCGCTGGGCGCCGACCCCGGGCTCACCCGGCGCTGGGCGGACCGCCTGCCCCCGGTCGCCGCCGCGCTCAGCCCGCTGGCCGGGACACCCATGGCGTCGGGGACACCCACGGCACCCGGGGACGGACGCGTGTACGCACGCGCCTGGCCCGGCCCGTTCAACCTGCGGGCGCTGCTGTCGGACAGCACAGCGGAGGACAGGGCCTGGTTCCTGGAGCGGATGGCCGAGGACGAGCGCGGCTGGTACGCGCGTGCCATGTCGCTCGCGCAGGGCGTCGACGGCGCGGCCCACGAGACGCGGCTGATCGAGCACGCGGCGCTGGACAGCCTGCTGTCCTTCGACGTCGCGGAGGCACGGCGGTTCCTCCACCTCATGCTGCGGGCGGGATGGACCGTATGAACGCCTCCCACACCTCCGGCACGTCCCGCGCCTCCCACGCCTTCCACGTCGAGTCCCACGACTCCCTCGAAGCGGTCCGTGAGGTGTGGGCCGGCCTGGCCAGGGACAGCCGGGCGCCGCTCTTCCACCACCCGCCCTACCTCGACGCCTACGCGGCGGCGCCCCTCCACCACATCGCCCGCACCTCCTACCTCCTGGCCCGCGACCGCGACGGCGCGGCCCGCGCGGCCCTCCCCCTCTTCCACCAGCCCGAGATGGACCCGCTCGGCGTCCTGCGGCACCAACTGCCCGCGCGGCCGGGGACGGGCGCCGAAGGCGGGGCCGGGGCCGGGTCCGGTCTGCTCAGCCACGTGTGGCACTGCTACGACACCCGGATCCTGGCCCGAGGCCCGCTGACCGCGCCACTGCTGGACGCACTGCTCGACGCGGCACACCGCATCGCCCGCGATGGCGGCGCGCAGTGGTACGGCCTGGTCAACGTGGAGGCGCCGGGGGCACTGGCCACAGCCCTGGACCGGGCGGCGCCGGACCGGGGAATGTGCCGGGTGCGGGTGGACGAACGCTTCACCGCCGATCTGCGGCGCCACCCCACCGCCGACGCGTTCGTGGCATCGCTGAGGCCACGTCAGCGGCAGCGGCTGCGGCGCTACGGCCGTCGCGCGGCCGAGGCGGGACTCGCGACCCGCGTCGTGGACCCGCGCGAGGCCGACCTGGACGGGCTGCTGGAGCTGGTACGGGCGACGATGGCGAAGTTCGGCGCCACCTCCTTCTTCCCCGAGGGCCTCTTCCAGCGCTTCGTCACCGCCCTGGGCGACCGGGCACGCATCATCGAGCAGCGCCTGGACGGACGGCTCATCGGCGGCGCCGCGTGCCTCGTCGACGAGGAGCGGCTGCACTTCTGGATCAGCGGGGTGGACTACGGGGCGGCCCCCACCTTCAGCCCCAACTACCTGCTGTTCCTCGAAGGCATTCACGAGGCACTGCGCCGCGGCGTGCCCGTCTTCGAAGGGGGCCGCCGCAACGGCCCGTTCAAGGAACTCTTCGGTCTGCGGGGCCGTCCTCTGCTGGCATACGTGGCGCCGGTCGGCTGAGGGCGCCGCGAGGCCACAGCACGGAGAGGAGGAGGGTGGCGCCCGTCAGCACGGTGAGCACACCCAGAGCACCCCTCGGCGACACGTCCAGGAGCCTGCCCACCACGGCCGAGGTGACCGAACCACCCAGGTAGAACACGAGGTTGTACAGGCCCAGCGCCGCCCCGTGCACCCGCGCGGGCACCACCCGCGCCAGGGCGCCCACCAGCACGACGTTCCCCGCGCCGATGCACCCCGAGACCACGCCGAAGGCGCCCACCAGCGCCCAGGGGCGGTCGGGCCAGAGCGTCGCGGCAACAGCCGCCGCACTCCCCAGCGTGCCGCACACCGCCAGCACGGGTGCGGGGGAGCGCCGCTCCCTCCCCTCCTTCCCCCGGCCCACGGCCCACGAGCCGAGCGCGCCGCACACCCCCACCGGCAGCAGGGCGAGACCTATCTGCGCGGGGGACCACCCGCGCGCCGCGTGCAGCAGCAGCGGAATCATGACCTGGAGCCCGAAGTACGTACCGAACAGGGTGAAACCCGAAGCGACGACGACAGCCACCCGGCGGTCACGCAGCAGGCCCACAGGGACGAAGGAGGTCCTGCGGTACCAGGCCACCGCCAGCCCCACGACGACCAGCGCCCCGCCCAGTCCCGCCACCCACGGCCCCGAAGCGGCAGGGGCAGCCGCCGTCCGGACGCACAGGAGGGCACCGCACACGGCGGCGACGACACCCGCCGCTCCGGCGGCGTCGAACCGTCCCGCGGCCCGCGACCGCGCCGCGACCTTCCGGGTCGCGGGAACCAGCGCCAGCGCGCTCACCGCTGAGGCGGCGAACAGGGCGCGCCAGCTCATGAGCTGCGCGAGCGCCCCCGCGAACACCGGCATGGTCGCGGAGGTCAGCGTCATCAGCGCGGTGAACACGCTCAGCCCGCGCCGCCTGGCCGCCTCGTCGCCACGGGCCACGAGCGCGGCGCTCGCCACGACGGGCACCGCGCCACCGCCCGCGCCCTGCACGGCGCGCCCCACCAGCAACGCGACGGGGGACCACGCGCACAGGCACAGCAGCGAACCCGCCGTCATCAACGCCAGCCCCCACCCCGTCGCGGCGCGCAGCCCGAACAGATCGACCACCCGGCCGAACACCGGGGTGGCGACGGCGAAGCCGGTGGCGTACACCGTCATCAGCCAGGTGCTCGTGACGCTGTCCAGGTCCATGGCGGAGGCGAGCGCGGGGAGCACGGTGGCGACGCCCGCCGACGCGGTGGTGGAGGAGAGCAGCAGCAGACCGAGGAAGAACACTCCAGGACCGCCCGGTGCACGGACGGCCGGTTCCTGTTCCCGTTCCCTCCCCGTCACCTCACCACCGTCCGATGTCACCTCACCACCGCCCGACCCCGGACAGGTCCCGCGCGAAACGGCCCGTCACATAGGCCATGGCGTCGCCGAACTGGCCGAACAGGGTGCGGTCGATGTTGCCTGTGGTGTCGCAGGTCTGGTGGTAGCACGGATCCAGATACTGCCCCGCCCGGCCGCCGAACAGCCGCTGCCACTCGGGTGTCTTCACATGGTTGTATCCACCGGAACCGCCGCCCGCCGGGATGCCCGCTTCGATGAAAGGACCGAAGTCGCTGCGCCCGTCGAAGTCGAGACCCACCGTGGGCAGCCCGCGCCGAGCGAAGTAGCGCGTGAACTCCTCCTCGATCGCGGCGGAACCCGGGGGCCCGGGGCCCGCTCCCGTGCCGTCGCTGTCGTCGCCGTCGTAGACCATGCGCGCGTAGTTCGGCGCACCGATGGTCTCGAAGTTGAGGTTCAGCGCGATGGCGTCCCGCTCCTCGGCGCTGAGCTGGTCGACGTAGTGCTGCGAGCCGACCATGCCCCGCTCCTCCGCGCCCCACCAGGCGAAACGCACCCGGTTGCGCACCTGCCCCGCGTGCGGCGCCAGGCGCAGCGCCGTCTCCAGGACCATGGCCGCGCTGCTCGCGTTGTCGTCGATCCCGGGCCCCTCCGGCACGCTGTCCAGGTGGGCGCCCAGCACCACCGTGCGGTCGGCGCGCCCCGTGGGGGTGTCCGCCAGCACGTTGAACGACCGTGTCCGCACGTGCTTGCCGCGCAGCACGACGCGCAGGGTCACCGTCCTGCCCCCGGCCGCGTCGGCCGCGAGCTGTTCGCTCTCTCCGCGCGACAGCGAGGCCGAGGGGATGACACCCGCCTCGGGGGGCTTCATACGGTGCCGCAGGTTCATCCCGCTGCCGGGCGCGCCGATGTTCATGAGCAGCAGCCTCACCCCCGCCTGCGCCGCGGCCCGCTGCTTGTCGGTGAGCGAACACTCCTCGCCCCGCACGAGGGCGATACGGCCCCGCGCCCCGGCCGCCTCGTACTCCTCGGGAGCGCAGCCCTGACCGGGCACGACGGTCAGCTCAGCGCGCAGTCCTCCGGCCGGTGTGGACGGGCTGAAGCGCGCCATGTAGGGGTGCAGCTCCCTCCGCCGGTCCGGTGCGGAGGACACCGCCGTTTCACGGGTCTGGACGAAATCGGGAAAGGTGAATTCCTGAAACCGCACGTGATACCCGGCCTCACTGAGCCTGTCGCGTACGTAGTCGGCCGAAGCGGAATATCCCGGTGTGCCGGGGCCGCGGTTGCCGCCGTGCCTGTCCGCCGTGCGCTGGAATGCGCGCAGGTGCCGGAAAGCCGCCGTCTCGGTCACCTCGCGTTCGAGGCGTTCGGCGAGGCTCTGTGAAAGCGGTGGCGAATGGGGCTCCGGAGATTCCGGCCGGGCGGTATCCGGCGGCGCGGAAACGAACGCGAATGACGCGAGCAGAAGCACGCAGACGACCGGGACAGAGCCCCGCCTCCCGGTGTGAACACCCCTTACCACCTGCCGGAACATGCCTTTTCGAGCACTGTCCGGCAGTCTTCCCTTCCTCGTCATGGACCGCCTCCTGCCCCCGGCGAGTGATCGCGGAACGGATTTCGAGCCTACCGGTGAAGGGTTCTTGATCTGAGCGCATTCCATATAGGGCCCGTCGAAAACCCTGGCCCGCGCCGAAAACATTGACGCTTCCCGTGGGGTCCGTAAGAATTGCGCGGCAGTCGGCTCCTTCCGGAGAGGGACAGGGGGACGCATGCCGCGATACGCATTCAGCACGCAGCAGCGGCACGGATTTCCGCGCATCCGCCGCCTCCTCGCCCCTCTCCTGCTCCTCACGGCAATGGTCTCCTGCACCTCGGGCGGAGAGACCCGCTCGCGGAACTGCCCCGTCGGCGAGGTCCAGTTCGGCGTCGACCCCTTCGAGAACGCCGCCCGCCTCATCCCCGCCTACAAGCCGCTCGCCCGCCAACTGGGCGACCGCCTCGGCTGCCCCGTCGAACTCCACATCCCGACCAGCTACAGCGCCGAGGTGGAGGCGATGCGCCAGGGCAAGCTGGACGTCGCCCAGTTCGGGCCGCTCGGCTACGCCTTCGCCGAACGGCTCGCCCGGGCCCGCGTCGTGGCGACCTACGGCGACTCCCGAGGGCGCCCCCTCACCTACCGCACCCTGATCGTCACCCCGTCCAGCTCCGGCATCACCCGGCTGACGGAGTGCCGCGGCCGCTCCTTCGCCTACTCCGACGCCGTGTCCACCTCGGGCAGGCTCTTCCCTGCCTACGCGCTCAAGCGCGCCGGAATCGACCCGGACCGCGGCGTGAAGCCCCGCTACGCGGGCAGCCACACCGCTTCCTACGAAGCACTCCGCCAGGGCAAGGCCGACTGCGGAGCCCTCCCCACACCGCAGATCGAGATCGCCAAGGACGCGGGCATCTACAAGCCGGGGGAACTGCGCACCCTGTGGCGCTCGGCGCCGATACCCCACGAGGCGGTCACGGTACGGGAGACCCTGCCCGCCCCCTTCCGGGAACGCGTCCGCGAGGAACTGCTCGCCCTGGACCTCACGAAGATCCCCGAAGAGCACCGGGGCCTGCTCTTCGGACCTCGCCTGGTGGCCCAGCAGGAGACTGCCTACGACGAGGTACGCGCACTGGCCAGGAAGATGGGGCTCGACGTGAAGGACCTCGATGGCTGAGGCGGACGGGCGGCCCGTAGAGGCGGACGGGCGGCCCGTACTGGAGATCACCGGCCTCACCATGAGCTACGCGCCACCCGTACCGGCCCTCGACGGCGTCGGCCTGTGCTGCGGCGCGGGCGAGTGCGTCGCCGTCCTCGGCGCGAACGGCTCGGGAAAGTCCACGCTCCTGCGCTGCGCCGCCCGGCTGAGGGAACCGACGGCGGGCACGGTCCGCCTCCGGGGCGAGGACCTCACCGCGCTGCGCGGGGCCCGGCTGCGGGAGCGGCGCCGCAGGATCGGACTGGTCCTCCAGTCACCCGCCCTGGTCGGACGGCGCAGCGCCCTGGCGAACGTCGCCGTCGGCGCGCTCGGCCGCCACCGCAGCCCCGCCTCCCAGCTCGGGAGGTGGCCGCGCGCGGAACAGGCGGAGGCGGCCCGGTGCCTGCACAGGGTCGGCATGCTCGAACTGGCCCACCGCCGCGCCGACACGCTCTCCGGAGGCCAGGCACAGCGCGTCGCCGTGGCGCGGGCACTGTGCCAGCGCCCGCTGGTGCTGCTCGCCGACGAGCCCGTAGCGAGCCTCGACCCGCGCGCCGCCCACGGGGTGATGACCGTACTGCGCGGCCTCGCGCACGAGGACGGCCTCGCCGTGGTGGTGGTCCTGCACCAGCCCGACCTCGCCCTCCCGTTCGCGGACCGTGTCGTGGGGATGCGGCAGGGGCGGGTGGCCTTCGACCTGCCCTCGGCCCGCGTGGACCGCTCCCGCATCGCCCTCCTGTACGCGGCGGAACGGGCGGAACGGGCCGGCTCATGAAGGCGGCAGGGGCCGGCCGGTGAGGGCGGAAGGGACCGCCCCGTGAAGAAGGCCGGCACACCGCCGGAGCAGCCGGAGCACCCGCCCGCTCCGGCGCTCCCGCCCCCGCCACGCGTCTCCGCCGCACGCTGGGCCCTGCGCCTGACCGGCGCGGTGGCCGCTGCCGCGCTGCTGTGGCAGGCGCTGGTGCGGACGGAGACGCGGCCGGGAGAACTCCTGGCGGGACTGCACGGCATCGCGGACATCGTGCGGCGCTCCATTCCCCCGGACTTCGACTCGGTGGGCGCGATCCTCCCCGCCGCCCTGGAGAGCTTCGACACGGCGCTCCTCGGCACCGCCGCTGCCGTCGTGCTCGCGCTGCCGCTGGCCTGCTGCGCGGCGGAGAACATCTCTCCGCACCCGCTGCTCTACTACGCGGCCCGCGCCGTCATCACGGTGTGCCGGGCCGTGCCGGACATCATCTGGGCGCTGGTGTTCGTGACCGCCGTCGGCCTCGGCCCCTTTCCCGGGGTGCTCGCCATCACGGTGCACAGCGTCGGCATGCTCGGCCGCCTGATCGCCGAAGTCATCGAGGACGCCGACCCACTGCCCGTCGAGGCGCTCAGGATCACCGGAGCGGGCGGACTCCAGATCGTCACCCACGCCGTACTGCCGGGCATCCTCCCGTCCGTCCTGGGCATCGTCCTGTACCGGCTCGACGAGAACGTCCGCGCCTCGCTGACCCTCGGGTTCGTGGGAGCGGGCGGCATCGGCTTCGAGATCCTGACGGCCGTGAACCTGTTCCAGTACCAGCGCCTGGCCGTTCTGCTGCTCACGGTCTTCGTCATGATCCTGACGGTCGAACGCCTCAGCGCACGGCTGCGGCGTCGCGTGGCCTGAACCGCCGTGCCCGCCCGTCGCGCGGTCACACGGGCCCCGGACGGTCCTGACCCCGCCTCAGACCGCCGTGTCTCCGGCATCGTCGGTGTCTTCGGCGTCGTCCGCCTCGGCGAGGGCCAGTGCCTCGTCCAGCAGCGCCTCCACGATCTTCGACTCCGGCACCGTGCGCAGCACTTCACCGTGGCGGAAGATCTGGCCCTTGCCGTTGCCGCACGAGACCCCCAGGTCGGCCTCGCGGGCCTCGCCGGGGCCGTTGACGACGCACCCCATCACGGCGATGCGCAGGGGACGGGGAAAACCGTCGAAGGCGGCTTCGACCTGGTTGGCCAGCTTGTGGATGTCGACCTGGAGGCGCCCGCAGCCGGGGCAGGAGACGACTTCGAGCTTGCGCCGACGCAGGCCGAGGGAGGCGAGGATGTGGCATCCGGCCTTGACCTGTTCGACGGGGTCGGTGGACAGCGAGACGCGGAGGGTGTCCCCGATGCCCTCGCCGAGGAGGATGCCGAAGGCGACGGCGGACTTGATCGAGCCCTGGAACGCGGGACCGGCCTCGGTCACGCCCAGGTGCAGCGGATAGTCGCAGCGTGCGGCGAGGATCCGGTTGGCGGCGATCATGGTGAGCGGGTCGTGGTGCTTGACCGCGATCTTCAGGTCCCGGAAGCCGTGCTCCTCGAACAGCGAGGCTTCCCACAGCGCGGACTCGGCCAGGGCCGCGGGTGTGGCGCCGCCGTGCTTGCGCAGCAGCCGCTGGTCCAGCGACCCGGCGTTGACACCGATACGGATCGGGGTGCCCGTCTGCGCGGCGGCGCGTGCGATGTCGCCGACCTTGTCGTCGAACCGTTTGATGTTGCCGGGGTTGACGCGCACCGCCGCACACCCCGCGTCGAGGGCGGCGAACACGTACTTGGGCTGGAAGTGGATGTCGGCGATGACGGGGAGTGCCGAGCGCCGCGCGATGGTGGGGAGCGCGGCGGCGTCGTCGCCGGTGGGCACGGCCACCCGCACGAGGTCGCACCCGGCGGCGGTGACCTCCGCGATCTGCTGCAACGTGGCGTCGATGTCGGCGGTGCGGGTGGTGGTCATGGTCTGCACGGAAACCGGTGCGTCGCCCCCCACGGGGACATCGCCGACCATCAGCTTTCGCGAGCGGCGGCGCACCGGGGCCCGGTCCGGGGGAGCGGGCATGCCCAGGTCGGTCGTGGTCGTGGTCGGGGGTGTGGGTGTAGGAGCGGTCGCGGTTTCTGCGGTGGTCATGGTCAGCTCACCTCGGCCGGGGTGTGCGGGTCGGGCTGCTGGTGGGGTTTGTGGGCACGGGCACGCAGGACCGCCTGGGAGATGCCCTTCGCGTCCAGCCCGGCCCTGCGGAGCAGATCCTCGCGCGAGGCGTGGGGCAGGAAGCGGCCGGGCAGCCCCAGCGCCCGCAGCGGAGTGCCGCAGCCGTCGTCGTCGAGGGCCCGGGCCAGCGCTGTGCCCAGTCCAGCGGTGCGGATGTTGTCCTCGACTGTCACCACCAGCCGGTGCCGCGAGGCGAGTTGCACCAGCTCGGTGGAGACGGGCAGCACCCAGCGCGGATCCGCCACCGTCACCCCGATGCCCTGCCCTTCCAGACGCAGCGCCGCCTCACGCGCGGGCGCTGCCATCGGGCCCGCGGCCACCAGGAGCACATCGCTGATACCGGAGCGGTGCAGCACATCCACGGGCCCGATGCGCTCCAGCGCCGGAATGTCCTCGCCCACCCCGCCCTTGGGGAACCGCAGCGCGGTCGGCGCGTCCTCGTACCGTACGGCCGCGTCGAGGAGTTCGCGCAGCCGCGTCGCGTCACGCGGCGCCGCCACGTGCAGACCCGGGACGGCCCCCAGCAGCGCCAGGTCCCACATGCCGTGGTGGGAGGGCCCGTCGGGCCCGGTGGCGCCCGCACGGTCCAGGACGAACGTCACCGGCAGCCGGTGCAGGGCCACATCCATCAGCACCTGGTCGAAGGCACGGCCCAGGAAGGTGGCGTAGACGGCCACCACCGGATGCAGCCCCCCGGTGGCCAGCCCGGCGGCGGAGGTGACCGCGTGCTGCTCCGCGATGCCCACGTCGAAACACCGCTGCGGGAAGCGCTCGGCGAACCGTGCCAGTCCGGTCGGCCCGGGCATCGCCGCCGTCAGGGCCACCACGTTCTCGTGCCGCTGCCCCAGGGAGCAGAGCTGATCGGAGAAGACACTCGTCCACGACGGGGTGGAGGACTGTTTCAGTGGCTCGGCGGTGTGCGGGTCGATGACACCGCAGGTGTGCATCCGGTCCTGCGGCTCGTCCTCCGCGGGCCGGTACCCCTTGCCCTTGCTGGTGACGGTGTGCACCACCACCGGCCGCCCCAGCTCACGCGCCAGGCTCAGCGCCTCCTCCACGGGGCGCAGGCGATGACCGTCGACGGGCCCGATGTAGGCGAAGCCGAGCAGCTCGAAGAGGCTGCGGGCGAGCGGCAGCGGCCCGTCGGCCTCCGCGTCGCAGCCGCCGAAGCGGGCGGCGGGAGCCTGGCGCACGAGCCAGTCGATGCTGTCGTCGGACTGCGCGCGCTGCTGGTGGAGGTGGTCGGCCAGCGCGCCGATGGTGGGGGCGTAGGAGCGCTCGTTGTCGTTGAGGACGACGATGACGGGGCGGTCGGGTGCGCCGCCGAGGTTGTTGAGCGCTTCCCAGGCCATGCCGCCGCTGAGCGCCCCGTCGCCGATGACGGCGACGACGGCGCGGTCCTGCTCGCCGTGCAGTTGCCGGGCCTTGGCCAGGCCGTCCGCGTAGGACAGGGCGGTGGAGGCGTGCGAGTTCTCGATCACGTCGTGCGGGGATTCCTCGCGGCTCGGATAGCCGGACAGGCCCCCCGCCTGCCGCAGCGTGGTGAAACCGGCGGCCCGGCCGGTCAGGAGTTTGTGCACATACGCCTGGTGGCCGATGTCGAACAGGAGGGTGTCGTGGGGGGAGGTGAAGACCCGGTGCAGGGCCAGGGTCAGCTCCACCATGCCCAGGTTGGGGCCCAGATGCCCGCCCACCGCGGTCACCTTCTCGATCAGGAAGGCGCGGATCTCGTCCGCCAGGCCGGTCAGTTGGCGCTCGCTCAGCTCGCGCAGCGCGGCGGGTGCTTCCAGAGTGCTCAACAGGGGTCCTGCGGTGTCCGGCGCGGACGGTGTGGCGGTCATGGATTCTGTCGTGGCAGTCATGAGGTCCTCACTGCGGTGGGCGGGGCGAAGTGCACGTTCTCGACGGTCGTCTCCTCCTCGGTGACCGTGACAGGGCCCAGCCTTCTCAGCAGCGCGATGACCTCCTCCACCAGATGGTCGGGGGCCGAGGCGCCCGCGGTGAGGCCCACGGTGTCCGCCTCCGTCAGCCAGGCGGGGCCGATCGCGCTCGCGTCCTCGATCAGGTGCGCCGAGGTGCCCAGGCGACGGCACACCTCCACCAGCCGCACCGAGTTGGAGGAGTTGGCCGAGCCGATCACGAACACCACATCGGCAGCGTGGGCGACCTGCTCCACCGACAACTGCCGGTTGGTCGTCGCGTAGCAGATGTCCTCGCTCGGCGGCTCCTTCAGGGCCGGGAACCGCGCCCGCAGCGCCTCGATCACCTCGCGAGTCTCGTCCACGGCCAGGGTGGTCTGCGTCAGATACGAGACACGCCGGGGGTCGGGCACCTCCAGCTCCGCTACCTGGCCGGGGGTCTCCACCAGCACGGTCTGCTCCGGCGCCTCACCGAAGGTGCCCTCGACCTCCTCGTGCCCGGCGTGCCCGACCAGCACCAGGGTGTCGCCGCGGGCGGCGAACCGCTTCGCCTCGGAGTGCACCTTGGTCACCAGCGGACACGTGGCGTCCACCACCTCCAGGCCGCGCTCCCGCGCTTCCCGGCGCACCTGGGGGGAGACACCGTGTGCGGAAAAGACCACCACGGCGCCCGGGGGCACCTCGTCCAACTCCCGCACGAACACCGCACCGCGCCGCTCCAGGTCGGTGACCACGTGGGTGTTGTGCACGATCTGCTTGCGTACGTAGACCGGGCGGCCGGTGTCGGCGTGCCGCGTCAGCAGCCGCTCGACGACCTCGATGGCCCGGTCCACCCCGGCACAGAACGAGCGTGGCGAGGCCAGCAGCACCCTCCGCGGCCCACGGGCCGCCTCCCAAGCCTGGCTGTCGGCCGCCGCCTCGGGGCCGACGGAGGTCTGTTGGCGTGCTGCGTCAGGCATGGGAGGGGCCATGGGAGGGGCACTCCGTCGCTCTCGGGGGTCGGCTCTGACGGGATCTCGCGGGATCTCGTGGGAGTTCGGGGTCAGCTCTCGCGGTGGGTGAGCAGATGGGCCAGCGCCATCAGTTGGCGCCGTCCCTCGACGGTCGGGGCGGCATCCGCCAGGGCGGCCTGCGCCTGGAGCAGTTCCCGCTCGGCCTCGCGCCGGGCAGCCGCCGCTCCGCCCGCCTCCTCGACGAGCCGCACGGCCCGGTCGGCCTCCTCCGCCGTCAGAGCGTCCTCGCGGGCGTAGAGGTGGGCCAGTTCCTTGCCTGCGGGGGAGGGGGAGGCCAGTGCGGCCAGCACGGGGAGGGTCTTCTTCCGTGCGGCCAGGTCGCTGCCCACCGGCTTGCCGGTGACCGCCTCGTCGCCGTACAGCCCCAGCAGGTCGTCGGCGATCTGGAAGGCGATGCCCAGATGACGCCCGAACCCACCCAGTGTCTTCGCCTGTTGTGGTGCGGCGGCGCCCGCGAGTGCTCCCAGGCGGCACGCGCAGTCCATCAGGGCGCCGGTCTTGGCCGAGGCCATCGCCACGTATTCGCTCGGCCGCACCACCTCGCGCCGCTCGAAGACGACGTCCAGTGCCTCGCCCTCGATGAGTTCCACCGCCGTCTCCGCCAGTGCCAGCGAGGCACCTTCCCCGGTGGGCGCAGCGGCGAGGGTGGCGTGTGCCACCGACAGCAGCGCGTCCCCGCACAGCACTCCGGCGGAGGTGCCGAACGCCGCCCACACAGCGGGACGGTGACGGCGCGTCCGGTCCCCGTCGATGATGTCGTCGTGCAACAGCGAGAACTCGTGCACGAGTTGCACCGCCATCGCCGCGGGTACGGCGTCCTCGGCGTCGGCGCCGACCGCCTCGGCGGCGGCGAAGCACAGCGCGGGGCGGACCGCCTTCCCCGCGCTGCCCTCGGCCGGCCGCCCGTCCGCGTCCAGCCAGCCCAGGTGGTAACCGGCTTCCCGTCGCGTGACCGACAGCCGGGAACTCACCTGCTCCTCCAGGTGTGCCCTCATTCGCCGCCGAGCCCGCTCCAGCAGTTCGGCGCCGGTGCGTTCCATGGACTCCACGGTGGGTGCCAGCATCGCCGTATCACCTGATCTCTTCCGCTGATCTCTTCCGCGAGCGGTCGGCGCGAGCGGTCGGATTTCCAGGTAAACGCGTGGCTCGGCGCCGACGGAAGGGACAACGGCCTGGCGAGGTCGTGAATGTGGTGAACGGGCCCAACGCCCGTGAGCTGGTTGTGGGTTGGCGGGCTCCGGGTTGTCAGGGGGGCGGTCCGGCGGGGAGGCCGTCTGGAAGGGGCGGCCCGGTCAGGGGCGGGAGCGGATCGCCGCGGCCGGGTGAGAGCAGACGGCCTGGCCGGGGTGTCAGCCGTCCGTGGAGCGGACGCTGCTCATGATCTTCTTGATCTCGTCGGCGGTCAGTGCCTTCGGCACTCCCTGGTCGGCGTAGAGCACCCAGCCGTGCATGGTGCCGTCGGGCAGCTTCTGCGCGATGCTGTGCACGACGGCCTTCGGCGGGACGCACGAGCCGGGCCGGTTGGTGACGGTGACCTCCGCGGTGGCGGTGTAGCCGTCGATACCGCCATGCTTCCAGGGTTTGGCCTCGCTGACCTTGATCTTGGGCTTGTGGTCTGCGCCGCCGTACGCGGCGAAGCCCCAGTTGCCCGCCCAGTTGCGGGCGTTCTCCTGGAGGGTGCCGTCGGTGCCGCCGCCGGTGGTGCCGACGGTGGCGAACTGTCCCTTGCCCGCTTCGCCGACGGCGTCGGGGTTGGGGGCCGAGGCGCAGCCGCCCTCGCGGTAGTTGGCGGCCGCGGTCATGACGACGATCGGTTTGCCGTCCTTGTCCGTGTAGGAGACGGCGGTACCGGTGTCGAGGACCTTCCACTTCTCGCTCTCGGCGGGCACGTCGTAGCGGAAGTGGTGCTTCTTCGCGGTCTGCGTCTGCCACCCCGTGAACATCGGCTCGTCGCCCGCGGGGCTTCCCGGCGCTGCGGAGCTGGGCGCCTCGGACGAGGGTGCCTTGGAGCCCGCGGCACCGGCTCCCTTGTCCGAGGTGTCGCCGGTGCCGTCGTCGCACGCGCTGAGCGTGAGGACCATGCCGAGGCTGACGGCCGCGAGCACGGCCTTGCTCGTGCGGTGGTGCGTGATGCGGGGGAGGGGCTTTGACTGAGACATGATCAATACCCTAGGCGACCTGCGCCGCGGGTCTTTCACCAGGTGGCCGGTGCTGGAGCTGGCTCGACCTGACCTGATCTGACCTGCTCAGACCTGATGGCCCCTCACCGTCACTCGCGGGTCGGTCACTTGCGCCGGTGTGCGGTCCCGTGGACGGGGGCGATGCGGGTGAGGCGGTCCTCGCCCGCCGGACCGGTGCCGGACTTGTCGGTGACGAACGCGGTGCCGTCTTCGGCCATCGCGATGTGGTTGGGCAGCGGGCCGGTGTCCACGGTGCGCTCGACGGTTCCCCTGTGCGGGTCGACCACGGACACCTTCCCCACGAGCCGGCCGACGACCAGCACCCGGCCCGAACGCGGCGCGACGGCAAGGGACTTGGCGCCCTCGCCGGTGCGCACCGTCGCGGTGATGTCCCCCTCGCGCAGGTCGAGGACGGACAGAGTGCCCGTGGTCTGGTCGGCGGTGTAGGCGGTGCGGCCGTCCCGGGACAGGGCGACCGCCAGCGGGCCGTCGCCCGCGGGGAGGAACCGGGGCTCGTCGGAGTCCGCGGCGAGTTCGATGATCCGGTCGTGGGTGTGATCGGCGGCGTAGACCGTGCCGGTGCGCTCGTTCACCGCGAGCCCCGTGGGCCCGGCTCCCTCGACGGTGACGCGCTTCTTCTCCTCGAAGGTGCGGCTGTCGTAGGCGACGAGGGAACCGTCGCCGAAGGCGCTGGCCCACACGGTGTCGCGTCTGCGGTCCACGACGACCTCACGTGAGTGCGACACACCGGGCAGTGTGGCGAGGCGCTTTCCGGTCCGCTGGCTGTAGACGGAGACACTGTTGTCGCGGGTGCCGGTGACCCAGACGGTGCCGTGCTCGTCGTCGACGTCGATGCCGTGGACGGACTCGATCCCGCCGGACGGAGTGGCGCCCACCGGGTACACCGCCTCGATCTTCAGCGTGTCGGGGTCGGCCTTCACCAGGTGGGAGCTGGTGGCCGCGGCCGGGGGCTGCCCCACCGAGGCGGTGATCCACAGCGCGTCGTGCCGCTCGGAGTAGGCGGACTGGTACAGCCCCCGCACGAGCGGTGCCGAAGTGACGCCGAGGTGGGAGTGGTCGCCACGGTTGCCGTGGTCGCTGCCGGTGGCTGTCGCGGCGCCGGCCGGGGCGAGGGCGCCGCCGACCGTGAGGGCCGCGGCCGTGGCGACAGCAAGGAGGAGGCGGCGGTTGGGCGGTGCCATGGTCTGTCGTTCTCCCTTGTGGGTTCGACGGGGACGGGCAGGGACGGGGCGCCGTTGCGCATGGCTGGGTCGGCCCGCGCGTCACCGTCGCCGAGCAGAAGTAAGGCAAGCCTTAGTAAACACCGCGCCAAGTCGCGTCTCGTTCGCGGGGGCGGGTGACTCGTCGGTTTCCCTCCGACCCCGACTTGCCCAACAGGAAAGCCGAAGGTATCTTTCCCGGTAGGAAAGTGAAGAAGGGTTGGGTTTCCACGGCTGCACGCCGTCTCGGCCCTTCTCGGACTCCAAGGCATGGGGGAGGCGATGGCTGTGAGCGCGTCGGTGGACGCCGAACAGGCGTGGAGGGACCTGCAACGCATCCGGGTGCCGCAGGAGCGGGTGTACGACGAGATCGAGCGGTCCGCTTCGGGCGGTCCGGGTGCGGCGTACGCGACGGCCGCGCTGATGTGGGTCTTCCTGGCCGGCCTCGGCCTGGATCCGCCCCTGTGGGGGGTGGGGCTGCTCCTCGCCGTGTACGTGATGCTGCTGGGAGGGCTGGCCGTGGTCTACCACCGCAGGAGCCGGATGCGGCTGCACCGCTCCCGCTACAACTGGCGGATGACCGCCACGTTCGTCGCGGGGGCAGTGGTGACCAGCGGGACGGTCCTGCTGTCCGGCCATCTGGTCGAGGCGCTGGAGCCGATAGTCGGCAGCCTGATCCAGGCGACGGTCTCGGCAGGCGTGTTCCTGCTGGTCATCGGGCCGACGAGCCGTTGGGCGGTCGGCTCGCTGCGTGGCCGCGGTGAGTGCGCGGTCCCCGAGGGGGCGGGCCGGTGAGCACCCCCGACGGTTTCGACGAACTGATCCATCCCGCCACCCGGTTGTCGGTGGTCGCGCTGCTGGCCACCACCGAGTGGGCGGACTTCGCGTTCATCCGCGACAGCCTCTCGCTCAGTGACTCCGCGCTCTCCAAGCAGCTCTACACCCTGGAGGAGGCCGGATATCTGGAGATCCACAAGGAGGGCGGCGGCCGTAAGCGCCGTACGAAGGTGCGGTTGACGGACCACGGGCGCCTCGCCTTCGAGGGACATGTGGCGGCGCTCCGGGCGATCGTCGAGGGCGCGGGGCCCACGGCGGTGCCCGTCCCGAAGCCGACGGAGAACGACGCTTCCGGGACCGCCGCGAGCGAGGCGGCACGAGGGCAGCACCACGTGGAGGCAGACCGATGACGATGCCAGGGCACATGCCGGTGCCGTCTGCTCTGTCCGCACAGCCTTCCGGGTCTGTCGTGTCCAGTACGGCCCAGCCTGTCATCCGCGTACGTGGGCTGGCGATGGCGTACGGCGGTGTCGATGTGCTCCACGGCATCGATCTGGACATCCACCGCGGCGAGGTCTTCGCGCTGCTCGGCCCCAATGGTGCGGGGAAGACCACCACCGTCGAGATCCTGGAGGGCTTCCGGCGCCGCTCGGCCGGGGAGGTCCGCGTCCTGGGCGCGGACCCGGAGCGCGGTGGCGACGCCTGGCGCGGCCGGACAGGACTGGTTCTGCAATCCTGGCGTGATCACCGTCGTTGGCGGGTCGCGGAGCTGCTGGGTCACTTCGCCACGTACTACCCGGACCCGCGTGACCCGGCCGAGCTGCTGGCGCTGGTCGGTCTCACCGACCGGGCCGGGCAGCAGGTGGACCAACTGTCGGGTGGTCAGCGGCGGCGGCTGGATGTCGCGCTCGGCATCGTCGGCCGCCCCGAACTTCTCTTCCTGGACGAGCCGACCACCGGCTTCGACCCGGAGGCGCGGCACGAGTTCCATGTGCTGGTGGAACGGCTGGCACGCGAAGAAGGCGTCACGGTCCTGCTCACCACACACGATCTGGCGGAGGCCGAGCGCCTCGCCGACCGGATCGCCATGCTGGTCGGCGGCCGGATCCGTGCCTGCGGCACCCCGTCGGAACTGGCCCGGGCCGCTGCCGCGCAGGCCGAGGTCCGCTGGATGTCCGGGGACGGGACGGTGCGCCGCGAACGCACCGTGGATCCCTCGCGGCTGGTGTGGGAACTCCACCGGGAGGCGGAGGGTCCGATCGCCGGTCTGGAGGTCCGTCGCCCGACGCTGGAGGACACCTATCTGCACATGGTCCACCGGGAGGGCGACGGCCCGGCCGGGGCCGTGGACGGAGAGGGGCGGGCCGCATGAGGAGGACATCCGTGACAGGCATGGCGAGCGAGCACGGCGATGGGCCGGATGTGGCGGGCGGGCCCGTCGGCAGGGCGCGGGAACCGGGCGCCTCCACCCGCCGTTTCTGGCGTGCCGGACTCCTCCGCGGCGGCATCGAGCTACGGCACTTTCTGCGCAACCCCAAGGAGATGTCGGGCCAGTTGACCAACGTGGTGGTCGCGCTGCTGATCGCGGCCTACGTCAGCGACGAGGTGCCCGGCACGCACACCCCCATGGCCCATCTGGTGCTCGCGGGTCTTGCCGCTTATCTGCTGGTGCAGATCGGCCTGGTGAACCTCCCGCAGATGCTTGTGACCGAGCGGGAGGAGGGTGCGCTGTTGCGGGTGCGGGCCACGCCTGGGGGGATACCGGCCTATCTCGTCGCCAAGTGTCTGCTGGTGGTCGTCATGGCGGTCGCCACTTTGGCCCTGCTGTTGGCGGCTACGGCGCTGCTGGTGGACGGGCCGCTGCCGCGCGGGCCGGGTGGCTGGCTGACGCTGCTGTGGGTCACCACGCTGGGGCTGCTGGCTGTTGTTCCGCTGGGTGCGGCACTGGGTGCGGTGCTGCCCAATCCGCGCGAGGCGCTGGCGTTGATCATGCTGCCCGTGATGGGGCTGCTGTTCACCTCGGGCGCGGTCTTCCCGATCACCTCGCTGCCGGTGGTGGTACAGCAGGTGGCATCCGTCTTCCCGCTCAAGTGGATGGCACAGGGCCTGCGCTCGGTGCTGCTGCCGGACACCGCACGGGCGGCCGAGGCGGCAGGCTCCTGGGAGCTGCCGATGGTCGCGGGGGTTCTGGCCGCCTGGGCACTCCTGGGATTCCTCCTCGCGGTTCCCCTCCTGCGCCGCGCCGCCCGCCGCGAGTCCGGCTCCCGCTTGACCGCGCGTCACCACAAGGCGGCCCGGAGCGGGGCGATACCCGCGTAAGCCGCCCGCCGTCCGCACCTGTGGGACGGTGTGTCTCTGCGGTCACCGGGTTCCGGTGGTCGCGGGGTGTACTCGGCTCGGGGTGAGGGCGAGGGCTGATGTTCCGGCCGGGTGCCCGGGGTTATGCGGCCCGCAGGCGGTGCGTGTCGCCGTCGAGCAGGGCGCTCACCCGCTCGGTTGTCTCTTCGATGCTCTCTTCGCTGGTGTCGATCACGTGGGGTTCCATGGGGCCGAGGTCGGCGAACTGGTCCCACATCAGTCCCAGTGGGTTGTGGTCCACGAGGGCGCCGGGCTCGGTGCGGGCCATGGCGCGGGCGAGTGTGATCTTGCGGCGGGGGCGGAGCACGATGTAGTCGGCTCTTGTGTGCGGGGCCGTCGTCATGGCGGTGCGGAAGTGGTGCAGCATCCAGGGGCCGACGACTCCGTCGACCACTGTGACGAACCCGCCGGAGGCGTAGGTGAACGTGGCTCCCGCGATCACGGACAGCACGGTCTGGTTCTGCGCGTCGGAGGCGGGCTGGTAGGGCGGGATGGCCCCGGTCACGATGTAGCTCCAGAAGTCGTCGGTGTGCAGGTGCACCGCACGCTTGTGCCGTGCTGCGATCCGTCGTGCCACGGTCGACTTGCCAGCGCCAGGCGGGCCCGCCAGAACCACGACTCTGCCGCTGACGGCGGCGGCGCTCTCCGTCACTTGCCCGTCTCCCGCGCGGCGTCGGAGCCGTCGAGGAAGCGCAGCAGCACCGCTGCCTCCTCGCGCAGGCGCGCGGCACGGTCGGCATGTGCGGGCGCGGTCAACTGGGCCGCGGCCTCCAGCCGTTCGGTGGCCTCGGCGCGTACGACGTCCGCCACACCGTGCTCGCTCAGCTCCTGCCGCGCCGCTTCGGTGGCCCCGGCACCGGCCGGAGACTGCTCAAGGGCCACACCGCGAAGTTCGGCTTCGCCCACGGGCGCCGCCTCGGCGTTGTCCAGTGCGGCGAGTGTGGCCCGCAGGGCGCTCACCGCGGCCTTGTCCCGGGCACGCATTGCTTCGGGCAGTGCTTCACGCATACGAAGACGCAACGACATGCCCGTGACCCTATGCGGGTGGCCCTGGGGGAACAACGCGATATATGTGCGGCGTCGGCCTCGCGGGTCGTGCAGTGTGGTGTGTCCGCCGACGCGGCACACGTCACGTCACGTCCGTCGCGTCGGTCCCGGGCGGTTGCTCCGGGTGTTCAGGTGGCTCAGTGCCTGCATGGCCTCGCGCTCCAGACGGGAGAGGTCGTCGAGGATGTTGCCCGCCTGTTCGAGGTACCGCGCGTCACCCGAGATACCGGCTCGGTCGATCAGCGCCGCGGTTTCCGTCCACAGGGTGGCCGCCTCGGCATAGAGCCCGTGGCCGGTGCGCAGGTGGGAGCTGTCGAGGAGCAGGGTGCATTCGGCGAGGAAGTCTCGGTAGAGGTTGCGGAACAGGGCGCCGCCGGTCCCGGCCTTCTCCATCAGAAGGGCGGCCTGCGGCAGGTCCCGTTCCGGGGCGTCGGTGCGCTGGAGCCAGGTGCGTACCCGCTTTCCGGCTTTCGCGATGCCGCGGTGGCCGAGGTTGGCGATGGGCGGGTGGAGGAAGGCGTCGGCGCAGGCGGTGATGGCGGGAGTGATGCGCTCGTGGGGGTCGGGCGGGTCGCTCGGGACGGTGAGGGTGAAGGACCGGTGTCTGGCCGACATCGGTCCGCGTGCGGCCCTGGCCCGGGCGAGGCTGGTCCGGCTGGTGGTGACGGCTCCGCCTTGCTGGTCGGTGTCCACCAGGTGGGCGTCGTGGTCGTCGTAGCCGGTCATGGCGACGATGTGGCCGCCGAAGTGCACCGAGGAGGTGAAGTAGTCCAGGTGGTAGCTGTCGAGCTGGAGCCCTACGGGGTGTCCGGCGTCGAGGGGAGCCGCCACGTTCGCCCACGCCTTGCGGGGTGAGGTGGTCTCCAGGACCTGGAGTTGCAGGTCGAGTGCGGTGGCCAGGTTCCTGGTGAGGTCGAAGGGCCTGACCCGTCCGGCGAGGAAGGGGAAGCCCATGGCCTTGCTGTCCCAGTAGAGGAAGGAGAGGCCGGAGCCGAGGCCGAAGAGCATGGGCTCGGACAGGCCGATTCCTTGGTGCCGCAGCAGCACGCCCAGCGCCGTCGTCTCGCAGTGCCGCATACCGCGGGTGCCGCCGTCCGCCGCCATGCCGTGCTCCCCTCGCCTCCACGGTGCCTTCGTCTCCGCGGTCTGCGTAGGGTGCCAGACGGCCCGCGCCACCGCGAGCCATTGTCCCGCTCGGTTTTTGGGGTGTGGGGGGAGTGGTGAGGGTGGGGGGTTTGGTGGGGGTTAGGCGTTTCCGCTGAGGAGTCCTGGGGAGTCGGTGGGGAGGGTGTGGTCTGGTGCGGGGGTGGGTGCATGGTCGCTGTGTTTTTGGGGTGGTGGCGTGCTGGGTTTTGGTCGCGGTGGCCTTGAGTGTTACTCGTGCTGGGGTCTGGTCTTGTGTGGCCGGGTGGGGGGGGGTGGAGGGTTTCCTGGCCGGTGGGGGGTGGGGGTGGGGGTGGGGGGCGACCGCCGCCTCGGCCGGCCGCGGGCCTGTACCTGCCTCCGGTTGTCCGGGCCTGGATCTCGGCGGGACTTCGGTGGGGTTCCGGCTGGGGGTCTGGTGGGGGGTTTGGTGGGGGTTAGGCGTTTCCGCTGAGGAGTCCTGGGGAGTCGGTGGGGAGGGTGTGTCCTGGGGCGGGGGTGGCGGTGGTGGTTGTGGCGCTGCTCAGGGCGGCGATGGCTGCCAGGACGGCGGTGGCGAGGGCGATGCGTGCGGTGAACATAATTTTATCCCGTTCCGGGCGAGTTGGGTGTTTCGCGCGAGTGTAGGGCTTTTCTGTGGGTGTGGTGTGGTGCAACACCGGGTTTCGTGCTGCCCCGCCCGGGACGGGTCCGCCCGCCTGCCCCGTTCCGGCCTGTTCCGGCTTGTCCTGTTCCGGCCTGTTCCGGGTGGGTCGGGGCGGCGTGGTGTGGAGGTGTGCCGGTGGCGGTGGGGGTGTCGGTGGGTGCGGTTTTGCCGAGGAGAACGGAGGGGGCCGGGGGAGGGCTGGTGGTGGGGGTGTGTGTCATGTTGTGGAGGGCAGGTGGATCAGTCCTGCGTTGGTGGGGCGGAAGCCGTAGGCGTTGAGGTAGGAGCCGCTCAGTTCGGGTGTGAAGTCGACGTGGAGCCATTCGCAGCCTGCGGCGCGGGCGTGGGCTGCTGCCAGGCGGACGGTGGTGGTGGCGATGCCGCGGTGCTGGAATGTGCCGCGGGTTTTGGTGTCGATGAGGAAGGCGTGGTCTGCGCCGTCCCATGCCACGTTCACGAATCCGACGAGGGTTCCTTTCTTGTTGCGGGCTCCTACCCAGCCGAGGCTGTGTTCCTTGGTCTTGTTCCACCAGCCGGTGACGGGGTCGCCGCCGTGGGAGTGGGTGAGGTCGGTCATCTCCTCGTCGGTGAGGGGGTCGCGCCAGGTGTAAGAGATTTCTTCGCTCATCGTCCCAGCTTCGCCGGACGGGTTCTTCGGCTGCCAGAGGTGCGGGGTGTTCAGGTTCCGGGTGTTCTCCGGGGACGGCGGGGCCGGGGCCGGATCCGGGGGGCGTGGTTGGTGGTTGGTGGGTGCGGGGGTTGTGTGGGTGTCCGGCGTGTCTGGCGGGTGATGGTGTGTGGAGAGACACGTAAGGCTCAGGGCTGACGGGCGGGCCGTCGGTTGTGCCGCTGCGTTCCGGGGGCGCGGGGCTTGTGGTCCGGGTCTGTGCGGGAAGTGCGGCTCCTCCTGTCCTTGTCCTTGTGGGCGGGAGGAGCCGTACCGGGCGGTGGGCCTGTTGAGGGCGGGCCTCGACGTTTCCCAGTCCCCCGTACTCGGACCCGTCGGGGCCGGCTCTCAGGTGAGAAGTCTGGCCTGCCCTTTGCCGGGGCAGTGGGACTCCTCATGCGTTGACCAGGCCGCCAGGCGTGGTCAACTTTTCTTCACTTTCCCTGGCTTTGTTGATGAGGAAGAACACCGCGTATCGGTGAGTTCTGGCAGCGTTTCGTGTCCCGCGAGCCAGAGAATGTCGATGAGTTTTGGACATCGCTCGGAGGTGTCCGGGGGCCTTCCTCGGTGCTCCTGATGGAGGGCGGCTCGGAGGCGAGGAAGGGCCCGTTGTGATCGTCAGTCTGCGGTCTGTTCGGCCCTGGTCCGGGTCTGGGCGAGGCGGTAGGAGTCGGTGCCGGTCTCGATGATGTTCCCGCCGAAGGTGAGGCGGTCGACGATGGCCGCGCAGAGCCGGGGGTCGGTGAAGGTATTGGTCCATCCCGCGAACGAATCGTTGGAGGCGATGGCGACGCTGTTCTTCTCCTCGCGCTCGGTCAGGACCTGGAACAGCAGCTCGGCGCCCCTGCGGTCCAGTTCCATGTATCCCAGCTCGTCGATCGCGAGGAGGTCGACTCGCCCGTAGCGGGCGATGGTCTTGGTCAGGATCTTCTCGTCGGCGGCCTCGACCAGTTCGTTGACCAGCTTGGTGGCCAGGACGTACTTCACCCGGTGGCCGGCCATCGCGGCCTCGGTGCCCAGCGCGATCAGCAGGTGGGACTTGCCGGTGCCGGAGTCCCCGATCAGGCAGAGCGGCAGGCCCTTCCTCACCCACTCGCAGGTCGCGAGGGTGTGGATCACGGCCGGGTCGATGTTCGGGTTGGCGTCGAAGTCGAACTGCCGCAGGGACTTCTCCCGGGGGAAGCCGGCGGCCTTGATCCGGCGTTCGGAACGCCGGCGGGCCCGGTCGTCGCATTCGGCCAGCAGCAGCTCCGCGAGGAATCCCCGGTAGGTCATCTGGCCCTTGGCCGCGGCTTCGGCGATGTCGGCGAACTGGCCCCGGATCGTGGGCAGTCGCAGGGCTTTGCAGGACGCCTCGATGGCCGCGTCGGCGGCCTGCTCGGTCAGTCCGCGGTGTCGTTTGACGGTCACGGCTCTTCTCCCTCGGGTCGGGGCCGGCCGCCCGGCCGGCGTCGTCGCAGCAACTGGTCGTAGACGGCCACCGAGGGCAGCGGCCGGGTGTCGGGCGGAAGGTGCGCGAGCCTCCGCTCGGTCAGGGACGTGATCTTCGGCTGCCCGAACCGCTCGGGCAGCGGCCCTTGAGGCAGCACCGCCGTCCCGGCGGTGTCGTCGGTCTCCGCCGCCTTGCGGGCCTCCAGCGCGACCGCGTCCGAGGTCAGAGCCCCTGCCCGCAGGGCCGCCGCGAGTCCGGCGACCAGATGCTCGTGCGGCATGTGCCGGCCCAGCAACAGGACCTCGATCAGCGCCCGGGTGCCCTCCCGGTCGCCGTGGGCCTTGCAGGCCGCCGCCCACCACGCGTCGTGGACGGGGGTGAACTTCCCCGCTGAGCGGGCCTGTTCCAGCGCGGTCGAGCCGGGCAGCGCACCCGGCTTGCGGACCAGGGCCTCCAGGTAGTGGTCCAGCACCAGCCGCGATCCGGCCTTCGCCATCAGCCGTTCGTGCCGGGCGACTTCGGCCCCGTCCTCGTAGACCACCAGCTCGGAGGCGTGCAGCATCACCCGCACCCGCCTCCCGATCAGCCGCACCGGCACCGAGTAGCGGTTGGTGCGGACGCTGATCTGGCCGTAGCGGTCCACCCGCAGTGCGAACAGCCGGCCCGTCTCGAACGGCTCCACCGGCAACGGCTTCAGCAGCGGACGCTCCGCGGCGAAGTACTCGCCGACCGTCCGGGGACGGGGACGTATCCGCCGGGCCTCGTCCTCCTCGTCCCACCGGTCGACCATCGCGTTCAGCTCGGCCAGCGAGCCGACCTCGGGGACGGGGACGAAGTGGTTGCGGCGGAAGTAGCCGATCTGCCCCTCCACCCCGCCCTTCTCGTGAGCCCCCTCGATGCCGGGCCGGCAGTAGAAGGCGTCGATGCCGAAGTGCGAACGGAACGCGGTCCACCGTTCGGTCTCCACCCGGGCCCGGTTGAACCCCAGCACCTGGGCGACCGCCGAGTTCAGGTTGTCGTAGTGGACCTTGCCGGTCGGCACCCCGCCCAGCACCCTGAGAGCGTGGACGTGCCCTTCGAAGAACGCCTCCTGCCCGCCCGAGGCGGACACCCGGTGCACCGCCTTGCCGGAGTACGACAGGCGGAAGGAGAACAGGCTGCACTTGACCTGCTCACCGGCCAGACGGATCGTCACGTCCCCGAAGTCGACCTCGGCCTCGGCTCCCGGCCGGTGGGACTGAGGGACGAACGCCTTCGCGACACCGCGGCCCGCCGCGAACCGGATCTCCTCCCGGCGTTCCGCCACATACGCGCGGACGATCCCGTAGGTGAGATCGTCCGCACCGTGCTCGGCGACCAGCCGGTCGAAGATCCGCTTGGCCGTGTGCCGCTGCTTGCGCGGTGCGCTGAGGTCCGCCCGCAGCATCTCGTCGACCAGCCCCTTGTAGGGGTCCAGGCGCGTCCTGCGCGGCGGAAGCTTCTTGCGCGGCTCCGGCCAGACCGAGTTCAGAGCCTTCCGCACCGTGCGGAACCCCACCCCATACTTGTGCTGCAAGGCCCGGTTCGACATACCGGCCCGGGAATCACGACGGATCGCCGCGTACAGATCGACTTTCGACTTCGGCGGCATCCAAGCCCCCTCACCACACGGTGCACTTCGATGGTCCCACCGCAAGTACCCCAGTGGTGTTGAAACTCAGCGATACCGCTTCCCGACAAGACCGGGCGCTGCCGCCACTGAGCGACAGACGGTGTCGCTACTCACGCACATAGCCATTTCCCCTCAGCCGGTTGAGTCAGCAGGCTCAGGGGCGGTGCCGGCTGATCTTGCGGAGGGCGGCAGGCAGTGGTCTGAGTGTCGGAGCGTTGCCCGCCGTTGCCTGGCGCCGAAAGCGGGAGGCACGTTGAACGAGCCTCCCCGGCAGGGGAATGGGGGGTGGGGGAGCGGGCTTCCTCCGGGCCGGGTGCCCTTACCGGTGGGCGGGGGCCGGCTGTACGCGGTGTCCCGCCCACGTCACGCTCTCCCGCGTTCTGGCCGCGTTCTGGCTATGTTTTCCGGTGTTTTCGCTGCCGGGGTCCTTCCGGCGGGTGTGGTGCGGTCTTCAACAAGCTGTGTGGGGGAAGCACGTGGTGGGCCGGCGGCGCAACGGGTGGCCGGAGGGAAGTCGGGCCAGCGTTGCAAAGGGCTTCACAGGGCCGCCGGGCCTGCGACGCTGACTGCCGTGGGCAGGTGTCGTGCTCAGGGGTTCCGCCAAGTCTCCTTCGGCGCCTGGCCGTTCGAATCGCGGACCGCATGCGAGAGGCGTGTGCCGGCGCCTCGCGGTCCCCGGTTCGGTGAGTCAGCAGCAATGTGCCGGGCGGTGGGCGTTCACGGTCACCGCCCGGCCCGGTCCTTAGGGGTGCATGCCCGTGAAAACCGCACACCCTTCGCGCGAGGCGGAGATCCCTTCATCCGCCTCCGCCTCCGCCCGCGGATCCGCAGGCGGTCCGCTTCGGCATGCCGCAGGTCCTGGTGCTCGTGGCGTTCCTCACCGCGGCCGTGGTCCTGAGCCTGGTCGCGCACAGGGCCGTCGCCGGCGTCGTCCTGCTGTTCGCGGTGGGCGGTGTCGGTGTCGGTGTGGTCGTGGCCACCGCCGTGCAGAGAGGAGGACGCGGCGGCCGGCTGCTGAAGGCCGCCGTCACCTCCGGCAGCGGGAGTTGAGGCCGTCATGGCCCGCCCCGAGATGCGGGTCGATCACACCGTCGCGGAGGTCGGCGGCCTCGCCGAGTACCTGCGGCGTCCGCGTGCGGCTGCCGGTCTGACCTACGCCGGGCTTGCCGGGCTCGCGCTGTCCTCCGCGGCGGCTTTGAAGGGGGGCGGCCGGCGGCTGCAGGCCCTCGGGCTGGGAGGTCGTGCGCGCGTACGCGTGTGCCTGCGGCGGCGAAGAGGAGGAGGCCCGCGTGTGGTGGGACAGGGCCGAGCAGGCGGCCGCGAGGGTCGCGCGTGATGCGTGGCGCTCCACGGTCCTGCCCAAGCCCCAGTACGTACGGGATGAGGGTGATCTGAGCGGGGCGCTGCGCGATGCGTATGCGAGGGCGGGCCGCCCCCGCATACGCGAGATGGAGCGGCAGGCCGGTCCCGGAGCGCTTCCCGCTCCACGGTGAGCGCCGTCACCACCGGGCGCACGGTGCCCCGGGAGGCGGGGTCCTGCCTCGCGTTCCTGGAGGCGTGCGAGATCACCGGGGAGGATCTTCTTCCCTGGTTCGCCGCCTGGGAGAAGGTCCGGGGGGCGAGCGCCGCCCGGGAGCTGACCCGTCCGCTGCCGGCCCCGGTGCCCAGCGAGGAGCTGTTCCTCGCGTACTTCGGTGCCCCGCCCGTCGGGGAGGAGGTCACCAGGAAGGAGGTCACCACCGTGCCGGATCCGGACACGGGAGGGAGGGCTCCTTCTCGGCGTGCGGGACGGGCGGCAGCGGGTCTCCGGCTTCATCGCGCTGCGGTGGGAACGGGGAGGTGAAGCGGACATCGCGGCCTGACCCGTTCACCCGTCTGCTGGTAGCAGTCGGCCATGGCAGGAGATCTGTGGACGCCGGTGGTTTCGATGGCCGGTGTGGCGGTGGGAGGCGGGCTGACGTATCTGGCCCGGCGCGCGACGCAGCGGTCGGCCGACCGGGCTGAGGAACAGAGACGGGCCGCGGCGCCGGCGGAGGGGAGCGACGTGCCGAGCGCATCAGGACCGTGCTGGCGTTCATCCGGTCTGGCCTGGAGGCCGAGGGCGTCGCACATGCACGGCATGCACGGCCGCTCCAGTGGGAGGTCGGTGACGAGTGGCACCGGACGGCCCGGCCGGCCATGGACGGCCTGCGCATAGCCGAGAGCGGCGTCCAGCCGCTGTGCGCCCCCGCCCTCCACGCACCGGCGACCGCCTGCGCCCGCGCCTTGAACCAGGCGGTCTGGCAGGAGGGCGACGGGACGAGCCTGGCCGAGCGCCTGGAGCCGTTCAGGGCGGAGTTCCTCGCCGTTGCACGCCGCACGCTGAGCTGAGACCGCAGGTGAGGGCCCGCCGACACCGTGCACGCCCAGCCGCACCTCACCTCACCTTACTTCACCTCACTTCACCGCACCGTGCGCGGCTCCGGGTCCGTGTCGGCCGCGATCGTCCTGGGCGCCGCCGCCGTCACCTCTGCGGTGCAGATCGTCGGTCGTGCTGAGCGTCGCGACGGCCGGACCCGAGGCGGCCGCCTCGTCGTTCTTCACCGTTCCCCGGCAGTACCTGGCCGCAGCGGTGGCCGCCCCCGGCACCGCGCCGGTCAACTCGATCGGCAACCCCGGCCCCGGTGGCTTCGCCGGGCCCACGCCCCTCGGCCAGGTCCGGGAACGCGCCGGCGGTGTCAGCACCGCGCAGCTGCCCGTCGCGGGGATCTGCCTGGTGGCACTGGCCGGTTGTACGGTCCGGCGCTGCCGGCAGGGCGGCCGGCCCGGCCACTACGGCCCCGTCACACGCCGCGTCACACGCCGCGTCACACGCCGCGCCCGAGCGGCCTGGCCCACCGCGCGCACCGCCCCGACCAACGCGCGGATTCCCGGAGCGGACTACCTCCGCGCCCGCCGGGAGATGCCACGACCACCCGTGGCAGACCCGCGGCCCCGTGGCGACATGACCGGCCACATGACCGGCCACGAGATCCGCGTCGCCGCACTCGGCCCCGTCACAAGCCCGGTCGTCACCGCCCTGCTGCGCCACCGGTCCAGCGGGCTCGTCGCCGGCGAGGCACAAGCCTTGCTCCGCCCCCGGCCTCGCGGCCGTGACCGCACTCCACCGCGCCGGCCCCCCCTCTGACCGCCGTCGCCGGCACCGGCCGGGGCATCTGCGAACGGAACGACGCCCACCCCCGGACGACGCCCGCCCCGGGAGGAGCTCCGCACCTTCATCCAGTACCTCGGCACCCACCTGGGACTGAACGGCAACGGCGTAGCAGCCCACCCGTCTGCCACACGGCCGCCGCACTCCGCCCCCCACCCGCCCTCCACCTGCGCCGCACCCCGGACCGGCCCGTGGGCGACCACCACACCCTCCGCACCCCGTACTGCGCCTGCCCTGCGCCCGCCGCGGCAGCACCTCCTCGGCCCTGCCCGGGCCACACGGCGCGCTCACCCCCGCTGCCGCGAGCGCGCGAGCGCGCGGGCCGCGCGCCGCTGACGGCGGCGTCCGGCCGGACGGCGGGTGCCGGCCTGCCGGCCTGGCGGCCAGGCCGGCCCGGTCCGGCCGGCCACACAGGCGCGTGCCCCCGGGCGCGTGCCCCCGGGTACGTGCTCGGGCCGCTCCACGGGAAGGGACACTCAGTAGCATGGCCGAACTACTTTCGTCTGAGAACTACTTCCGGGGTCACCGGAGAGGAGAAGCCGTGTCCGACCATGGAGACCGTGTCACCTTCCAGCACGGGCAGGAGTTCCTGGCCGCGATCTCCGAGCGCTGGAACTACCAGATCCTGCGGGAGGTGTTCTTCGGCGCTGGCCGCTTCGGCGAACTCAGGCGGGCCCTGGGCATCTCGGCGAACATCCTCACCGCGCGGCTCAACAGCCTGACCGAGCTGGGCCTGCTCACCAAGCGCGCCTACCGCCCCGACAAGCCGTGGTACGAGTACGCGCTCACCGACAGCGCCCGCGAACTGGTCGTCCCCGCCATCGCGGCCGTCACGCGCTGGGCCGAGACCCACGCGACCGGCACCGACATCACGCACCACCCGCTGGTGCACACCACGTGCGGCAGCCCGACCAATCCGTACCTCGCGTGCAGCAGCTGCCACCAGCCGGTCGAGGCCTCGGCTCTGCGGCCGGCCTCCGCCGGGGAGGGCGGCGCCGGGGAGGGCGCCGCCGCCGGGCGGGGAGGGGCGGCCCCCGCCGCGCCGGACGGCCCCGGCCCGCAGGCCCGCTGAGCACCTCGTCCCGCTGAGCACCGCGGGCCCGAAGACGGCCAAGACTGGTAGCGTTTCGAAACTAGTAGCTTTACGCTACTAGGAACGGGGTGTCGCCCCGGCCACGGAGTCACCGAGAGGACCGATCATGGCCACGAACCGGCTCGACGGAGTCACCGAGAAGCTGATCCCCACCTCACTGGGCCTGATCAACGTGCGCGTCGGCGGCCGCCCCGACGGCCCCGCCATGGTGTGCTGGCCGAGCCTGATGATGGACGGCACCATGTGGCAGTACCAGTACGAACACTTCGCCCCCACCCACCGCGTCGTGCTCATCGACAGCCCCGGACACGGCAAGTCCGACGCACTGCGCAAGCTCATCGACCTCAAGGACTGCGCCGACGCGCTCGTCGAGATCCTCGACGCGCTCGCCATCGACACATGCGTCCTGGTGGGCAACAGCTGGGGCGGCATGCTCGCCGGGATCTTCCCGGCCCACTACCCGCAGCGGACCGCCGCAGCGATCGGCATCAACTGCACCGCCTCCCTGCCCACGACCGCCGAGAGCATCTGGGCCACCGCACTGTCCGCGTTCCTCTCACTGCACGCGACGATGCCGCCACTGGCCGCCAAAGCCGCCCGCGCCGCCTTCGCCGGCCCCACCGCCGAGGCCACCAACCCCGAATTCACGGAGTTCACCCACTCCGTGCTGCGCAACGACCCCAAATCGGTGGCGTGGGCCCTGCGCAGCATCCTCATCGGACGCAAGGACGAGCACCGCCGCCTGCACACCATCCAGAACGTGCCCGCCCTGATCATCGCCGGCGAGGAGGACAGCCAGTTCCCCGTGCACGTGGTGCGGAAAATGGCGGACGCCATCGAGGGCAGCACCTTCCGCGTGCTCCCGCACACCGCCCACCTCGCCGCCCGCGAGAACCCCGACGCCGTCAACGCGGAAATCGACACCTTCCTCACCACCCTGCCCACCCCGCCCGCGCCCGCCCCGCCCGCCACGGTCTGACCAGGAGCCCCCCACCATGGAGAACACCGCACAGACGACCGCCGTGCCCGACTGGGTCCTGAAGTTCATGGACGCCATCGACACCCTGGAGTTCGACGAGGGCTTCGCGCCGCTGACCGAGGACACCGAGATGTTCTTCGGCACCGCCCACCTGCGCGGCGCCGAAGCCATCAAGGCCTTCTTCGTCAAGATCGACGCACCACTGAACATCACCCACGAGGTCCTGGAATTCTGGACCGCGGACGACGGCGTCCGCCTGCTGCGCGGCGAGGCGACGATGGCCAAGAAGAGCAGCCCGGACCAGGTGGTACGCGCCCCGTTCACACACATCTTCTACCTCGACCAGCAAGAGCCGGTCCGCATCCGGACACTGCGCATCACCGCGGGCCCGCTTCAGACCGACGCCGTGATGTGAACACGCCCCGGCCCCCACCGGAGCCCGGGGCACACGAACACCCCCACGATTCGAGACCGTCTTCGCCTACCGGTGCCGGGCACGGCCCGAACACCGCCACCGGCAGACGGGCACGGGACGCCGGCCACCAGACCGCACCCACCACCCACGCCCACCGGCCACGACGCACCCACCGCAGCCGGAAGGAAAGCGGCCCGGCGCACGGAGACACGACCGGGCACCCGGCGACACCGCCCACCGCACGCAGACATGCACCGCCTTCAACACACCCGCAAGCGGCAGGACTTGGAGACGTGCGCATCAGCCGCTTCTACTGAAGTCGGGAAGAGGAGCCGGGCGCACACAGCGACGAATGCGGAGAAGCCGGTGAACAGCACACCCGCACCGACAGGGGAGCGCTACCTCTTCGACCACTCCTCCGCATGGAGCACGACGCGCTCCACCGCACTCGAACGCTGCTACGACCCCGTATCGCGCCGGAACCTGGCACACACCGGAATCGGCCCCGGCCGGCAGTGCCTCGAAGCCGGCGGCGGAGCAGGCCCCCTGGGGATCTGGCTCGCCGACGCCGTCGGCGCCGACGGGCAGGTGACGGTCACCGACCCCGCCCTGCCCCCGGACCGGCCACCGCACGCCGCCGCCAACCTGCGGCTGACCGACCACGACATCGCCAACGACACACTGCCCGACACCACCTTCGACCTCATCCACGCACGGCTGGTACTCCTGCACCTGCCGCGTCCCCACCGCATACTGAAAAAACTGCTGCACGCCCTCAAACCAGGCGGCCACCTGGTCCCGGAGGACTTCGACCGCGGACACGTACCACCCCTCCACACACCGGACGCCGAGGCCGCAGCACTCTTCACCCGCGTACACACAGCACTCATGGAACGGCTGGAGGCCACGGGAGCCGACCCGCTCTGGGGCCGCCACGCCCACGGCGCGATGCCCGACACCGGATACGTCTCCGTCCGCTCGACCCTGTACGCCCAAGCCTGGCCCGGCGGCGGCGACGGCATCGCCCTCCACCGCGCCAACACAGCCCAGGCACGAGAAGAACTCCACGAAGCAGGCATCAGCGAGGACGAACTCGAAGACTTCTGGCGCCTGCTGGACGACCCGGACTTCACCGTCCTGTCCTACCCGCTCGTGACCTCCCACGGCCGCCGCCCCCGCTGAACACGGCACCCTCCCCTCCCACCCCGCCCCCGGCAAGGAGTCAGAGGACCCGTGAGCACACACCACCGCACCAGCACCAGCGTCAGCACATCCCCGAACCGGCCGCGAAAACCGGCCCACACCACAGCACGCCTGCCCTGCCACGCCTCACCACCGCGCGTGCTCGCCGCGCTCGCCGACTCCGGCCTCTTCACCCCGTACATCGCCTACGAAAGCGCCCAGGAATGGTCCTTCGCCGGCGGAAGCCTGGCGAGCGTGCGACTCGACACCGACGGCGCCGAACTGCGCACCGGGAAGACACCCGGCACACCCCCTGGCGCGAAGACCTCGCCCACACCCTGGAACCGCTGCTCGCACAGATCCCCGTAACGGACTGGCGCGCGTACGGACGGGCCGCCTTCGAACTCACCGAACCGCCCCACGCCCCCACCGGCCAGGAACTACTCCACCTGATGGTCCCCGAGACCGAGGTACGCATCCAAGACGGCGAAGCACGGCTGCGGACGGTGCGACCGGCCCACCTGGAGACACTGCGGAAGCTGCTGGAGAACTTCCCCGACGGCCCGCCCGCCGGCTCCCCCGACCCCGATCGCGCCGACGGCCCGGACACCGGAGACGGCCCACGAGCGCAGCCGGACCCCCAAGACACGGGCAACTACCGCGCAGCCGTCGCGGAGACCGTCATAGAAATCCACCACAACACCCTCCAGAAGGCCGCCATCTCACGGGCCGTCCCAGTACCGGACGACATCGACCTCACAGCCAGCTACGACACAGCCGCGACCACAACACCCCCGCCCGCTCCTTCCTGCCCGACCTCGGCGGCATCCGGGCCGCAGGCTCCAGCCCCGAAACCCTCGTGGAAGTCGCCAGCGACGGCAGCGTCATCATCCAGCCACTGGCCGGCACCCGGGCACTCACCGGAGAACCGGAAACCGATCACACGCTGCGCGAAGAACTGCGAACCGACCCCAAGGAGATCCACGAACACGCCGTATCCGCGAAACCGGCCTGCGAGGAACTCGCCACCTGCTGCACACACATCCGGGTCGAGCCGTTCATGGAGGTACGCGAGCGCGGCAGCGTCCAGCACCTGGCCTCCACGATCCACGGCAACCTGCCTCCCACCCACAGCCCGTGGACAGCCTTCTCCGCCCTCTTCCCCACCGTGACCGCCACCGGCATCCCCAAACCACAGGCACGCGCCCTCATCCACGAACTCGAGGAACACGAACGCGGCCTGTACCCAGGCACCGTACTCACCTGCGACGCACACGGACGGCTGGAGGCCGCACTGGTGCTGCGCACCGTCTTCCAGCGCAACGGCCACACCTGGCTCCAGGCGGGCGCGGGCATCGTCAGCCAGCCCCAGCCCGAACGAGAACACGAGGCAACCTGCGAAAAACTCCGCAGCTTCGCACCCCACCTGGTACCACGCACAAGGACCAGCTGACAGGACAGCGGACAGCCTCACACCGCACCCGGAACCCGCACCGCCGACAACACTGCCCAGAGACCCGAGACCCTCGCCGAACGCACCCACGTCAGACCGCAGAGAACCCGCCTCGACTCCTCGCGATGTTCCGCGTCTTCTTGCGGTTACCGCACTCGGCGAGCACAGCAAGCACCGCCAGCGACGACGACGTCTCAGCGAGGAGACGCTGCATCCAATCTGTGACCCGCGCCAACTCCTCCGACGACGGCACATGACCATCCCCGACGGACAGAAAGAACAGCCAGTCGTGAACGCGGCGACGAAGAAACTCACGCCACGCCACCGTCTCGAGCCGGCCGATCTCCGGCAGCAACCCGGCCCACCACCGCCGGAACTCAGCAGGACCTCCCGCCTTCACCGCGACCCTGTCCACGAGAGCGACCACCGCCGTCTTGGACACCAACTCGACGGGATCGCGCAGAATCGTGGCCACAACCGCACGGTCCCCGTCGCGACTCCGCGACGAAGCGGCCACCGAGACGACACGCTGGTACGCCGCCGACCGGACATGCTCGTCCGCGACGGCCTCCTCGACGTCCACATCGAAGATGCCGGCCCCCGCCAGCAACCCGGCCACATCGGCATGCAACGCCATCGCCTCACCCCCTCGCAGAATAGGTCCCCGACAGCCTCGCACCACTCCCGCCCAGCCTGCTCCTCCGCCACCGTGACCTGAACGATCACCAGGGCACCCGACCGAGCACACACGACGCAACATCTTGCGAATACCACATGGAATCGCGAGTATCGCAACACGTGTTGGTAGGATGGCGCTCATGGCCACGAGCACGGAAGAAGCACTGCGGATGACCGTAGCCGCACTGCTGGCCCACACCGGGGAACGGCAGGGAGACCTGGCCGCCGCGATCGGACTGAGCCCAACAGGCCTCTCACGCCGCCAGGCCGGGCGCGCCTCCTGGACACTGACGGACGTCGACCGCCTCGCCGCGCACTGGGGACTCCCCGTCCTCGACCTGCTGTCCGGCCCCACCCACGCCGCCGCCAAGCTCCCCGAACACGCGACAGCCGCACACCGGACCCCGCAGCCCACGCTCCCCCTCCCGGAGAACACCGCACCGGAACCCGACCCGGCACCCGTCAGCACCCCCCAGCCCGCCACCCCGCCCGTGCTGCCGCCAGACACCGGACTCGCCGACGAAGCAGCACCATGCGTACTGTGCGGCACTCCGACGACCGCACTCGCAGGCGGCAAGCCGCAACACATGCACGGCCTGTGCGTCGGCGGCCAACTCCCCACCCCCGCCCCCGACACCACCGTCGCGGCACCGGACAGAACAGCCGAACCCACAACCCCGACAGCAGCACCAGCCCCAACGGCGACACGCCCACGCCGCACCGCCCCCCCCGGCGACGGAGACCTGGCCGCCACCGTGACCGCCACCGTGACACGAGTACTGCGCGAACACCACGGCGACCAGGAAGCCGCACAAGCCGCACTCATCAAGCGCGCCATCCCCGACGTCATGGCCCTGTTCGCACAATCCCGCACAACCGGCCGCTACGAACACAAGGACTTCCCACCGACCGAAGACATCCTCAAAAAACGCTCCCAGAAAGGCGCCGACGCCATCTGGGAAGGACGCCCCAAGTGGCGCAACACCACGCTCGCCCAAGCCGTGAAATCCGGCAACCACGACCCCCTCGACGTAACCGCACTCGACGCCAACGCCGCCTACCTGTCCGCATGGAAGACCCGACTGCCACTCGGCCGCCTCGTCCACGACACCAGCGGCAACCACGACCCCAAAAAAGCCGGGATGCACCTGATCACCCCGCCCGACTGGGACCACACCGACCTACCCAACCCCCTCGGAGCACGCACAGAACCCGGCAACCTCTGGATCACCGAACCCACCCTCCGCCTCCTCCAACGCTGCGCCAAGAACGACCTGTGCGACCCACCAGTAACCCACGAATCATTCACCTCCGGCAGCACCGAAGGACTCCTAGAAAAACTACGCCGCGCACTCGCAGACCTCCGAGCAACCGCACTCGCCGACGACGACACCGTGACAGCCGAATACATCAAAGCGATGTACTCGAAGTTCGTCTCCACAATCGGGGAATCCAGCGCGAACCGAGAAATCCGCCGACCGGACTGGATGCACATCATCCGCTCCCAAGCATTCGCCAACCTATGGCTGAAAGCCGATAAGGCCCGCCGAGGCGGACTGACAGTGGTACAAATGTCCGGCACCGACGAACTGCACGTCGCCGGAGACTGGAAAACAGTATTCCGCGAGGGCCGCGGACTAGCCGACATGAAATCCAAGGAAACCTACACACTCGGGGGCAGCACATGAACCAGGCAGAACGCGAATGGGGCGCCTGGCAGAAACACGGCGCCCAGGGGATGCGCGGAGGCGACGCACTCGCCCGCGAAATGGACCGCATCCTGCACTCGCACGGCATCGCCTCGCCCGTCACCTCCAAACGCGGCCTGTCCGCCCGGCTGCGCTACCTCGACAGCGCAGCCGGCCGCGAAGCCCTTCGCGAGGCCGGGGTCAAGCCCCGGACCCTACGGGACTGGCGCGCGGGCAGGACCACCCCCTCCCGCGCCTCCCGGGAGAAGATCGACGCCGCGTACTGGTCCCGGCGCCGGGAAAACCTGATGCGCTCAGGGGCGATGAAAAGACACCTCAACAACGACGGGCGCGGCACCCGCATGGAGATCTACCCGGTAGACCAGTCCGATGTCCCGGAGAAATACCGCCGACCGACCGTGCAGAGCCGCACCATCCAGGTCCGTTACGTCTGGGACGACGCGGTCGACGCCTGGGGCGCAGGCAACGGCGACATCCTCGGCGAGATCTGGGACGACATCATCGCCGACCTCGACTCCGACTGGGTCGCCTACGCCTACGTCAGCGGCGTCGGCCTGAGCGCCTGACTGCGTCCCCTCGACGCCGCACCCTCTCCCGGGCAGCGCCTCGCGCGTGCTGAGTCGGCGCCGTACGTGCGCACTCCCACTTGGGCATCCCGAGGCGTTCGGCCAACTGCCAGCGCCCGAAGCTGCTTGAGGCCCGAGCGGGTTTACGATCCGTCATTCCTGCCGCTTCTGCAAGTAGTTGCGGAATTCGCTACCAGTTCAGCGACGGACCCGCGATACGTCCGCCATAAGCGCTGGAATCCTCCCATACAGGACTGGAGCCCGCATTATCGATGCGGAATTCGCAAGAGCGCGGCGCGTGTTCGTACTTGCTTTTTCCGCAATCCTCCTCGGTGACGTCGCGCTTCATCAACGACCTTTCCTATAGGGCTCATTCGGCCCTTTTTAGGAATGTCGGAGGGGTGCAAGCCTTGACTTTCTTGCGGCTGCTGTTTTCTTGTGCGCCGGAGGCGCGCGAAGGGCTCTTCGAGGGGTCCTCAGCGATGTTTAGTAGTTTAGACCTGTTGGTGGAGGGTGTGACCCACTAAAGCTGATGGTGAGTCAGCTTCTGAGGGGTTGCCGGTCGACGCCGGGTGAGCACATACTGTAGTTATGAGGAACGCCAGAGAGTAAGGACGCAGCCAAAAGGCCGACCTGACGTACTAGTCCCTCACCAGGACAACCACGTCTCTACCTGCACAGATTCTGCTAGACAGACCACACTTCGTAGTCAGCTGTCTTTTCAGAGCTGCACACCGCAGATCACCATAACCACCCCGCCGTCACCGGAGGTGACGGACCGGCCGGGGCCTCGGTTGAGCGACGCGAAGCGTCGCGGGTTCGATGGTGTCGCGAAGCGACATCGCGTCGTGTCTCCGGAGGAGACCGCGCGCGC
>NZ_BAAGSO010000093.1:32866-108744 GCF_054782395.1 Streptomyces daliensis | reverse complement strand
CCCGCCTGGAGATGAGGCGGTGGCCGAGGCCGGGCCCGAGCCCGCCGCTCCTCGTCCCGGTGTCACGGAGCCGTACGCCTCCACCTCGCCAGGCGACGAGACGGCAGCCGACACCGGGACCGGCGCCGACCCTGCGCCCGCCGAGGGCGGCGACCCCGGGCCCGGTCCCGGCGCCCCGCCCGGTGGCCGGGCCCCGTCCGGGCCAGGCGCTGGCCCCGGGGGCGGGCGTGATGTGACGCAGCCGTCGCCCCTCGTCCCCGGCCCTCGCACCGCTCCCGACGAGCGCGCCCCGTCCTCGCCCGCCCGCGCAGCGGAACTCGTGCCGCGTCCAGCGCACGTCGGCGAGGCACCGCCCGCGCACGGCGCCGAGCCCGTCGCGCTGCCCGCCGCCGACCCGGCCGCGCTCTCGGAGCTGGTGCCCGACACCGTGCTCGACGGCGCGCACTACGGCTCCTTGACCCTCCGCGCCGCCTCCGTGCGGGGCGAGGCGGCCCGCCGGAGCGGTGACCTGCGCGCGGACGCGCTGCTCACCGCGCGGTTCGGCGAGGGCGAGAACGCGCTGCTGATGGTCGCCGTCGCGGCGGGGCCGCGCGGCGTACCCGGCGCGCACCGCGCGGCGCGCGAGGTGTGCCAGTCGATCGGCGGCGCGCTGGGCCGCAGCCACGCCCGCCTCGTCGAGGACATCCACGGGGGCCGGAGGGAGGCGCTGAAGTCCGGCCTGAACCGTCTCACCGACCGCAGCTACGGCATGCTGCGCGCCCAGGCCGCCGCGCTGGGCCTGCGGCCCGACCAGTACACGGCCGATCTGCGCTGCCTGCTGCTGCCCGCCGACCCGCGCTGCTCGACGCGGGTCTTCTTCGGAGCCGGAGAGGGCGGCCTCCTCCGGCTGCGCGACGGCTCCTGGCAGGACCTGGAGCCCGCCGTGCCGGACGAGAAGGACGTGACCGGCGCGCCCGTCGTCGGCTACGGCGCACGCCCGTACGAGCCCACCGGCGCCCAGGACCGGGCCGCCGCGCCGGAGCCCACCATGGACCTGCGCATCCAGCCGCTAGGACAGCCACCAGGCCAGCCGCCCGGCCCGGCGCCCGCCCCGCCCGACCCGCGAGAGACGCCCCAGGGCGCCGAAGCGGAGGGCTTCCGGCGCCGCCGCTTCCGGTTCCGCGCGTCCGTCGCGCGCCCCGGCGACACGCTGCTCCTGTGCAGCCCGGGCTTCGCGGCGCCGATGCGCGAGGAGCCCGCCTTCGCCGCGCACCTCGCCGCACGCTGGGGCGAGGTGGCGAAGGGCGAGCCGCCCGGCCTGGCCGCCTACCTCGCCGACGTGCAGCTCCGGGCGCGGGGACACGACGGGGACCGTACGGCCGTGGCCGTATGGGAGAGCTGACCCGCCCGCCAAGGGCAGGACGGGGCGGACAGCACCGGATCGGATGAACCCGGCGTCGTCCGTACGGCTGGAAGCGAGGCGCGACGGTGGCCCGGCCCCCACCCGCACGGGAGGGTCATGGGCAGTGCCCGGCACGCGGCGGGCGCCGTCCTCGTCGCAGAAGCAGAAAGGGGTCCGTGGACCCGTGCGTGCGCGATATCAGCTTCCGGAAGCCCCGACCAGCGCCGCGCGGCGAACGGCGCCCCCTCACCGCCGGGGCCGCGCGCTCGCCCGTGCGGCGGCGCTGGTCTGCGCGGGCACGGCCGTCGCCGCGCTCGTCTGCCCGACGGCCCTCGCCGGGCCTCGGCCCGGACCGCCTCCGCAGGGCCCCGCCGCCATCGGCGACGTACCACGCCCGGAGGTGCCCGTGCGGTTCAGGGACGGTAAGGGTCTGGTCGCGCTCGGCGAGGCCGTGCGCGCGAAGCTCGGTACCCAGGCCGTCGCCGTGACCAAGAGCCGCGCCGACGTGAGCGAGCGCGCGGGCGCCGACCTCGTGCGGGGCGGCGGTGCCGGGCTGCCCGTCGACGAGCGCAGCCACCTCGCCGTGGGCGGCGGCAGGATCAAGGGCGGCGTCGTCGCGTACGGGAGCGGCCTGACGTTCGCCGACGCCGGGGCCGGTACGCGCGTCACCCTCGGCGGCCTCCAGACCGACCTGGACACCCGCACCGTCACGGGCCGCATCGACGGCAAGCCCGCCTATCTGGGGCGCTTCAAGAGCGAGGGTGACACGCGCGTCACGCGGGACGGCTCGGTGCGGTTCCGGGGCGCGCTGGTGCTCAGCGACAACGCGGCGAGCGAACTGAGCGCGGCCCTGGGCGTCCCGGCCGTCTCCGGTGGCGACGTCCTCCTCACGGTCGCGACGACGGCCTCCCTCGACGTCACCGAGGAGGCCAGGACCGCGCTGCACCCGTAGACACGGGATCCGGGCCCTGGACAGAGACGGTGCCCGGTCCCGCGCCGGTAGACGACGGGGACCGGGCACCGTGCGTGCCGTGCGGCTCGACGGGTCACGCGACGGTTCGACGGGTCAGGGGCGCGGGCCTGGCCGTCGAGCCGGCCGTTCCCGCGCCGCCCTCAGCCGAACTGCCGCTCGATCTCGGCGAGTTTCTCCTCCAGCGAGTCGAGCCGCGGACTGGCGGCGTTGGACTCGTCGTCGGCCCCTGACCTGTCCTGCGGGCTCCCGTCCCTGCGCCTGTCCGTCCCGCGCGACCGCGCCTCCGCGCCGGGGCCGCCCGCCGGACCCGCCGACGCCGAGCCCGCCGAGCCAGCGCCGCCGTCGTCCACGACGGCCTGGAGCGCGGGCCGCGACCGCGCGGGGAGCTGGCCCGGGGCGCCGCCTCCGGGGTCGGCGGCGAGTGCGGCACCCGGCGTGGTGCCCGGCGTGGCACCCGGCTGGGCGACGGTGCCCGCTCCCGGCGCCGCCAGCTCCACATCGAGCTGACGGGAGCCGCGCCCCCTGCCCCACATGCGGTGCTGGCGGTTGAGTGCCTTGACCCGGGCCCGGTCCAGCTTCTCCTGCTCCCTTCTGCGGATACGGTCCTGCTCGTTCCTGCGGCGCTCGTCGCGCACCTCGTCGACCGCCTCGTCCAGCGTCCGTACGCCTTCCAGCAGCATCAGCGACCAGGCGCGGAACGTCTCCCGCGGCGCGCGCACCCAGCGCACGACCCGGATCTGCGGCAAAGGGCGCGGCACCAGGCCCTGTTCGCGCAGCGCGGCGCGCCGGGTCTGCTTGAGCGCGCGGTCGAAGAGGATCGCGGCGGAGAGTGACATCCCGGCGAAGAACTGCGGTGCCCCGGCGTGGTCGATGCCCCGGGGTGCGTGCACCCAGTTGAACCAGGCGGCGGCGCCCGCGAACGTCCACACCAGCAGCCGGGACCCGAGTGAGGCGTCGCCGTGGCTGGCCTCCCGCACGGCGATCACCGCGGAGAACATGGCGGCGCCGTCGAGGCCGAAGGGGACGAGGTACTCCCAGCCGCCGGAGAGCCGCAGGTTCTGGCGGCCGAAGCCGACGAGCCCGTGGAAGGAGAGCGCCGCGGCGACCGCCGCACAGCAGAACAGGAGCAGATAGGCCGCCGTCGCGTACAGCGTCTCCTTGCGGCGTCGACGCTCTTCCATACGCTCCCACGAGTCCGCCTGCGCGCCCTTGTCCTGCCCGTCACCGCCGGCACCACTGGCACCGTTCTCCCCGTGCTTGCGTCCCCGTGTCATCACGACGACCGCCGCGAGGGCGCCCACGAGCAGCACGGCGCTCGCCAGTACCCAGTTCAGCGATATGTCCGTCAGTCTCATCGGCTGTGCCCCTTGCCGCACGGCGGACCACACATCGGAGGACCGGAAGACCGGGGGACCGGCGGCGCCGTGCTCGCTTGGCTTGCTTCGCTGTCGCCGAGCATCTTGGCTCAGCGGCACCTCGCGGCAGGCGGTTTCGCCACAAGAGACAGCCAAAGGGCGTCGGTCCCCACGGACAGGGGCGTTCTGGGTCGAACGGGCTAGCGGCTGCTGGTCAGCCGCTCGACGCGCTCGGCGTCACAGGTGCGCGGGCAGGTGACGCAGGTGTCCTCGGGGCGGAGGGTGTAGAAGAAGCAGCAGCTCGCGCGGTCGCGCGTCGCCAGGGTCTCGCCCTCGGGCCCGGTCAGCTCGCGGAAGGAGGCGCCCTGCGCGTACGGCGCGGTGGCGCCCGGCAGCAGCTCGCCCGCCTCGCGCATCGCGCGCTCCTCCTCGCCGAGGAGGTGCCCGAGATACCAGAGGCCCTCGGTGATCTCGTCCGTCGCCATGCCCCACAGCGCCCGCTCCCTGCGCCGCATGCGCGGCCGGAAGCCTTCGAGGACCGGGGCCAGATGCTCGGCCACCGCCTGTCGCACCTCGGCGCGCAGCGCCTCCTCGTCGGGGACGACGCGCGCGCCGGGGGAGCCGGCCGCCGGGTCGTCCGGGAGGCACGCGAACTCCTGGATGCGGACGGAGACCTGGCCGAGCGTCCGCTGGAAGGAGACCGCCTCGGCCGGGATGCGCGGCACCCGCCGGTACAGGAACCAGGGGATGGTGACGAGCAGGCAGACCGGGTACGCGTAGCGGTGGAGGCCGAAGCTCGCGATGACGTCGGGGCGCGCCCGCTTCCCGTAGTCGCGGAGCACCTGCGCGTCGTCCCAGGAGAGGAAGTCCTCCAGTGCCGCGCCGCCCTCGGCGAGCTCCGTCGCGCGGACCCATCCTTCGCCGGTGCGCGGCTGCTCGCTCTCGATGACGGTCAGATACGGGAAGACCTCGGTCAGCCGCGCGTAGGCGGCCGTGAACGGCGAGACGGCGCTGGTCGCGGCGGGCGGGGCGAGGGCGCGCATAGCCATGGAAGGACCACCGAATCGACGATCATTAGCAGGTAAGCCTTACCTTACCCGAAAAGATCGAGGTTTGATCTCGCGGCTCCTCCGCCTATCGTGCTCATCGACACCAGGAGGGGACAGATGGAGCAGACCCGAGCGGAGGGGCCCATACGGCCCGGACGTAACGCGCTCCGGACCCGCGTCCCAGCCCAGTCGGGGCCCGCCTCGCGGGCCGACGGCGATCCGGCGGCGCGCGGCGAACACGTGCACAGCGAACCGGCTCCGCCGGGCACGGCGACGGCCCCGCCCGAGCGTCCCGCCGCCCCCGCTCCCTCCGCTACCTCTGCCGGACGTGTCCCCGCGCCCGCCGCTGCCCGCGTACTGGCTCCCGGCGCGCCCGGAGCCGTGAAGCCGAAGCTGCCGGAACGTCACTCCGTACGCGCACAGATCCTCTCCGCGCTGCGCGACGCGCTGCTCTCCGGCGAACTCGCCTCCGGCGAGGTCTACTCGGCGCCCGCGCTCGCCGAACGCTTCGGCGTCTCCCCGACGCCCGTGCGCGAGGCCATGCAGCAGCTCGCCAGCGAGGGCTCGGTCGAGACCGTGCCCAACCGCGGCTTCCGCGTCGCCGAGTGCAGCGCGCGCGACCTCGCCGAACTCGCCGAGATACGCGTGATGCTGGAGGTTCCCGCGGTGCTGCGGCTCGCCCGTACGGTGCCGCCCGAGCGCTGGGACGACCTGCGCCCCCTCGCCGACGACACCCTGACGGCGGCGGCGCGCGGCGACCGCAGCGCGTACGCCGCCGCCGACCGCGTCTTCCACCGCGCCCTGCTGGAGCTGACGGGCAACCGGCGGCTGGCCGAGGTCGCCGAGGACGTCCAGTTGCGCGCCCAGCGCTGCCCGGCCCGCACGGCGGCACAGGCACCGGGTGCGAAGGCGGCGTGCGCCGCCGAGCTGCTGGGCGAGGCGTCCGAGCACCTGGCGCTGCTCGACGCGCTCCAGTGCCGCGACCTTGTCACGGCGGAACGTGTGCTGCGCGAGCACGTCGCCGCGGCCGGTTAGGGCGTGCCGTCGAAGTCCCGTCCGGGCTCCGGCCCGGCTCTCTATCTCTGGTAAGAGATCGCGATCGTTCCGACGGCGGATGTCCGTCGGTACGCGGGCACTTAGCGTGGGACGGGTCCGGAAACGGATGGATGCCCACATCTTCTGGAGGACCCGTGATTTCCTGACGCGCCCCTGACCGCTGTTGTCCCCGCGACCGCCGATGCCCGCCGGGGCCCGTCGAACGGGCCCCGGCGGGCGCCTGTCCGAAAACCGGTTGCTCCGGGGGAGGGGCGCCGGGCCAGGATGCCGCGTATGCGGATCGGCGTGATCGGACTGAGGCAGGGGCTGCACCTGGCGGGCTGGTGCCGCCGGCTCGGCATGGACGTCGTGGCGGCGTGCGACCACGACGGCGGGCGGCGCGCCGCGGCCCGAGCCGAACTGCCGGGCGCCGTGCTGACGGAGCGGTGGCAGGACCTCCTGGAGCACCGTATCGACGGGGTGGTGCTCGCCAACGACTTCGACGCGCACGCGCCGCCCGCCATCGCCTTCCTGGACCGTGGCGTGCACGTGCTGTCCGAGAGCGCGGCGTGCGCGGACGAGGAGGAGGGGCGACGGCTCATCGCCGCGACGGAGCGCTCGTCCGCCACGTACTCCTTCGCCGAGAACTACGTGGCCCACCCGCACGTCCGCCTCCTGCGCGCGGCGGCCGACGCCGGGGAACTGGGCCGCGTCGGCATGGTCGAGGCCGACTACCTGCACGGCATGTCCCCCGAGGACGTCGCAGCGCTCGTCGGCGACCCCGCACACTGGCGCGGACGCATCGCGCCCACCGCCTACTGCACCCACACCCTCTCCCCGGTGCTGGCGCTCACGGACGCCTGGCCCGTGGAGGTGACGGCGTTCCTGGCCGACGAGAGCGAGCCGCGCGCCGCGGTCGTCATGGCCGTACGGCTGTCCACCGGCGCGCTGGCCCTCACCCGGCACGGCTTCCTCCAGGGCGAACCGGACAGCCACTGGAGCTGGGTCTCCGTGCGCGGAGCCCGTGCGCTCGCGGAGTCCGTCCGCGCGCCCGGGGAGCGGGCCTGGTCGGTGCGGATCAGGACGGAGGCGTGGGCGTCCCCCGACGGCCGCACCCGCGAGGAGGAGCGCACACCGCCCCCGTACACGCTGAACGGGCGGCCCGTGGAGCGCGCGGCCGAGGGCACGGTGCGGATGCTCCAGGCATTCCGGGACACGGCCGTGCACGGCGAGCCGCCGCTGGTAGCGGTGCGGCCCGCCGTCGCGGCATCCCTGGTCGGAGTGGCCGCTGCCGCATCACTGACGAACGGCTCCCGCCCGACACCGGTACCCGACGTCTCCACCTGACACGGATGACCGGGGCACCGCCGCCCGCCGGGCCAATGCCCCGGCTCGCTGCGTCCGTTGCGGGTGCTGTGGCTGCCAGGTCCGCTACGTGCCGGTGGCGGGCTGCGGGCCAACGCCCGTGTTCGCTGCGCCCGTTCCGGGTGGCGTGGCTGCCGCGCGTCCGTCGGGTCGGGCGCATCTGCCAGGTCCCGGTGCGGCAGGTCCGCTGTGCGGCCTGTGCCGGGCGCTGGGCCAATGCCCGCGCCTGGTGAGTCCGTTGCGGGTGCGCGTGCGCGTCAGCCGTATCCGCCCAGGTCCGCTGCGCGCCGGTGGCGGGCTGCGGGCCAACGTCTCGGTCCGCAGTGTCGGCCACAGCCGGTACCCGACGTCTCCGGCTGACGCGGAGGGCCGGGGCGCCGCCGCCCGCCGGGCCAACGCCCCGGCGCGCTGCGCCCGTTCCGGGGGCCGCGTCGGCCGGGGCCGTCGGGTACCGTCCGGTGGGTTCGATATGTGTCGGTGTCGGGCGACGGGTCAATGTCCCGGCCCGGCAGTTCCGTTGCAGGCTCCGTGACCGCCACGCGTCCGCCGGAGCGGGAGCATCTGCCAGGTCCGGTGCGTCAGGTCTGCTCTGCGGCCGGTGCCGGGCGCCGGGCCAATGCTCGTGCCCGGCGGGCCCGACCCGGCAGGTCCGCTAGGCGTCGGTGTCGGGGGGCGGGAGGTGGTCGGCGAGCCAGGTGGGGATGCCGTCGAGGAGGCGGAAGAGGCGGGCTGCCTCCGCGCGCAGTCGGCCGGACTCGGGCTCGGGCTGTGCGTCGGCCAGTGCCGCGAGCGCGGGGGCCATTCCGACGAGGAACCCCAGTTCCTCGCGCAGCCGCAGCGACTCGGTGAACCCGTGCCGTGCCTCGGCCAGTTCGCCGTCCCGTAGCGCGAGCCCGGCCAGGTGCCGCCAGGTGAACGAGCACAGCAGTGTGTTCCCGTGCGCCGTGGCCCCGGCGTGGGCGCGGCGGTAAGCGGCGCGTGCCGCCTGGGGGTTGTCGCTCAGGTGCTCCGCGACGAGTCCGCGCCGGAAGTCCAGCGAGGCACGCGCCCGCGCGGCGGGCGCGAGCAGCGCAGCCGCTCTGCCGAGCGCGGCGCGTGCCTCGTCGGCGCGGTCGCGCACGCCCAGCACCGTGGACGCGTAGGCGAGATGGCCGCGTTCGCAGGCCGCGGCGCCCCGCTCGTCGTCGTGGTGCGCCACCGCCTCGGCCACCCGCAGCGCGTCCTCGGCCGCCGCCCAGCCCTCGGCCGTGAACATGCACCGCTCCACGAGCAGTGCGGCGCGCCGTACCGAGGCGTCCGGGTCGGTCTCGGCGTACGGCTCCAGCAGCACGGCGGCGTCGTCCCAGCAGCCGCGCGACCTCAGCCGCCACACCGCGGCGTCCAGTGCCGGGCCCTTCGCCGCGTCTCCCGCGGGGCCTGTCGGACCCGTCGGACCCGTCACCGTGTCCACTGCCGCACCCTCCGCCGGATCTCCTGCCCCCGAGCCCTTTCCCGTGCTCTCCGTCCTGCTCTCCGTCGGGTCTTCCGGCGGGCCCGCCGCCGACCCCCGTGTGCGACCGTTCGCCGGACCGCCCGTGACGACCTCCTCGTTGAACGCGGGGAGGCGGTCTCCTCCGCCTCCGGGATCCAGCCGTACCGAACGTGACGAACGTGACATGGCGGTCTCCGCCACAGTGTCCTCCCCAAGCGCACCGTCGAGCTTCGAGCCGGATGTGAGCGCATCTCAGCACGGAGTGACGCCCGGGGCCAAGGGGCTGGTGTGAATCAGTTCACAAAGTTTTACCCGAGGGGCCTGTCTGCCAAGCGCTGTCGCGCAGCAACCGCAGCCCGTTGAGCCCGACCAGTACCGTCGACCCCTCGTGTCCCGCCACGCCCAGCGGCAGCGGCAGCGTCCCGAGGAGGTCCCAGGCCACCAGCACCGCGATCGCCGTACCCGCGATGACCAGGTTCTGCTTCACGAGGCGCCGCGCGCGCCGCGAGAGGGCGACGACGGCGGGCACGGCGCCGAGTTCGTCGCGTACGAGCACGGCGTCCGCGCTCTCCAGCGCGAGGTCGGAACCGGCGCGGCCCATGGCGAGCCCCGTGTGCGCGGAGGCGAGCGCGGGCGCGTCGTTGACGCCGTCGCCGACGAACAGCAGGCGCTGCCCCGACGCCTCCTCGGCCCGTACGGCCTCGGCCTTCTCGTCGGGCAGCAGCCCGGCCCGCACCTCGCCGACCCCGGTCTCCGTGGCCAGCCGCAGGGCCGCGCCGTGGTGGTCGCCGGTGAGCAGCAGGGGTGCCCTGTGCGTGAGTTCACGAAGTCGGCCGACGGCGGCCCGCGCCTGCGGCCTGGGCCGGTCCTCGAACGCCAGCACCCCGGCCGGTACCCCGTCGACCCGCACGACGGCTCCCGTCAGCCCCGCGCCCTCGATCTCGCCGACGAGCGCGCCGAGTTCGTCGAGTTCGCCGTTCGCGGCGCCCCGCGCCACGTCAGCCGACGGCTCGGGCCCGTACGCGGGCACCCGTACGGGCGCCGACGCGGGTGTCCGCGTGACCGCTCGGGTGGGCGCGCCGACCTCCACGCGTACGCCCTCGACCTCGGCGCTCACCCCGCGCCCGGGCCGGGCCGTGAACTCCCGCGCGGGGAGCACGGGGAGGCCCCGCTCGCGGGCCGCCGTGACGACGGCGCGCGCCAACGGGTGCTCGCTGTCGCGCTCGGCCGCCGCGGCGAGCGCCAGCAGACGGTCGGCGGCCACCGCCGCACCGGCCCCGTCCGCACCGGACCCGCCCGCGACGGACCCGCCCGCGACGGGCCGTGCCTCGACGAGCCGTGGGGCGCCCTCCGTCAGCGTCCCCGTCTTGTCGAACGCGACCCGGGTGACCGTCCCCAGCCGTTCCATCACGGCGGCCGACTTGACCAGCACGCCGTGCCGCCCCGCGTTGGCGATGGCCGCGAGCAGCGGCGGCATGGTGGCGAGGACGAGCGCGCAGGGCGAGGCCACGATCATGAACGTCATGGCCCGTGTCAGCGCCGCCGCCAGCTCCGCGCCGAAGGCCAGCGGCACGGCGAAGACGGCGACCGTCGCCGCGACCATGCCCAGCGCGTAGCGCTGCTCGACCTTCTCGACGAAGAGCTGTCCCGGTGCCTTGGTGCGGCTGGCCTCCTCCACCATGGCGACGATGCGCGCGATGACGGACTCCTCGGCCGCGCGCGTGACGCGCAGGCGCAGTGAGCCGCTGCCGTTGAGTGTTCCGGCGAAGACCTCGTCGCCCACGGACCTGGGCACGGGCAGCGGCTCGCCCGTGACGGTCGCCTGGTCCACGTCGCTGGCGCCCGCCAGGACCGTGCCGTCGGCGCCGACGCGCTCGCCGGGCCGCACGAGGACGATGTCCCCCGGCACCAGGTGCCGCGTCTCCAGGGACTCTTCGGCTCCGTCCACCGTGACGCGGGTGGCCCGCTGGGGCGCGAGGTCGAGGAGACCGCGTACGGAGTCGGCGGTGCGCTGCGTCGCGAACGCCTCCAGCGCGCCGGACGTCGCGAAGATGACGATCAGCAGCGCGCCCTCCAGCGGCTGCCCGATGGCGGCGGCGCCGAGCGCGGCGACGACCATCAGCAGGTCCACGTCGAGGGTCTTCTCGCGCAGCGCCGCGAGCCCCTCCTTCGCGGGCTCCCAGCCGCCCGCCGCGTAGCAGAGGGCGTAGCAGGCCCAGGCGCACCACGCGGGCGCGGGGGAGAGGTCGAGCGTCAGCCCGAGCAGGAAGGCCACCGCCGCGGCCCCCGCCCAGCGGGCTTCGGGCAGGCGGTCGATACGGGTCATCGCCATGACGGAGGGCACCTCGGCGGTGTGGGGGCGGATGTGTGGCAGAGGGGGTGCGAACCGCTCGACGGGGCGGCCCACAGGAAGAAGTGTATACATGAACACGTCTTCATGTATTGCGCGGACCGTACCATGCCTGTCATGGGACACGGAGTGGAAGGCCAGGGCGCCCCGGCTGCCAAGCTGGACGCGGAGAGCGCGGCGTCCGTCGCCGCCACCCTCCAGGCGCTGGCGACCCCCTCGCGCCTGCTGATCCTGGCGCGTCTGCGGGAGGGGCCGCTCCCCGTCACGGAGCTGGCCGAGGCGGTCGGCATGGAGCAGTCGGCGGTCTCGCACCAGTTGCGGCTGCTGCGCGCGCTGAGCCTCGTCGGCAGCGAGCGCCAGGGGCGCCGCATCGTCTACAGCCTCCACGACAACCACGTGGCCCAGCTCCTCGACGAGGCCGTCTACCACATCGAGCACCTGAGCCTCGGCGTCCGCGACCACGCCTCGGGCCCCCGCACCCAGGGCTGAGACCCCGCGAGGCCGGCCCTGGGGCCGGAGGCCCGAACCGAGCCCGCCGCTACTACGGCCTCGGCAGCCCTGGCCCCTCGCACCGCACGTCCGCGTCGGGCGCGCCGTCCCCCGTCAGGTACGCGGCCACCGTGCCGTCCACGCAGTCGTCGCCGCGACTGGCGAAGACGCCGTGGGAGTAGTCGTTCCGCAGTGTCACCAGCCGGGAGCCGGGCGGCAGTCCCGCGCGCAGCTCACGCGCGCCCTCGATCGGCGTGACGGGGTCGTGCTCCGAGGCGACCAGCAGCACCGGCGGCGCGTGCGGCGCGCTGAGCGGGGTGCGGTGCGCGGGCGTGTGGGACCAGTACGCGCACGCTGACGCCTCAAGTCCGGTGAGGACGGGCAGCGGGTCGGCGCGCCGCAGCGCGCGGATGTCGCGCAGTACGCGGGACGGGCCAGGGCCTGGCCCGTCGGCGCACTTGACGGTGCGGTTGGCGGCCTCGTAGTTGCGCGACTCGGGCCCGTCGAAGGGGTCCTCGGGCCGCAGCCCCGCCACGTCGCCGTCGCGCAGATACGCGCGCAGCCCCTCGCCGAGCCCCGCCCAGCGCTCGGTGCGGCCGAGCGCGCGGTAGACGGCGCGGTCGAACTCCGCCGGGCCGAACCCGTCGACGGGTCGCGCCGCGAGCCCCGCGCGCACCTTCGCGTACGAGGCACGCACCTCCTCCGCCGTGCCGCCGAGCCCGAAGCGACCGGAGTGCGCGGAGTGCGCGGAACGGCCGGAGTGCCCGGAACCCTCGTCGCCGCCCTCCGCGAGCCAGCCGAAGAGGGTCTGGCGCTGGCGCAGCAGCGCGCGGGCCTGCCGTACGTCGAACTCGTGCCAGTCCCAGGGGCCCACCGCGCTGTCCAGCACCATCGGCCCCGTCCGGTGCGGATGGAGCGCTGCGTAGGCGGCGCCGAGGTAGGTGCCGTAGCTGACGCCGAGGTAGGCGATCCGCCGCTCGCCGAGTGCCGCGCGGATGTCGTCCATGTCGTGCGCGGTCTCCGTCGTGGACAGATGCGGCAGTGCCTCGCCCACACCCCGCGCGCAGTCGTCGGCCATGCGCCGCTGCGAGGCGAGATACGCGCGCTCCGCTTCCCGTCCGCGCGGTACCGGGTCGGCGCCCGGCGTGTCGAAGAGGCCGCCCATGTCGCCGCAGTCGGCGGGTGCGCTGTGGCCGACGCCGCGCGGGTCGAAGCCGATGACGTCGTAGGCGCGCCGCACCCGCTCGGGGAGCTTGGCGCGCTTGGTCACCGCGTACGACAGCCCGGAGCCGCCCGGCCCGCCGGGGTTGACGAGGAGGACGCCGCGCCGTTCTCCGGGCGTGCCGGAGGCGGGCACACGCGAGACGGCGATGTCCAGGTGCCGCCCCTCGGGGTGGCCGTGGTCCAGCGGTACGCGCACCGTGCCGCACTCCACCCGGTCGGGGGCCGGGGGAGCGGGCACGGAGGCGGGGCAGTCGCCGAAGGCGATACGGGTTCCGGTTCCGGGTCCGGTGCCGGAGTGATCGGCGGGCGGGACGGACGGTGCGGAGGGGGCCACCGTCGTCGCGACGGCGGCGCCCGCGAGGAGCGCGCGGAGCAGGGAAGTCCGGTGCGGGCGCCGGGACATGAGCCGGGATATGAGGGGGGAGGGCACGGTCTCGCAATCAGGGTGAGGGGCGGGGGCGCGTCGGAGAGTGGCGCGCGAACGACATGACATTGAAAATGATTATCGATAGCGTGTGTGCTCGGTCAACACGGCCCGCCCCGGAAACCGGCGCGCGGGACCCGTGTGCGTAGGCGTGCCATCGCGAGGCGAGGGAGAGTCGTGGGTCATCTGCTGATGGTCGAGAGCTGGGTCGGATCGATGAGCAGGCTGCTGCCTCGCGCGATCCGGGAGGACGGGCACGAGTTCACGTTCCTCACCAGGGACCTGCACCACTATCTGAGGTCGGCGCCCGAGGGGGTGGCGCATCCGCTGCTCGGCGCGTGCAACGTCCTCACGGCCGAGACGAACGCCACCGACGCGCTGCTGCCCCACGTGGAGAAGCTGCACGAGGTGTTCGGGTTCGACGGAGTCCTCACGTCCTGCGACTACTACCTGCCCACCGTCGCCCGCCTCGCGGAACACCTCGGGCTCCCGGGGCCCTCGGCCGACTCCGTGGCCCGCGCCTGCCGCAAGGACGAGACGCGCCGCGCCCTGGAAGACGCCGGGGTGCCGGGGCCGCGCTTCGCGGTCTGTACGGACTGGGCCGCGGTGGTGTCGTCGGCCCGCGAGATCGGCTACCCGCTGGTGCTCAAGCCGGTCGACCTGTGCGCCGGGATGTACGTGCGCCGCGTGGACGACGAGGTCGCTCTCGCCCGCGCCTACCGCGACCTCGACGGCTTCCCCGTCAACGCGCGCGGCCAGCGCCGGGTGACCTCCGTGCTGCTGGAGGAACTGCTCGAAGGGCCCGAGGTCAGCGTCGAGACCGTGTCCTTCGCGGGGACGGCGCACGTCGTCGGCGTCACCGACAAGAGCATCGGCGGCGCGCCCGCCTTCGTCGAGACGGGGCACATGTTCCCCGCGCGACTCGCCCCCGGACAGGCCGAGGCGGCGGCGGACACGGCGCTGGCGGCGCTCAAGGGCCTCGGGCTCGACCAGGTCGTCGCGCACACCGAGATCAAGCTGACCCCGGACGGGCCCCGCGTCGTCGAGGTCAACCCGCGCCCCGCGGGCAACCGCATCACCGAACTCGTACGCCACGTCACCGGCATCGACCTCGCGGCGGCCTGCGTCGACGTCGCGCTGGGCCGCGCGCCCGAACTCGGGCCGCGCGCCACGGGCGTGGACAGCGCCGCCATCGGCTTCCTCCTGCCGGAGGAGGAGGGCGTGCTGGAGGGCTTCGACGGTGCCGAGGCGCTGGAGGAGTGCCCCGGAGTGCTGGAAGTCCAGTTCGCGAAGGCGGGCACGGCGGTCAGGCCCGCCGACAGCAACAACACCTACCTCGGCCACGTCATGGCCGCCGACCCCGAGGGCGGCGCGGCACGCGAGCGCGTCGAGGCCCTGCTGTCCGCCGTCGGCCCCCGGGTGGCCCGCCGATGACGGCCCCCGGCACGGCGACGGAGCCTGGCGAGGCTGTGGGGTCCGGCACGGCTACGGGACCCGGCACGGCTACGGGACCCGGCGAGGGCGACGCGGTCGGGCGGCTCGTGCGGCGGGTGCGGGACGGCGCGTTCGGGCCCGACCCCGCCGGGCTGCGGATCACCGTGGCCTTCTCGACCAGCCAGGCCGTACGCCATGAAGGGCGCGGCTCCGGCTACCGCAACGAGGTGCTCAGCCTCCGTCTCGGCTCGGCCGTCGGCTCGTGCGCGACGGAGCCGGGCGAACTGCCCGCTGCGGCGCTCGACACGTGCGTCGGCGCGGACGTCGCCACCCTCCTCGGGCACCCGCTGCCCGCCGTGCGCACGGCCGCGCTGGACGCCTACCTCATGCACGTACTGCCGCACACGCCCGAACACGGCGCCAGCCCCTACGCGCTGGCGGCGGGCAGCTCGCTGGAGAAGTCGCGGGCGCGGGCGCGGGCCGTCGTGGACCTGCTCGACGTGGCACCCGGCGCCACCGTGCTCGTCGTCGGCGTCGTCAACTCGCTGCTGGAGGCGCTGCGTTCGCGCGGGCTGAGCTATGTGCCCTGCGACCTCAAGGGCGGCGAGACCGAGTGGGGCGAACCCGTGCGCACCGACGCGCGGGCGGAGGCGGAGGCGGAGCGCTGCGACGCGGTGCTCGCCTCCGGCATGACGCTCGGCAACGGCAGCTTCGAGGCGCTGCGCCGGTGCGCGGTGCGGCGCGGCATCCCGCTCGTGATGTTCGCGCAGACCGGCAGCGCCGTGCTGCCCAGGCTGCTGGACGACGGAGTGAGCGCGGTGTGCGCCGAGCCGTACCCGTTCTTCTGGCTCGACGGCGGCCCCGGCACCGTCCACCGCTATGGCGCCGTCCACCGCTACGGCACCGTCGGTCAATCCGGTGCCGTCGGCCGTCACGGAGCCGCCTCATGACCCCGGCCGCCACGGCGGGTGCCGCGCCCGGCGCGGCGCGCCCCGCCACCGCCAACCCCGACCTGCTCGCGCTCGTCGGCCGTACCCCGCTCGCCCGCATCACCAGCGACCTGCCCTGCGCGCAGCCCGGCTTCTGGGCCAAGCTCGAAGGGCTGGGCGCGGGCGGCATGAAGGCGCGGGCCGCCGTCTCCATGCTCATGGGCGCCCGCGAACGCGGCGAACTCCCGCCCGGCGCGCCCGTGGTGGAGTCCACCTCCGGCACCCTCGGCATCGGCCTCGCCTTCGCGGGCCAGGCGCTCGGCCACCCCGTCGTGCTGGTCGGTGACACCGAACTGGAGCCCTCCATGCGGCAGTTGCTGCGCGCTTACGGGGCACGGCTGGAGCTGGTCGACCGTCCGGCCGAGCGCGGCGGCTGGCAGGCGGCGCGGCTGCGGCGGCTGCGGGAGCTGCTGGCCACGCTGCCCGGCGCGTACTGGCCCGACCAGTACAACAACCCCGACAACACCGCCGGTTACGCCTCCCTCGCCGCCGAACTCGCCAGCCAGCTCGACCACCTCGACGTGCTGGTGTGCAGCGTCGGCACGGGCGGGCACAGCGCGGGCATCGTCGCGCCGCTGCGCCGCCACTGGCCGCGGCTGCGGCTGATCGGGGTCGACGCCACCGGCTCGACCATCTTCGGGCAGCCCGCCAGGCCCCGTCTGATGCGCGGGCTCGGCAGCAGCATCCACCCGCGCAACGTCGCCTACGACGCCTTCGACGAGGTCCACTGGGTCGGCCCGGCCGAGTCGGCCGACGCCTGCCGACGGCTCGCGCGCGGCAGCTTCGTCAGCGGCGGCTGGAGCACGGGGGCCGCCGCGCTGGTCGCGGCGTGGGCCGCGCGCGTACACCCGGGCGCGGTCGTCGCCACCGTCTTCCCCGACGGGCCGCACCGCTACCTCGGCACCGTCTACGACGACGACTTCACCACCGCGCACGGCATCGACCCCGCGAGCGCCGCGACCCGGCCCGTTGAGATCCCGCATCCGCGTGCCGCCGAGGCGACGGGCTGGACGCGCTGCGCGACCGTCCTCGATCCGAAGGCCGAGCCGCGCGGGACCTCCGTTTTTCCGGCCGCGTTTCCGGCCGCGTTTCCGGGTGCGGGTGCGGGTGCGGGTGCGGGTGCGGGTGCGGGTGCGGTTCCGGCTGCCCGGCCGGGGGTGCCCGGTCCTTCGACGTCCACCAGGGAGGCCCTGTCATGAAGACCGCCGTCCGTACCGTCCGGCTCCGGCTCGCCGAACCCCTGCGCATCTCCCGCTCCACCATGACAGCGCGCGACGCGGTCTGGTTCACGGTCGAGCACGGCGGGCTGCGCGGGCACGGTGAGGCCGTGGCCAGCGCGTACTACGGGCTCGACGCCGACACCCTGACCCGGCTGCTGACCGAGGCGGGCACGCGCCTGGAGCACTGCCCTGATCCGGAGACGGCCTTGGACGCGCTGCGCGAGGACGGGTTCCCGTGGACCGGTGCGGACAGGGGTGCGGGCGCGGGGGTGCCAGGGGCCGTCGTCGCGGCCGTCGAGTCGGCGCTGCTCGACCTCGCGGGCAAGCGCGCGGGCGCCCCCGTGCACCGCCTGCTGGGCTCCTTCGCGCCGCCCTGCGCGCCGACCGCGCGCACCATCGGCATCACGACGACCGAGCGCGCCGCCGTCCTCGCGCACTGCCTCGCCGAGAGCGGCTTCACCCTGCTCAAGGCCAAGGCGGGCGCGCCTGACCCGGAGGACGACCTCGCCCGCGTACGCGCCATCCGCGACCACGCCCCCCACGTGCGCCTCCTGCTCGACCCCAACGGCGCGTGGACGCCGGAGCAGGCGCTGCGGCTGCTGCCCAGGTTCGCCGAACTCGGCGTCGAGGCCGTCGAACAGCCCCTCGCGCCCGGCGACCCCGAGGCGCTGGCCAGGCTCGCCGAGACAGCACCGCTGCCGGTCATCGCCGACGAGGACGCGGTGACCTTCGAGGACGCGCGGCGCCTCGCCGGCCGTGTGCACGGCGTCAACGTCAAGCTCGCCAAGTGCGGCGGCGTCCACGCGGCCCTGCGCATCGCGGAGCTGCTCGCCGGGACCGGCACGGAGCTGATGCTCGGCTGCCTCACCGCCAGCTCCCTCGGCATCGCGCCCGCCGTGCACCTCGCGGGCCGCGCCCGCTGGGCCGACCTGGACGGGCACCTGCTCCTCGCGCACGACCCCTGGACGGGCATCGGCGGCACGGACGGGACGGTACGGGCGAGCGACCGCGCGGGCCTGGGCGTCCGGCCCGCGCCCGAGGAGTCCGCGCCCGAGGAGTCCGCGCCCGAGGAGTCCGCGCGCGACGGGTCCGCGCCCGAGGGGACGGTGCCCGGAGGTTCCGCCCGCGACGGGGCCGCCGTGCCGGACAGGTCCACGCGTTCCGCACACCCCACCCACCCGGAAAGGCCCCAGCGTGCAGACGTGGCGTGAGATGCGGGAGTTCCCGCTCGCGATACGCCTCCTCCTGGTCAACCAGCTCGGCGTCAACACCGGCTTCTACCTCCTCATCCCCTACCTCGCCACCCACCTCGGCGAGGATCTGGGGATGTCGGCGGCCGTCGTCGGCATCGTCCTCGGTGTCCGCAACCTCAGCCAGCAGGGGCTCTTCATCATCGGCGGCTCGGCCGCCGACCGGCTCGGCGCGCGCCGCGTGATCATCGCCGGGTGCGCCCTGCGGACCGTGGGCTTCGGCCTGTTCGCGCTCGGCGACGGGCTCGGGGTGCTGCTGGCGGCCTCCGTGCTGAGCGGGTTCGCCGGGGCCCTCTTCAACCCCGCCGTACGCGCGTATCTCGCGCAGGAGGCGGGGGAGCGGAAGGCCGAGGCGTTCGCGCTGTTCAACGTGTTCGCGACGACCGGAGCGCTCGTCGGCCCGCTGCTCGGCAGCGCGCTGCTCCTCGTCGACTTCCGCGTCTCCGCGCTCACCGCCGCCGCGCTCTTCGCGCTGCTCACCGTCGCGCAGGCCATGGTGCTCCCCGCGCGCGAGGTGCCACCGGCGCGCGGCAGCGTGCTGGGGGACTGGCGCGAAGTCCTCGCCAACCGCGCGTTCCTGGCCTTCGCGCTCGCCATGGTCGGCATGTTCACCCTGGAGAACCAGCTCTACCTGCTGCTGCCCGACGGAGCCCGCGCCGCCACCGGCTGGGCGGGCGCGGCGGGACTGGTCTTCCTCGTCGGCACCCTCGCCAACCTCGGCCTCCAGATGCGCCTGACCCGGATACTGAAGCGGCGCGGCGGCAGAGGGATCTGGATAAGCGCGGGGGTGGCCCTGATGGGGCTGGCCTTCGTGCCGCCGCTGCTGGTCGCGGGGCGGGGCGCCGGCGCCGGGGGCGCGGGCCAGGACGGGGGGACGGGGCAGGCGCTGCTCGCCCTGCTGCCGGTCCTGTGCGGGGCGCTGCTGCTCTACCTCGGCGTGATGATCGCCCAGCCGTTCGTCATGGAGCTGATACCCGACTTCGGGCGAGCCGAGCTGACCGGCACCTACTTCGGGGTCTTCTACGTCGTCTCCGGCATCGCGGCTGCGGGCGGCAACGCCTTGGTCGGCTGGGCCATGGACGCGGGCGCTGCGCGCGGTGCCGCGTGGCTGCCGTGGGTGTGCTGCCTGTGCTTCGGGCTGCTGTCGGCCGCGGGGGTCTGCTGGCTGCGGCGGCTGCGCGCACTGCCCGTACGAGCCATCCCGGCGGCGGCACACGCCCCGGCCTCAGTGTGAGGGGAACCACCACCATGACCACCGACCAGTCCACCACCGACCAGTCCACCACCGACGAGCGGCCCGTCGACGCCGACGCCGAGTCCGACGCCAACCTCCTCACCGACAACCCCGCGCTGTACGAGGCCCGCTTCCCGGACCGGGAACGGCTCGCCGCACGCTGGGCCGAGGACTGCCTGCGCCGCCACGGGGCCGGACGGCGCGTGCTGGACCTGGGCTGCGGCACGGGGCGCGACGCGGCGCACCTGTCAGCGGCCGGGCGCCACGTCGTGGGCGCCGACCTGTCCGAGGCCATGCTCGCCCACGCCCGCACCCACCACCCCGGACCCGCCTACGCCCGCGCCGACCTGCGCGGGTTCGACCTGGGCGCGGGCGCGTTCGACGCCGTCGTCTGCCTCGACAGCGCGCTGCTCTACTGCCACGGCAACGACGAACTCGACGGCTTCTTCGACTCCTGCCACCGCGCCCTCGACCCCGGCGGCCTCCTCGTCGCGGAGATGCGCAACGGTGCTTTCTTCCTCGGCCGTACGGAACTCCTCGACGCGCCCGCCGAGAACTCCTTCACCTGGCACGGCACCGGCTACCGCTCCGTCACCACCCTCTGGGCCGACCGCACCGCCCAACTGCTGCGCCGCAGGCGCGTGTGGACCGCCGACGACGGCTCCCCGCCGCGCGAACAGCACTCGGCGTGGCGACTGCTGTTCCCGCAGGAGCTGCGCTACTTCCTGACGGTGCACGGCTTCACCGTCCTCGAACTGCACGACGGCCCTGGGCCGCGCACGGAGCCTCGCTGGACGGAGGGCGACGAGCCGGGCCGTACGGCGGACGCGGACCGCCTGCATGTCGTGGCCCGCAGGAACTGACGGATAACACCTTTCAGATAACAGCTTTCAGATAACGGATAACCAATTTTGTTATCCGTTCCCTCGCCCCGCCCCCCCGACCTTCACCCCCTGCCCCCTCCCCGAGGAGTTCACCGCCATGACCGCGATGCGTGACCACGAACACGAACACATCCCCGCCTCCTCCCCCTCCCCGGCGTTCCCCGCGCTGCGCCGTCGCGGCTTCCTCGCGGCGGGGGCAGGGGCGGGGGTGGCGGCGCTCGGGACGTTCGGGCTGGCAGGGTGCGGCGGCGCGTCCGGGGGCGCCGGCGCCGATGGTGCCGGGGACGGCAAGCCCCGTCGCGGCGGACGGCTGCGCGCCGCCTTCGCGGGCGGCGGCGCCAACGAGACCCTCGACCCGCACCTCGCCAACCTCTTCGGCGACGTGGCCCGCGCCAAGGCGCTCTTCGACAAGCTGGCCGACTACGGTCCCGACCTGTCGGCCAAACCCCGCCTCGCCGCCAAGTGGGAGTCCAACAAGGCGCTCGACCGCTGGAAGGTCACCCTCCGCGAGGCCACGTTCCACGACGGCAAGCCCGTCACGGCGGCCGACGTGCTCTACAGCTACCGCCGGATCGCCGACCCGAAGAAGGCGTTCCGTTCCAAGGCCGATCTGGAGCCCATCGATCTGGAGGAGAGCCGCGCCGTCGGCAAGAGGGTCGTGGAGTTCCGGCTCAAGCGTCCGACGGCCGAGTTCCCCCACGTCATGGCCGCCTTCGGCGCCTACATCGTGCCCGAGGGGCCCGAGGGCTCCGGGGAGGACGAGAAGCGCTTCGACGAGCCCGTCGGCTCGGGCCCCTTCCGCTTCGTCTCCTTCAAGCCGGGCACCTCCACCGTGCTCAAGCGGTACGAGGACTACTGGGACGGCGCCGCGTACCTGGACGAGCTGGAGTTCGTCGGCGTCAACGAGGAGTCGGCCCGTATCAACGCGCTCCTGGGCGGACAGGTCGAGTACGCGCACGAGCTGGCCCCGACGACGGCGCGCGCCCACGAGGGCAAGGGCCAGATCGAGATCGTGCGGCTCAAGAACAGCGCCATGCAGGCGTTCGCCATGAAGACGGACAGGCCGCCCTTCGACGACAAGCGCGTCCGTGAGGCGTTCTTCCTCATCGCCGACCGCGAGGAACTGGTCAAGGGCGCGCTCTCCGGCGCGGGCGAGAAGGGCAACGACCTGTTCGGCAAGGGCTACGAGAACTACGCGGACGACCTCCCCCAGCGCGAACAGGACCTCGACCGTGCGCGCGAACTGCTCAAGAAGGCCGGGGCCGAGGATCTGAAGGTCACCCTGGACACCTCGGACGTCGCCGCCGGGTTCACCGAGGCGGCGGGCATCTTCCGCGACCAGGCGGCGAAGGCGGGCGTCACCGTCAAGGTCAGGCAGGGGGACCCCGACAGCTACTGGAGCGACATCCTCGACTCCGGCACCCTGTGCTCCTACCGCTCGGGCGCCATGCCCATCGGCACCCACATATCCCAGCGGCTCCTGACCGGCTCCACCACCAACGCCACCAAGTGGCAGCACAAGGACTTCGACGCGCTCTACCGCGAGGCCCAGTCCACTGCCGACGACTCGGCGCGCGCTGACCTCTACGCACGGATGCAGCGCCGCCTCCACGCCGAGGGCGGCTTCCTGGTGTGGGGCTTCGCGGACTGGATCGTGGGCACGGCCAAGAAGGTCGGCGGAGTCGCCCGCGAGGCACCCGCCAACACCCTGGACTGGGCGCGCTTCGACAAGGTGTGGCTGGCGTGACGCCACCGGCACCAGCACCGATGCCTCTGCGCACCCTGGGGGCCTTGGCCGGGCGCGTCGTGCGGCCGCGCTCCTGGGTGCTCAGGCGGCTGCTGCTCGGGCTGGTCCAGACGGCGGCCGTCGTGCTGCTCGTCTTCGCGCTGACGGAGGCGCTGCCCGGGGACGCGGCCGTCGCGCTCGCGGGCGACCAGCCCGACCCGGCGCGTATCGCCGCGATCCGCGACTCGCTGGACCTGGACCTGCCCGCGTACGAGCGGTTCGCCGACTGGGCCGCCGGGCTGCTGCACGGCGACCTGGGCACCTCGCTGGCCACGGGCCGTCCCGTGAGCGGGTATCTCGGCGAGGGCTTCGGGCCCACGCTGGTGCTGGCCGGGCTGACCGTCGTGCTGCTGGTGCCCGTCGCCGTCGGGCTCGGGGTGCTGGCAGCGCGGCGCGAGGGAGGGCGCGTTGACCGGCTGATCAGCTCGCTCACGCTGGGCGTCTACGCGGTGCCGGAGTTCGCCTTCGGGGTGCTGCTCGTCGTCGTGTTCGCGCTGCGGCTCGGCTGGCTGCCGCCGACCGCCGTCGGCTACGGGAGCGACCTGACCGCCGATCCGGCGGTGCTGGTGCTGCCCGTCGTGGTGCTGCTCGCCCGCCCCGTGTGTTCCCTCAGCAGGCTGGTGCGGGCCGGGATGATCGACGCGCTGGCTTCCCCGTACGTCGCGCAGGCGCGCCGGTACGGGCTCTCCGCCGCGCGCGTCCGTTTCGCGCACGCTCTCCCGAACGCCGTCGCGCCCGCCACCCAGCAGTTGGCGCGCACGGTCGACTGGCTGCTGGGCGGAGTGATCGTCGTGGAGGCGCTGTTCGTGATCCCCGGGCTCGGCACGGTGCTGATGGACGCGGTCGCCGCGCGCGATGTGCCCGTGGTGCAGGGGCTCGCCGTGGTCTTCGGGGTGGTGACGGTGGTGCTGAACCTCGGCGCCGATCTCGTCGCACACCGGCTCGCGCCGAGGGCGGGGGTGGCTGCGTGAACGCGGACACGGGTGGCGCCGCGCGGGTTGCCGGTGCCGTGTTCCGGCCCGGACGGTTCGACCGTTCCGGCCGGTTCGGGGTGGGGCTGCTGTGTGTGGGCGTACCGCTCGTACTCGCCCTGCTCGGCCCGCTGTTCGCGGGCGAGGCGGGCGCGCGCGGCGCGTCGTTCACGCTGGGCGACGGGCACTGGCTGGGCACGGACTTCACCGGACGCGACGTGTGGCGGCAGGTCCTGCTGGGCGGCAGGTCCGTGGTGCTGGTCGCGCTCGCGGCGACGGTCCTCGCGTACGCGGTCTCGCTCCCCCTCGGCTTCGCCGCCGCGCTGACGCACCGCACGTGGCTGGAGGAACTGCTGATGCGCCCGCTCGACGTGGTGCTGGCAGTGCCGTCCCTGCTGATGGTCCTGCTGGTCGCGACGGTGTTCTCGCCAGGAGCGCTGGGGCTCGCCCTGCTGGTGGCGCTGGTCAACGTCCCCGACACGGCGCGGATCGTCCGCGCCACGGCGGCCGAGATCGCCGCACGCGCGGCGGTGGAGGCGCTGCGGATGCAGGGCGAGAGCTGGGTGCGTACGGCACTCGGCTACGTGGCGCGGTCCGCGCTGCGCACGCTGCTGGCCGACGCGGGCGTACGGATGACGGGCGTCCTCTACCTGGTGGCGACGGCCTCCTTCCTGGGCGTCGGCGTCGCGCCCGACGCGCCCGACTGGGCCGTGATGGTGGACAGGAACCGCACCGGGCTCTTCGTCCAGCCCTGGGCCGTGGTGGTGCCCGCGCTGCTGATCGTGTGCCTGTCGATGGGCACGAACATGCTCTTCGACGCGGCACTCGCGCGCGGCCGGGGCGGAGCCGGAAGGACGAGGACGCTGCCGTGGACGAACACGAGGCCGGGGGCATGGAAGGCGTGGCGCAAGTGACGGACGACGGGGACGCGGTGGCCGGGACGGAGGCCGAGGCCGAGGTGGCGGCCGAGATCGACGGGCTGCGGGTGGAGATCGGCGGCCGGGCGATCGTCGACGGGGTGTCGCTGCGCGCCCGCGCCGGTGCGGTCACGGCCCTGGTGGGCGCGTCGGGCAGCGGCAAGACCACGACGGGTCTCGCCCTGCTCGGCGAGTACCCGGCGGGTGCGGTGGTGGCGGGCGACGTACGGATCGCGGGCGGCGGCCTCGTCGGCTATGTGCCGCAGCACCCGGCCGCCGTCCTCAACCCGGCGCGCAGGGTGGGCGCGCTGCTCCACGACATCGCACGCGCCCAGGTGCGGGCCGAGGCGGGCCGTGGGCGCTGGAGGCAACGTCGCGCCGAGGCACGCGCACGTGTGCTGCGCGCACTGGAGGCGGCCCAGCTCCCCGACGGCGCCGATGTGACGCGCCGCTACCCGCACCAGCTCTCCGGCGGGCAACAGCAGCGGGTCGTACTGGCACAGGCACTGCTGCTGGGCGCGCGGGTGGTCGTCGCGGACGAGCCGACGACGGGTCAGGACGCGCTGACGAAGCGGCGCGTCGTGACCGAGCTGGCGGCCGTGGCACGGCGCGGCATCGCCGTGCTGCTCCTCAGCCACGACCTGGACGTGGTGCGCGAACTGGCCGACGAGGTCGTGGTGATGAGGGAGGGGCGCGTCGTCGAGCGGGGTACCGCGCGGCGTGTGCTGGCCGGGCCGCGCGACCCCTGGACCCGTCAACTCCTCGCTGCCGACGCGAAGTTCGGCGCGCCGTGCCCCGTCGTCGCGGACACGGATATGGACATGGAGCCAGTGGCGGAGGCGGCCGTCCCGGAGCCGGGGCCGGGTACGGTGCCGGACGCGCGCGGGTCGCGCGATCCCTGGACCCGTCAACTCCTCGCTGCGGACGCGAAGTTCGGGGCACCGCGCCCCGTCGTCGCGGACACGGATATGGAGCCAGCGGCGGAGGCGGCCGTCCCGGAGCCGGAGCCGGGTACGGTGCCGGACGCGCGCGGGTCGCGCGATCCCTGGACCCGTCAACTCCTCGCTGCCGACGCGAAGTTCGGCGCGCCGTGCCCCGCCGTCGGGGACACGGATATGGACATGGAGCCAGTGGCGGAGGCGGCCGTCCCGGAGCCGGGAGCGGAGTCGGAGCCGGTGCCGGACGCGCGCGGGCTGCGCGTACGCGTGGACGTGGCCCGCTACCGGGACCGCGCCGGGGACCGGGGCACCGTGCGCGCGCTGCGCGCGGCGGAGCTGGCGGTGGAGCCGGGCGAGTGCCTGGCGGTCGTCGGCCGGTCGGGGAGCGGCAAGACGACCCTCGGCCGCTGCGTATCCGGGCTGCACCGCGACTGGGACGGCGAGGTGACGCTCGACGGCGCCCCGCTGCCGCGCGGCCTGCGGGCGCGTACGCGCGCGGAACTGGCGGCGGTGCAGTACGTGTTCCAGGACGCGCGGGCCGCCTTCGACGAGCACCGCGACGTGCTGTCGCAGGTCGCGCGCACCGCCGTACGGCTGCGCGGGACCGACGCACGGGAGGCGCTGCGCGAGGCGCGCGCCGTGCTCTCGCGCGTCGGCCTGGACGAGTCGCTCGCCGCGCGCCGCCCCGGCGGGCTCTCGGGCGGCGAGCTGCAACGCGCCGCACTGGCCCGCGCGTTGGCGGCCCGCCCCCGCGTGCTCGTGTGCGACGAGATCACCTCGGGCCTGGACACGGTCACCCGTGCGGCCGTGCTCGATCTGCTCGTCGGCCTGCTCGCGGAGCGGGAACAGGAGGGGGAGCGGGAACATGGGCGGCCGGAGCCGGAGCCGGAGCCGGAGCCGGAGCCGGACCCGCAGTCCCAGCCGCGGGAAGGGCGGGGCGGCATGAGCCTCGTCCTCATCACGCACGACCTGGACACGGCGGCACTGGCCGACCGCGTGGCCGTGCTCGACGCGGGCGAGATCGTCGAACAGGGCCCTGCCACCCGCGTACTGACCGCGCCCCGGCACCCGTTCACGGCCTCGCTGGTGGCCGCGGCCCACGGCGTCGATGTGCCCCCGCGAGACGTGCCCCGACCGGCGTCGCCCGGAGCCGTCTCCGCGACGGGAGCGGGGAGTTCACAGGACCGGGACCGTGCGATCCGCTTGTGATCTTGGAGTTGGCGCGCCAAGATCACGTGACATGCTCTCAGGCCACGACGCGAAGGAACCGCAACCCGTGTTCGCCGAGGTGGGTTCCGGTCTCTTCATCCCCCCTCCCGTGCGCGGACGCGACGGCATGGCGCTGCTGTGTCCCGTCGGAGAGCTGGACCTGGCCAGCGAGAACGTGTGGCGGCGGGCGGTCGCCGAGGTGCGCGCCGCCGGTCACGACCACGTCATCGCGGACTGCTCCGGCATCACCTTCTGCGACTCCTCCGGTCTCAACGCACTGCTGTCCACGCACATGTCCGTGCGCGAGACGGGCGGGGCGCTCGTGCTGGCCCGGGTGCCCGTGCCGATGCGGCGGGTGCTGGAGATCGCGGGCACGATCCCGTTCCTGACGCTCGCCGCGACGGTCTACGACGCGTTCGACCTGCTCACCTCCCCGGTCCCGCCCACGCTGTGAGACGTCGGGGCCGTTGGGCGGCCCCGAACGATATCGGCATATGCCAATCGACAACTTTAGTTTCCGAACGAGCGACGCGGAAACTAAAGTTGTCGTCATGGTATCCATCGAGATCACCAGCGCCGAACGGGTCGCGCTCACCGAGGCACTCTGCGAAGCGCTCAACCCGCTCGCCTCGGCGGTGCGCGCCCGCGAGACCGGGCTGCCGGAGGAACGCATGTGGGACGCGGACCCCGCCGAGGTGGCCCTGTCGGTCCTGGCCGCCTGGAAGGTGGTGGACGAGGAGGTCGAGCGGCTGACGGCGAAGGCGGCGCGCACGGCCGGTGCCTACGGCGCCAGCTACGAACGCATGGGTGCCGCGTGGGGCATCACCAGGCAGGGCGCCCGCAAGAAGTGGCCCGACGCCGTGAACAGGTCGGCAGCGGCAGCGCCGGAGTGGGAGCCGGTCACCGTCGAACTGTTCGGCGGGAGCGCCGAGTTGGCGTGGGACCCGGCACGGGGCGGCTGGCGGTGGGCCGGGCAGGGTGCCGACGGCGCGCACGGTGAGGCCGACGGCGCCCTCTCCCTCACCACGAGGGAAGAGGCCGCGGCCCACGCGGGCGCCTTCCTGAAGGAGCACGGCACCGTAAGCGGGAAGCCCGTACGGGGCCGGAAGGCGTCATGACCGTGCGCCGCCCGGTTCCGGCGCCGGTTCCGTCGTGACGGGTGGGGCGGCCTCGTCCGGGCCGCCCTGACCGTGACCGCCGTCCCCGCCCTCCTCGTCAGGCCCTTCCTCCCCGTCCGACCCGTCCGCCGCGAGTTCACCCGTCGCGACCCTGCTGTGCCTGCGCCCCCACAGCACGTAGATGAGCAGGCCCACGGCCATCCAGCCCAGGAACCGCGCCCAGGTGATCAGCGGCAGGCTGCCCACCAGGAGCAGGCAGAGCAGCAGCGCGACCACGGGCAGGAACGGGACCCATGGCGTACGGAAGCCGCGGCGCAGTTCCGGGCGTGCCCTGCGCAGGTACATCACGCCGACGCAGACCGCGATGAACGAGGTCAGCATGCCGATGTTGCCCAGTTCGGCCAGGTCCTGGATCGGCAGGACCGCCGTCATGAAGGCGACGAGCAGCCCGAGCGTCCAGGTGATGCGGCGCGGGCTGCGCGTCACGGGGTGGACCCGCGAGTACCACTCGGGCAGCAGCCTGTCCCTGCTCATCGCGAGGAAGACCCTGCTCTGCCCCAGCAGCATGATCATGACGACGGTCGTCAGCCCGCAGATGGCCCCGATGCCCACGACCCGCACCGCCCAGTCGGCCCCGACGGCCTTCAGCGCGGCGGTGACAGGCGCCGCGTTGTCCAAGTGGGTGTAGTGGTCCATGCCGGTGACCACCAGCGCGACGGCGACGTAGAGCGTGGCGCACACGACGACCGTCGCCATCAGCGCGATCGGCAGGGTGCGCTGGGGCCGCTTGGCCTCCTCGGCGCTGCTCGCCATGATGTCGAAGCCGGAATAAGCGCCGAAGACGATGGCACCGCCCGTGAGAATGCCGGCGAACCCGAACGTGGCGTTCGTGCTGATCCCGGCCCAGCCCAGCAGCGGCTGCTCCCACACCCCGCCGTCGCCGCCCGGCGGCTGCGAATCGGGCACGAACGGTGCCCAGTTGGCCGTGTGGATGTGGAAGACGCCGACGCAGAGGAAGATCAGGATGGCCGCGAGCTTGACCAGCGTCATGGCCGTGTTGATGCGGGACGTGGTCCGCACGCCGGAGGCCAGCACCGCCGTCAGCACGAGGATGATGAGCACGGCCGGGACGTTGACCACCGCCTCGGGGCCCGCGACCGAGGCGGGCAGGTGGACGCCGAACGACGCGAGGAAGTCGGCGACGTACTGTGACCAGCCGCTGGCCACGGCCCCCGCGCCCATGGTCATGTCGAGGATGAGGTCCCAGCCGATGAGCCAGGCGGCCAGTTCGCCGAGGGAGACGTAGGCGAAGGTGTACGCGCTGCCCGCGACCGGCACCGTGCTCGCGAACTCCATGTAGCACAGGGCGACCAGGCCCGAGGTGAGGGCGCCGAGCGCGAAGGAGACCGCGATGGCGGGGCCCGCGTAGTTGGCCGCAGCCGTGCCGGTGAGCACGAAGATGCCGCCGCCGATGGTGACGCCGATGCCCATCATCGTGAGCTGGAGCGGGCCCAGGGAGCGGGCCAGCCGTGTCGAGGGCCGTTCGGCGTCCCGCAGGGTCGCCTCGATGGATTTGGTGCGCACGCTGACCTTCCCGTCCTTCTGTTCCGCTTCTCCGCTGCTCGTCCTGTGGTTCTCGTCGTCCCGCGGTTGTCGTTCCGCGGCGACGGGGCACCCCGTTGCCGCCCGGCGCCCGCGCCCGCCGCCCGCCGCCTACGGGCCTACGCGCCCTTCAGGCAGCCGGGCACACGCTCGGCCAGCAGCGCGAAGTCGGCCTCGGTCGTGTAGAGGTGCGCGGACAGGCGCAGGAAGCCGCGTCCGCCGAAGCAGGTCACGGCCGTCTCGCAGCCCGTCGTGTCCGCGATGCGCCGCTGGAGCGCGTGCGCGGCTTCCTGGTCCGTCGCCAGTCCGGGCGGCAGCGGCACGAGCCGCATGGCGGGGGCCTCGCAGCCCGCGACCGCCGTCAGGTCGGCGTCGAGCGCCCGTGCCACCGTGCGCTGGCCCGCGTCGGCGAGCCGTGCCATGTGGGCGCGTGCCGCGTCCCACCCGTAGCGCTCCTCGACGAACCCGAGCGCGCGGGGCGCCGCCAGCCAGGCGGTCAGGTCGACGGTGCCCTGCTGGTCGAAGCGCTGGGGGAACGGGTCGGGCGTGCCCCACGAGTCGGTGAGCGGATACAGCTCCTGCGCCTGCGCGCCGCGCGCCACGAGTGCGGCCGTGCCGCGCGGGGCGCAGGGCCACTTGTGCAGGTTGCCGACCCAGTAGTCGGCCTCGCCCGACAGCCCGACGGGGTCGGCGAGCATGCCGGGCGCGTGGGCGCCGTCCACGAGCACGCGGGCGCCCGCCTCGTGCGCGAGGCGCGCGATGTCGCCCACCGGGAAGAGGCGCGCGGTGGGGGAGGTGATCTGGTCGACGACGACGAGCGCGACGGAAGGGCCGAGCGCATCCGCGAAAAGGGCCGTGACCTGCTCTTCCGTTGCGTCGAGCGGCACGTGCAGCGTCCGCACCCGCGCCCCGGCGCGCCGCGCGGCGCGCTCCGCGCCCATGGCGACGGCACCGTAGGTGTGGTCGGTCAGCAGCACCTCGGAGTCGCGCGGCAGGACGACGGAGCCGAGGACGGTGCTCACGCCCGCGCTGGCGTTCGCGACGAGCGCGAGGGAGTCGGCGCCGGTGCGCAGATAGCGGGCCACGTCCGTGCGGGCCCGCGCCACGCGCTCGGGGAGGCCGCGGAACCAGCGGCAGGGGTCGGCCTCCATCTCCTCGGCCAGCGCCCGCTGTTCGGCGAGCGCGGCGCGCGGGACGGCGCCGAAGGAGCCGTGGTTGAGGTGGCGCACGGACGGGTCGAGCGCCCAGTCGTCCAGTGCGGTCCGCTCAGGGCGCGCGGCGTGCGCGGCGCCGTCCTGAGCGGCAGGACGCCGGGAGGCAGTGGGGGAGGAGGTCATACCACTCCACAGAGTTGTCCGATGACTTTTGATGTCCCCGGGACGGTAGAACGCGAAGAGCCTTGTGAACAGAGGTCGCGTGTAAATTCGTCGTCACGGATTCCGAGGCGGCTCCGGCAAGTCATCTGATGACTCGGGTGTGCCATGGTTGCCGGGAGAGCGAGCGGAAGCGGGGCCCGAGCGGCGGGCGGCGCGGAGCGGAGGTGCACGGGGATGGCGGCGACCGACACGGCGGCGAGCGGACTGCGCGCCATGATCGCCGGCGGCGAGCTGGTCGCGGGCCAGCAACTGCCGCCCGAGCCCGAACTGTGCGCCCGGCTGGGCGTGTCGCGCGGCTCGCTGCGGGAGGCCGTACGGTCGCTCGCGGCGCTCGGCATGCTGGAGTCCCGCCACGGCGCGGGCACGTTCGTCTCGGGGCTGCGGCCCGCGCAGATGCTGGCGGGGTTCGCCGCGACGGTCGACGTACTGCCGCTGGACGGGCTGCTGGAGCTGTACGACGTGCGCAGGGCGCTGGAGTCGCACGCCGCCGCGCTGGCGGCGGCGCGCGCCGACGAGGCGGTCGTCGCCCGGCTGCGCGCGCTCCAGGACCGGCTCGCGCGCACGGAGGACGAGGAGGAACTGCACACCCTGGACCGCGAGTTCCACGCCACCGTGTGCGAGGCCAGCGGCAACGAGACGCTGGCGGCGCTCGCCGGGGTGCTGCGCTCGCGCGGCAGGCACTACAGCGTCTACGGCACCCCGGAGGCCGCGCAGGTCCGCGCCCTCAGCGACCTCGGCCACGAGGCGCTGATCGACGCGCTGGCCGCGAAGGACCCGGCCGCCGCCTCCGCAGCCATCAGCGCCCACCTCTCCCGCACGGAGAACTGGCTGCGCAGGCTGCGCCCGTCACCGGTGGTACGCGGCACGGACTGAACCGGTACGGAAAGCCCCGGTACGGGCCGCGGGAGCGCCCCGCGCCCGCGCGTTCCGCGACAGTGGAAACCGCCCGCACGTCCGCCCCGTGCGCCTCCCCGCACCCACACCGCCACCAGCACCCGAGGGCACGCGCGCCCCCTCCGCACGGGGCTCATGAGCGGCCCACCCACGGCGCACCCCGAGAGCGGCGCGTGCCGCAGTGCTCCTCCGTGACCCCCTGTACGCCTTCACCACCCTCCCGTCACCCTGGCGTTGTGACCGTTGTCGCCGTATGGGAAAAGAGGACGCGTGGACGGTAAACGTCACTTACCCGGTACCCAGGGGACGAGCCGCGCCACCGCCGCGGCGATGGTGGTGCTGACGAGCCTCACCGTGCTCTTCGCGCTGATCGCCCTCTGGCGGCTGCTGCTGGCGTGAGGGGGCCCCGTCGAGTTGAATGGCCCGGCCGACGCCGGGCGACTCCATCGACGAGAGGGAACACCACCGTGCGCTACCGACTCTTCGGCCGGACCGGGCTCCGGGTGTCAGAGCTGTTTCTGGGCGCCATGACGTTCGGGGAGTCCGGCGGGGCCGGGGTCTCGCCGGAGGAGTGCGGGCGCATGGTGGACGTGTACGTGGAGGCGGGCGGCAATGTCGTGGACACCGCCGTCAACTACCGGGACGGGGAGAGCGAGGCCGTCCTCGGTGAGGCGCTCAAGGGGCGCAGGGACCGCTTCGTCGTCGCGACGAAGTACACCGTCACCCGGGACGGCACCGACCCCAACGCGGCGGGCAACCACCGCAAGAACCTCACCCGCTCGCTGGAGACCAGCCTGCGGCAACTGCGCACCGACCACATCGACGTGTACTGGGTCCACATGTGGGACCGGCACACGCCGGTCGAGGAGACGATGCGGGCGCTGGACGACGCCGTACGGGCGGGGAAGGTCCTGTACGTGGGGATCTCCGACGCGCCCGCCTGGTTCGTCGCCCGCGCCAACACCCTGGCCGAGTGGCGCGACTGGACGCCCTTCGCCGGGCTCCAGGTTCCCTACAGCCTGCTCAACCGCGACGTCGAGCGTGAACTGCTGCCCATGGCCGAGGCGTTCGGGATGACCGTCGCGGCATGGGGGCCGCTGGGGAGCGGGGTGCTCTCGGGGAAGTACACGCGGCCCGGCGGTCCGGGCGAGGGGACGCGCCGCTCCGTCGGCTCGGTCAGCGAGCACGAGCACGCCGTCGCGCGGGCTGTCCAGGAGGTCGCCGACGAGCTGGGGGTCACGCCCTCGCAGGCCGCCATCGCCTGGACCAGGGCGCACTCGGCGGCTGTGCACCCCATCGTCGGGGCCCGTACGGTCGGGCAGTTGACGGACAACCTCGGCGCGGCGGAGGTGCGGCTGCCCGAGGAGGCGGTGCGGAAGCTGGAGGAGGTCACCGGGTTCCGGCCCGGCTTCCCCTCCGAGTTCATCGAAAACGCCTCGCCCCATGTGTTCGGCGAGGTGTCGGCGCGCCTGGACGGGCGCGTGGACGGGCGCCTCTGACGTCGCGTCAGGCACCGGCCCCCCGCCGTCGCGCCCTCAGCTCATGCGCAGTGCCAGGAAGAAGTCCAGCTTGTCCTCCAGCCGCGACAGATCGCGGCCCGTCAACTGCTCGATCCGCCCCACGCGGTAGCGCAGGGTGTTGACGTGGAGGTGGAGGCGTGAGGCGCAGCGGGTCCAGGAGCCGTCGGCGGAGAGGAACGCCTCCAGTGTGGGGACCAGTTCGGCGCGGTGGCGGCGGTCGTAGTCGTGCAGGGGCGCCAGCAGGCGGGCGGTGAACGCGCGCCGTACGTCGTCCGGCACGAAGGGCAGCAGCAGCACGTGCGAGGCCAGCTCCTCGTGGCCCGCCGCGCAGACCCGCCCCGGCCGCGCGGCGGCGACGCGACGGGCGTGGCGCGCCTCCTCCAGCGCGCCGCGCAGTCCCTCGGCGGAGTGGACGGGCGCGCTGACGCCGAGGGTGAGGCGGCCGTCGTCGCCCAGGCCGCGTTCCATGGTCGCGCGCAGCGCGGCCAGCAGCGCGTCGGCCTCCAGGCCCGTCTCCGCACCGGCCTCCGCGACGGAAGCGGTGCCGGAGCCGGAGCCGGAACTGGAACCGGAACCGGAATCCGCAGCGCCCCCCGACCCCGGCCCCGACCCGGACCCGGACCCGGCTCCGGACCCCGTCCACCCCTCCCCGTCGCCCTCCCGCAGCCGCCCCGCCTCCCCGCTGAGCGCGGGCAACGGCACCAGCGCCACCGCCTCCTCACCCGTATGGGCGACGGCGATGCGGTCGGACACGTCGGTGCCGTCGGCGCGCGGGTCCACCAGCGTCTCCTCCAGCAGCGACTGGGCGACGGGCCCGCCCGGGACGGCGCTGTCCTCCCACTCGACGCGGGCCACCACGACCTGCCAGTGCGGCGCGGCCCCCAGGCCGGGCAGCAGCACGGGCGCCGCGACGCGCAGCCGCGCCGCGATCTCGGCGGGCGGCGCACCCGTCTGGACCAGTTCGAGCACCTCTTGCGCGAGTCTGCGCCGCACCGTGCGCGACGCGTCGCGCCGGTCGCGTTCGACGGCGATGAGCTGGGTGACGCCGTGCAGCAGGTCCAGCCGTTCGGCGGGCCAGTCGCCCGCGTCGGCCTCGACGGCCAGCAGCCAGTCGGAGAGCACCGTCTCGCGCAGGTCGCGGCCCCCGCCGCTGACGGGGAACAGCGAGTACGTGGCGCCCTCGACGGTGACCCGGTGCGGGCCGAGGCGCCCCGTCCGTGCCGCCGCCAGGTGCTCGCCCGCGAGCCGCGCGGAGATGCCGGGGGCCAGCTCGCCCGAGCCCGCGACGGTGCGCCCCGTGGGCGAGAGCACCCAGGCGCGCAGGTCGAGGTCGGTGACGAGGAGGTCCAGGACCACGTCGGGGCCGCCCCCGGCCGGGCCCGAGGACATCAGGCGCCGGTGCCGGTCCACCACGGCGGCCAGATCGCCCGCGCGCTCCGTCGAGACCTGCCGCACGACGTGCTCGGTGATCGTCGCGAAGGCCACGTCCTCGGACACGGAGAACAGCGGCAGCCGGTGCCTCGCACAGGCCGCGACCAGGTCCTCCGGCACCGGACCCATTTCGGCCTCGCCCGCCGCGAGCCCGGCGACCCCGGCCGCGCCGAGGATGCGGACGAAGGGCTCGGAGTCCTCGGGCGAGTGGCGCCAGGCCAGACCCGTCAGCACCAGCTCGCCCCCGGAGAGGTAGCGGCTGGGATCGCGCAGGTCGGTGGTCATGACGCCGCGTACGGTGCGGTCCAGCTCGTCCTCGCCGCCGAGGAGGCGGAGGCCGAGGGAGCCGGTCTCCAGGAGTGCGCGCAGCCGCATGGTGGTCGCCGCCGTTCTTTCGGTCAGGATCCGGGTCCGGCCGTGCCCGCGGGTGCGCGGGGCGTGCCCGCGGGGGTGTGCGGGCCGTGCTCGGTCGTGCTCGGGTCGGATTCGGTACGTGGTCGTGGGCGCCGCGGGGGTGGCGCCCGGTAGGTCGTGGGCGCCCGTGGGGAAGGCGCCCGGTAGGTCGTGGGCGCCCGTGGGGTGGGCGCCCGGTGGTGGCCGGGACCGGAAGCCCCGTGCCTTCGGCCCTGCCCGCGGCGCGGCGGGGTATCCGTGTGCGCCGTGTTGCCGGTGGAATGCCGCGAGGTTTCTGTTCCCCGGTTTTCGTTCGAATCTACAAGACATGGCCGCTGGCCAGCCAAACGCTTCATGGTTTCGGTGACTGCACCGGGTGGGGCACGGATCGGTGTACTGAGGCGGCATCGCGTGAACAGGACATGAACAGGCCCTCGCGGGCCGGCCCGTACCCCCCTCCGACCCCTCACCCCCTCGTCCGACGCATCGAGCGAAGTCAGCGAATCGAGAAGAGACACCATGGAGTTCCTGCGCCCCGCCAGTTGGGAGGAGGCGCTCGCCGCGAAGGCCGAGCACCCCACCGCTGTGCCCATCGCGGGCGGTACCGATGTCATGGTCGAGATCAACTTCGACCACCGTCGTCCCGAGTACCTGCTGGACCTGAACCGTATCGCCGAGCTTCGGGAGTGGGAGACCGGCGAGGAGCACGTGCGGCTCGGGGCCTCCGTCCCGTACACGCACATCATCGAGCACCTGCGTACCGAGCTGCCGGGGCTCGCCCTCGCGGGCCACACCGTCGGCTCCCCGCAGATCCGCAACCGGGGCAGCGTCGGCGGCAACCTCGGCGCGGCCTCGCCCGCCGGGGACTCGCACCCGGCGCTGCTCGCGGCAGGGACCGAGGTCGAGGCGGTCTCGGTGCGCGGCACCCGCCTCATCCCCGCCGAGGAGTTCTACACGGGCGTCAAGCGCAACGCGCTGGCCGACGACGAGCTGATCAGGGCCGTGCACATCAGGAAGGCGCACGGGCCCCAGCAGTTCTCGAAGATCGGCACCCGCAACGCCATGGTCATCGCGGTCTGCGCTTTCGGCATCGCGCTGCACCCGGAAACGCGCACTGTGCGGACCGGCGTCGGCTCGGCCGCGCCCACTCCCTTCCGCGCCACGGCGGCCGAGGACTTCCTCAACGCGGCGCTGGAGGAGGGCGGCTTCTGGGACAGCGGGAAGATCATCACTCCGTCGGTCGCGAAGCAGTTCGCCGAGCTGTGCTCGGGGGCCTGCAACCCGATCGACGACGTACGCGGCAGCGCCCGCTACCGCCGCCACGCGGTCGGCGTCATGGCCCGTCGCACGCTCGGCTGGGCCTGGGAGAGCTACCGGGCCTCGGGCCCGGCGAACGGCTCGGGAAGCGGAACCGGCACCGGAACCGGAACCGGCGCCCGTACGAGCGGAAACATCAGCGAAGGGGGCGCACAGTGCGCGTGACATTCACCGTCAACGGACGGCGGCACGAGGCGGACGACGTGTGGGAGGGCGAGTCCCTGCTCTACGTCCTGCGCGAGCGCATGGGCCTGCCCGGCTCGAAGAACGCCTGTGAGCAGGGTGAATGCGGCTCCTGCACGGTCCGGCTCGACGGCGAGCCCGTCTGCGCCTGTCTCGTCGCTGCCGGTCAGGTCGAGGGCCGCGAGGTCGTCACCGTCGAAGGGCTCGCGGACTACGCGAAGGCACGTGCACGCGCGGCGGGCGGCTGCGCGAGCGGCGCCTGCGGAAGCGACGCCACCGGCGGCCACGCCGCAGCGGCCCACCGCACCAGCGCCGCCGCCGAGCAGCGCTGGGAGGCGAAGCCCACCCAGGACGCAGGCGCCGAACTCGCCCCCGTCCAGCAGGCGTTCATCGACGCGGGCGCCGTCCAGTGCGGCTTCTGCACGCCGGGACTCCTCGTCGCGGCCGACGAGCTGATCGAGCGCAACCCGCAGCCGTCCGACGCCGACATCCGCGAGGCGCTCTCGGGCAACCTGTGCCGCTGCACCGGCTACGAGAAGATCCTCGACGCGGTACGGCTGGCCGCGGCACGCGGCGACCACGCCACGACGGCGACGACGGGAAAGGCGGTCTGACCATGGCCGGAGCCACCAGGACCCCCACCGAGATCACCCAGGGCAGCACCACCAAGGGCGGCATCGGCGAGTCCACGCTGCGCCCCGACGGCACGCTCAAGGTCACCGGCGAGTTCGCCTACTCGTCCGACCTGTGGCACGAGGACATGCTGTGGGGCTTCACCCTGCGCAGCCCGCACGCCCACGCGCTGATCCGTTCCGTCGACGTGTCCGAGGCGCTGAAGACACCCGGCGTCTACTCCGTCATGACGCACGACGACCTCCCCGCCAAGACCCACTTCGGGCTGGAGATCCACGACCAGCCGGTGCTGGCCAAGGACCGGGTGCGCTACCACGGCGAGGCCGTCGCCATCGTCGCAGCCGACCATCCGGAGACCGCGCGCCGAGCCGCCGCGAAGATCGTCGTGGACTACGAGGAGCTGCCTCCCGTCCACGACGAGCAGAGCGCGACGGGCCCGGACGCGACGCTCCTGCACCCCGGCCGCGACGACCACCACGCGCCCCACTCCCCGCACCCCAACGTCGTCCACCGGCAGCCCGTGAAGTGCGGTGACGTGGCGTCGGCGAAGGCGCGGGCCGATGTGGTCGTGCGGCACGACTACGAAGTGGGCATGCAGGACCAGGCGTTCCTCGGCCCGGAGTCGGGGCTCGCCGTGCCCGCCGAGGACGGCGGCGTCGACCTGTACATCGCCACCCAGTGGCTGCACGTCGACCGCGACCAGCTCGCGCCCGTCCTCGGCCTCCCCGCCGACAAGGTGCGGCTGACGCTCTCGGGCGTCGGCGGTGCCTTCGGTGCCCGCGAGGACCTGTCCATGCAGGCGCACGCGTGCCTGCTGGCGATGGCCACCGGCAAGCCCGTGAAGATCGTCTACAACCGGTACGAGTCGTTCTTCGGGCATGTGCACCGCCACCCCGCCAAGCTCACCTACGAGCACGGCGCCACCAGCGACGGCACCATCCTCTACATGACCGCGCGCATCGTCCTGGACGGCGGCGCCTACGCCTCCTCGTCCCCGGCCGTCGTCGGCAACGCCGCCTCGCTCGCGGTCGGCCCGTACGACATCCCCAACGTCGACGTCGAAGCACTCGCGCTCTACACCAACAACCCGCCCTGCGGGGCCATGCGCGGCTTCGGCGCGGTGCAGGCGTGCTTCGCGTACGAGTCGCAGATGGACCGCCTCGCCGAGGCGCTCGGCATGGACCCCGTCGAGCTGCGCCAGAAGAACGCCATGTCCCAGGGCTCGGTCATGCCCACGGGCCAGGAGGTGGACTCCCCGGCCCCTGTCGCTGAGATCCTGCGCCGCGTCAAGGCCATGCCGCTGCCCCCGGAGAAGCAGTGGGAGAGCGGTTCAGGCGGCTCCGGTGACCCCGGTACGGGCGGTACGACCGTGGATGTGCGGGCGCTGCCCGGCGGCCTGTCCAACACCACGCACGGCGAGGGTGTCGTACGGGGCGTCGGCTACGCGGTGGGCATCAAGAACGTCGGCTTCTCCGAGGGCTTCGACGACTACTCCACCGCGCGGGTGCGCCTCGAAGTCGTCGGCGGCCGGCCCGTCGCGCTGGTGCACACGGCGATGGCCGAGGTCGGCCAGGGCGGTGTCACCGTGCACGCGCAGATCGCGCGCACCGAACTGGGCGTCACCGACGTCACCATCCACCCCGCGAACACGCAGGTCGGCTCGGCGGGCTCCACCTCCGCCTCCCGGCAGACCTATATGACGGGCGGCGCGGTCAAGAACACCTGCGAGGCCGTGCGCGCGAAGGTGCTGGAGCTGGGGCGGGCCAAACTCGGCTCGTACCACCCGGCGTGGGCGCGTGCCGAACTCCTCCTGGAGGGCGGCAAGGTCGTCACCGACGGCGGCGAAGTCGTCGCCGACCTGGCCGAGGTCCTGGGCGATACGGCCATCGACCTGGAGCTGGAGTTCCGGCACCGGCCGACCGAGCCGTTCGACCTGAAGACCGGGCAGGGCTTCGGCCACGTCCAGTACAGCTTCGCCGCGCACCGCGCCGTGGTCGAGGTCGACACCGACCTCGGCCTGGTCAAGGTCATCGAACTGGCCTGCGCGCAGGACGTCGGCAAGTCCCTGAACCCGCTGTCCACCGTCGGCCAGATACAGGGCGGTACGACACAGGGCCTGGGGCTGGCCGTCATGGAGGAGATCGTGGTGGACCCGAGCGCGAAGGTCCGCAACCCCTCCTTCACGGACTATCTGATCCCCACCATCCTCGACACCCCCACCATCCCCGTGGATGTCCTGGAGCTGGCGGACGAGCACGCGCCGTACGGGCTGCGCGGCATCGGCGAGGCCCCGACGCTCTCGTCCACCCCGGCCGTCGTCGCGGCGATACGCGATGCGACGGGCCTGGCGCTGAACCGCGTCCCGGTCCGCCCGGAGCACCTGACGGGCACGTAGCCGTTCGACGGGCGGGGGCGTTCACCACAGCAGCGCCCGCCCGTCACCCGCCCCGCCAGTCACCCCCGCTCCCCACCCCACCGTTCGTCTCGGGCCGTCCCCCGGGTCGTGCATCCCAAATCCCCGGCACTCCGCCAGGGGTGCCCCTATGAACCTTGGGAGTCAGCACACCATGACCCACTCGCAAGTGGAGCCGAAGACCTCGGCGGAGGACGCGGGCCCCGGCTCACGCGTCCCCGCAGGACGGTCCTGGCTCGACCGCTACTTCCACATCTCCGACAGAGGATCGACGCTCGCCCGCGAGGTGCGCGGCGGTGTCACCACCTTCATGGCGATGGCCTACATCGTCCTGCTCAACCCCGTCATCCTCTCCGTCCCCGACGCGAGCAAGGCCACCCTCGACGCGGGCCAGGTCACCACAGCCACCGCGTTCGCCGCCGCGGCGACCACCATCGTCATGGGCCTGCTCGGCAATGTGCCGCTCGCCCTCGCGGCCGGGCTCAGCGTCTCCGCCGTGCTCGCCTTCCAGGTCGCACCCGAGATGACCTGGGCCAACGCGTTCGGCATGTGTGTCATCTACGGCGCCGTCATCATCCTGCTCGTCGTCACCGGGCTGCGGCGGCTCATCATGGACGCCATCCCGCTGGCGATGAAGCACGCCATCACCATGGGCATCGGCCTGTTCGTCACCCTGATCGGGCTCGTGCAGGCGGGCTTCGTCACCAGCATGCCGGGCCCTGGCGGTCTCGCGGGCGAGAAGCCGATCCAGCTCGGCACGCACGACATGCTCACCGGCTGGCCGGTGCTGTGCTTCGCGGTCACCGTGCTGCTGACCTTCATGCTTCAGGTGCGGCGCGTGCCGGGCGCCATCCTGATCGGCATCGTGGGCGGCACGCTCTTCGCCGCAGCGGTGCACCAGTTCGCCGGGCTCGACAAGAAGGACTGGGGCGGCAGGAACGCGCCCGAGATCACCGGCGGTGTCGTCAGCACCCCCGACTTCGGGCTGTTCGGCAATGTCTCCTTCGACGGCATCGCCGACGTCGGCGCGGTCACGGTGGGCGTCATCGTCTTCACCCTCGTCCTCGCCGGGTTCTTCGACGCCATCGGCACCATCATCGGCATCGGCCAGCAGGCCGACCTCGCCGACAAGGACGGCAAGATGCCGGGGCTCAACAAGGCGCTGGCCATCGATGGCGCGGGCGGCGTCGTCGGCGGCGTCGCCGGGGCCTCAGGGCAGACCGTCTTCGTCGAGTCGACGGCGGGCGTCGGGGACGGAGCCCGCACCGGCCTCGCCAGCGTCGTCACCGGGCTGGGCTTCACCCTGTGCCTGTTCTTCACCCCACTGGCGCAGGTCATCCCGACACAGGTGGCGGCTGCCGCGCTGGTCGTCATCGGTTCGATGATGATGACCAACGCACAGCACATCGACTGGAACGACCCGGCGACGTCCGTCCCGGTCTTCCTGACGACGGTGCTGATGCCGTTCACGTACTCCATCACGGCGGGCATCGCGGCAGGCTGCGTCTCGTACGTCCTCATCAAGGCGGTCCAGGGGAAGTGGCGCGACCCCGGCTGGCTGATGTGGGCACTGGCGGCCGTGTTCCTCGTCTACTTCGCGCTCAGCCCGATCGAGGGCTGGCTGGGCAGGTAACGGGCGGGCCGCGCGGCCGTACGCTCGCTCGTACGACCGCGCGGCCACGAACCCGTCCCGCACACGTTAAGGAGCACCAGATGCTGGACATCGCTGCCGAACTGCACCAGTGGTGCGAGGAGGGGCGCGACTTCGCGGTCGCCACGGTCGTGGCCGTGGGCGGCAGCGCGCCCCGGCAGCCGGGTGCGGCGCTCGCCGTCGACGCGGCGGGCGAGGCGGTCGGCAGCGTGTCGGGCGGCTGCGTGGAGGGCGCGGTCTACGAGCTGTGCCAGCAGGCGCTGGCCGAGGGCACCGTCGTGTCCGAGCGCTTCGGATACAGCGACGAGGACGCGTTCGCCGTCGGCCTGACCTGCGGCGGCGTCATCGACATCCTGGTCACGCCGGTACGGGCCGACAGCGCGCGGCGCGCCACCTTCGCCGCCGCGCTCGGCGCGGCGGCGCGCGGGGAGAGCGCGGCCGTGGCCCGCGTCGTGGAGGGCCCTGACGACCTGCTGGGCGGCGCCCTGCACGTACGCGACGCACGCGCCGACGGCATCAGCACCAGCACCACCGGCACCCTCGGCGGCCACCCCGCGCTGGACGCCACGGCGGCTGCCGAGGCCCGCGCCCTGCTCGACGCGGGCCGCACGGCGACCGTCGCGATCGGCGCCGAGGGCAGCCGCTGCGGCAGCCCCCTGACGCTGCTGGTCGAGTCGAGCGTGCCGCCGCCGCTGATGCTGGTGTACGGCGCGATCGACTTCGCCGCCGCGCTCGTGCGCGCCGGGCGCTTCCTCGGCTACCGCGTCACGGTGTGCGACGCGCGCCCCGTCTTCGCGACGGCGGCCCGCTTCCCGGAGGCGGACGAGGTCGTCGTCGACTGGCCGCACCGCCATCTGGAGGAGCATGCCGCCGCGGGGGGTCTCGACGGGCGGACGGTGGTCTGCGTCCTCACGCACGATGCGAAGTTCGACGTGCCGCTGCTGGAGCGGGCGCTGCGGCAGCCCGTCGCGTACGTCGGCGCGATGGGCTCGCGCCGCACCCACGAGGACCGGCTCGGGCGGCTGCGCGAGGCGGGGCTGACGGAGATCGAGCTGTCCCGGCTGCACTCGCCGATCGGCCTCGACCTGGGGGCGCGTACGCCCGAGGAGACGGCGCTGTCGATCGCCTCCGAGATCGTCGCCGTCCGCCGCGGCGGCTCGGGCACCTCCCTCACGGGCGCGCACACCCCGATCCACCACGACGTGACGGCGCTGCCGGGGCGGATCGGCTCGGTGGCGTGACGGAGCGTCAATCTCCTTGATGCATAAGCGAGTTGACGTTAAATCCGATCCCGGTTCCATCCGGACGCGGAGGCGGCTCCTGAACGAGAATGAGCTTTTTCCAACCTCAGGGTGAGTCGTGACGAAGGGCGGGATGGTCTTCACGATGGCGCCGATCCGGCTGAGAGCTACCGCGGAGCTGCGCACCGACCGGTGACCGGTCGGTGCGGGCTCGGTCTACCGGTTCGCGGTTTCGCGAGAGGCGATCCGGTTCCTGCGGCCGACCGCGCGGCCCACCGTGTTGCGCACCGCGAGGCCCGGCCGGGTGCGGGGCACCATGAGCCTGGAGAGCGGACCGACGCGTCGCTGCCGCGGGCCTACCTCACGGCGGAGCCGCGACTCGTAGGCGGCGAAGGCGCGGGTGTGATCACCGGGATGGGCGGCGAGCTCTTCTGCGAGGGCGTACGCGCCCGCCATCGCCATGCTGGACCCGTCGCCCAGCAGGGCCGTCGCCGCCGCCGCGTCCCCGAGCAGTACGACCCGTCCGCGGGACCACGAGGGCACCCGGACGGTGGTCAGGGGGTCGAAGTACGGAGCCGGGTGGTCGAGGAAGGCCGCCACGAGTTCCGGTGCCCGCCACCGCACGTCGGCGTAGGCGTCGGCCACGATCTGCTTGTGAAGGGCGATGTTCTTGCGGTCGTAGGGCGCCGGCTGTGCGGCCCGGAAGGTGAAGATCGCGAGCGGGGTGGTCCGCGAGGGGTGGAGGACCAGCATCCGGTTCGGCACGGTCAGCATCGTCATCTCGGTCGGGTCCTCGATGGCGTCGGGTTCCAGCGGGACGGTCGCGCCGTACAGGCCCAGGTCGCTCGCGAACTGCCGCTCGGGGCCGAATACCAGGCGCCGTACGGTGGAGTGGATCCCGTCGGCACCGACTACCAAGTCGAAGCGCCGTGGCGCGGACCGCCGGAAGGTGACGTCGACCCCGCCTTCGTCCTGGTCGAGAGCGGTGACCGTGTCGTCGAACAAGAATTCGACCTCGGTCTGCGCCGACCGGTGGAGCACCTCGGACAGGTCGGCTCGGGTCACCTCGACCGTCGGCGCCTTGTCCGAGGTGAGGGGGAGTTGCAGGATTCGCCTGCCGTCGGGGTCGAGCAGGGTCAGTGACCGATTGCGGGTGGCGAGCCCGTGGAGCTGCGGGAGGATGCCCATGCGGTCGGCGACCGGGATCGCGGGCCCCTTCACGACGATCGCGCTGCCACCGGAGCGCAGCTGCCGGGCGTGTTCGACGACCGTCGGCCGGTAGCCGTTCCGGGAGAGCCAGTAGGCGAGTGCGGGCCCTGCGATTCCGGCACCGACTATCAGCACCTCGGGCTTCTTCATGACGATGTCCTCTCGGAGTGTCGATGACCAGGTCCCCGGCGAGTGCCGGGCCGGGTCTGAGGGTGCGGCGGCACGGGGCAGCGCAACCCGGTCAAGGTACGAAAGATTTCGTACCTCAGGGGAGCACATCCTTCAGGTACGATGCAAGTCGTACTTGAAGGAGGTGCCGCGTGACCGGGAAGAACCTGGTCGGCCCGGAGGCCGATGCGCTCGATCTGGGTGCGGTGTTCCGCGCCCTCGCCGACGAGCACCGTCGTTCGGTGATGACGGAGCTGGCCGCCGACCGCAGCGACAGTGAGCGGGGCTGCAACTCGTTCGATCTTCCGATCTCGAAGCAGACCCAGACCCACCACTTCCGGGTCCTGCGCGAGGCAGGTCTCATCGACGAGATCGACTACGGCAACCGCAAGGGCATCCGTCTACGACGCGCGGACATCGAGAAGAGATTCCCCGGGCTGCTCGCGCTCCTCCTGGGAGCAGAGCCCCCGGCCGGTACCGCTCCTCGCTGAGCACAGCTGAGCACCGCTGAGCACACCGGAGGGGAGTCCGAGTCGGCCCTGAGCCGCGAGCGCTCCCTCACGCCCATACCCAAGGGCGAGGACCCGCCCACCACCGCCGAGCTGGAAGCGGTCAAGACCGAGGTCACGGGCTTCCTGGACAAGGCCACCACATCCGACGACGACGCGGCGAAGGCCCTGCGCGAGCTGGCCGACCTCTCGAAGACCGGCTTCGCCGACGCCCCCGTCATCAAGGACCGCGACCACGCCCTGGCCGATCTGAGGCGGGCTGCGATCCGGCACCGTGGCATCGAGCTGGAGAAGCAGTACAAGAAGGACACGAGGTGGCCGTACGAGTGGGACGAGAACGGTGAGCACGAGAGGTGGGGTGACTCGGAGTACGTCGGTCAGGTCGGATGGGCGGAGCGGGACCTGATGAAGAGCAGACCGCTGGAAGGCACCGCTTACCTGAAGATCTCGGAATGGGCCTCGAAGACTGCGGAGGAAGAGGCGGATAAGAACCCGAACCTCGACAAGAATGCTTTCCGTCACGCGATCTGGCAGGCCAAACTGACCTACCTCATGGGGGAGGACAAGGCGAAGCTCTGGGCCGACGCGCACGAGGCGTACCACCCGAAATCGGCGCACCCGGACCACATGGCGGACCTGGTCAACAACGAATACGGCAGAGACCTCGGCCACCGGACGGAGAGCGAGGGCCCGGCGAAACCGATCACCCCCGGCGGTCCGAGCGCTGACGCGCAGGCCGAGGAACGCATCCTGGACGAGGCCCGCCGCTACGCGCAGTCTGACGACTTCGCACACGAGGACCACTTCAATGACTTCGACTGACGACGCACCGGCCACCGACGCCTCCCGCGTCAGGAGGTGGCTGCGCCCTCTGAGTATCGCGGTGGGCGGGGTCACGATCGCGGTCGTCGCGCTCGGCGTCGTCGTGTACTTCGGCTTCCTCGGCGGCCCACCGCCCGACGTGGACGAGTCCGACCTCACCGGGGCCTGGAAGGGCGACCAGGGCGGCGAGATGCACTTCCGCGAGGACGGCGGATTCAGCGCGACGAGCGTCAGCCTCGGCGCGGACTGCGCGCCCGGCGAGGGCGCCCCGGCGGAGGGTGCGCGCATCTCGGGAACGGGCACCTGGAAGCTGGAGGACTTCCCTGACGAGGGGCCCGGCGCGGACATCGTGTTCAGACCCGACAGCGGGCGGGTGGAGAAGTGCCGGATGCGGGCGTCCTTCCCTGACCCGGATGCGCCCTCGAAGCTTTATCTCATGCACGAGATCGGTGGCCACGAGGTCTACAAGCGCAAGTAGGCGCGCCCCACGGAGAAGACCCCGCACATGCCGGACCCGAACCCGAACCCGAACCCGATCCCGAACCCGGGCCGGGGCCCGGTCGCCGCCCCCTTTCAGCGTGATCTAGCGCGGAACCCCGGGCGTTCACGCCCGGGAGGAAGCGCTTCTTCATGCGGCTCTGACCCGCGCGGGTTGCACGGGTCTGCGCTATTGACCTCAGCCGGGACGTTTCTGGTTCTCGATGTACTCCTTGATGACGGCGAGTGGGGCGCCCCCGCACGAGGCGGCGAAGTAGGACGGCGACCAGAAGTGCTGACCCCACAGGTACGTGCGGATGTGGCCGGGGAACTCCTGTCGGAGGCGCCGGGCGGAGACACCCTTGAGGGAGCCTACGAGTCGGGAGATGGCGACCTTGGGCGGGTAGTGCACGAGCAGGTGGACGTGATCGCGTTCGCCGTTGAACTCCCGCAGCTCCGCGCCGAAGTCGGTGCACACGTCGCGCATGACCTCTTCGCAGCGCCGAAGGATCTCGTCGGTGAATGGTCCGCGCCGATACTTGGGGGTGAAGACCAAGTGTGCGTGGAGGCTGTAGACGACGCTACGGCCCCTGCGGATATCGGGGTCTGGCTCCCAGCGTGGTGACATAGACCAATGTTACGATTGCTCCCATGAAGATCGTGACGCAGGTCAAACTCCTGCCGGATGCCGTGCAGGCATCCGTGCTTGAGCGCACCCTGGGCACGGTCAATGACGCCGCGAACTGGGTGTCGCAGGTGGCGTTCGAGCACGGGGTGCCGCGTGAGTACGAGCTGCGCAAGCACACCTACGCCCACCTCAAAGCCCGTGGGCTGGGAGCGCAGGCCGCGCAACACGTCATCAAGAAGGTGCGCGACGCCTACACCACGCTCAAAGCCAACATCCGTGCCGGGAATCTCGGCAAGGAAGGCTCCAAGCGCCGCCGCAAGGCTGAGTCCAAGCCGATCACGTTCCGGCCCCAGGCCGCGCAGCCGTATGACGATCGGTGCCTGAGCTGGCAGTATGACCAGCGGACCGTGTCCGTCTGGACCGTGGACGGCCGGGTCAAGAACGTCTCATTCGTGTGCTCCCCGGACGCGCTCAAGATGCTCCAGGCGCACCGGCAAGGCGAATCCGACCTGATCGAGCGCGATGGCGTGTTCTACCTCGTCGCCACCTGTGACGTGCCCGAAGCTGAGCAGTACGAGCCGGACGGCTTCATCGGCGTGGACCTCGGGATCGAGAACATCGCCACCGCCTCCACCGGTTACCTCGCGGCCGGGCGGGGACTCAACCGGTACCGCAAGCGACAGCTTGCCTTGCGGGCCAAGCTCCAGAAGAAGCGCACCAAGAGCGCCAAGCGGCGGCTCAAGGCCGGTGCCCGCAAGGAAGCGCGGCACGCCGCCAACCAGAACCACATCATCTCCAAGACGATCGTGACCGAGGCTGAACGCACCTCGGCCGGGATCTCCCTGGAAGAACTCAAGGGGATCCGGCAGAGGGTACGGCTTCGCAAGCCCCAACGGGTCGCACTCCATTCCTGGGCCTTTGCCCAGCTCGGAGACTTCATCGTCTACAAGGCCAAGCGGGCCGGTGTGCCCCTGGTCTTCGTTGATCCCGCGTACACGTCGCAGATGTGCGCCGAGTGTGGCCATGTCGACAAGCGCAACCGTGTCGGCCAGGGGCTTTTCATCTGCCGGGGGTGCGGGGTCGTTGCCCACGCCGACCGGAATGCTTCCCACAACATCGCCACCCGTGGCGAGAGCGTGTGGAATGCGGGGCGTGAGTCACGCGTCCCTGCCACCCCATAACGGGGTGTCTGGACGGAGGAGTTCACCCCAGCAGCCAGTTGGGCACTACCTCCAAGCCCGGTCCTTCAAGGCCGGGTCAAGTTGACGGAGCGGTAGCGGTGACGTCCACGTCTGTGATGGCCGCGTCGGGGTGCCGTGCCCCCGTCAGTACCTGGTCCTGCCCGGTGTCGCCGAGGAGGTGGCGGCGGAAGAAGGCGCCGAGGTATGTGGTGGCGACATGGCGCTGCTGCTTCTCGGTGAGCTGTCTGGTCGGCGCCGCGTCCTCACGGTCAGTGCACTGCCCGGGGTGTCCTTTCACCGGTGTGGCGTCGTCGAAGGCCGCGACCTGCCGGCTCTGAGGCGACCACTGCGTGTTGAAGTAGTTGTGGTTCGCCCCGTGGATCGCGAACCGGTAGAAGCCGCTGCGGTTCCCCTTCGCTGCGTCGGCCGCGAACGAGAACGCCTCGCCGCCGACCTGTCCGTCGCATGTTCCCCGGAAGGTGGCGAAGGGAGTCTTGGTGATCGTGTACGGGGACATGTCCTCCGTCATCACGTTGTAGGCGGGCGCCACTGCCGCCACCGCCTTGACGTCGACGCCCTTGGGCCACTGCCTCCGATGGCTGTCGGCCGCCTGCCAGGTGGCTCCGGCCCCTGCCCTGGAGTGCCCCATGATCCCTACGTTGCCCATGTCGACGTGGTGGGCGAAGCCGACGCGTCGCGCCGCTCCGGTCGCCGGGTCGACGAACTTCCCGGCCAGCTCACCCTTGCCCTTGGAGCTGAGCTCCTGCCACATGCGCAGATGCCGGTTGATGACATCCGCCCGCGCGGCGGGGTTGTCATCCCCGGACAGCGGGGAGGCGTTGATGCCGTTGCCGCCGACCGAGGCCACGACGAACCCCTGAGCGGCCAACTCGCGGGCCACGTAGTCATATCCGCGCTCGCTGGGCAGGGCGGGTGTTCCCTTCGCACACGGCCAGGCGAACAGCATGGCGCTGGCGGCTTCGTACGCGGCATCGTCCCCGCTGGCTTCGGCGGCGGTGCGCGCCGCGTCCGCCTTCCGGTCGGCGCAGGTCTCGTGCCAGCCGTGCAGCATCACGATCAGTGGATGCCGCCCCGTGCCCAGGTTGGCGGGGTAGTGCACCACCCCGGTCAGCTCGGCCGGCTCACCCGTCTGTGGCAGCTTCCATGCCTCGTCGCCCAAGTCGTAGCGGACCGTCCTCGTGGCCCCGGACGAAGGGTTCGCGCTCCGTTCCGTCTCCTCGTTCGGCGCTGCGGCGCCGGTTGCGGCCGTATATGTGAAGGCCGCTGCTGCCGCGGACAGCACCGCCGCCGACAGGCCCAGCAGACGGGCCGAAGCCCTCGTGCGCTTGTGTCGCTTCATCATGTCTCTCTCGGTGAGTGCAGGTGAGTACAGGACCGGGCCCGGGTGAAGGTGAAGGTGAAGGCCGGCCTCAGCGGGCGGTGGCGTAGGAATCCACCACGAAGCGGATGACCCGGTCCTGCAACGCGGCTCCTGAGTCACCTCCGCGCCTGATCATGTCCGTTCCGTGGCGACCGCTCTTGTCGATGACCAGTTCCTTCTCGCGGGCGACGGAGGCTGCGTAGACCTCACGGACCTGCTTCTCCACGGCGCCCCGCATGTCTCCGGGCGACACGACGAGAAGCGTCGGAACGTCCAGCTTCCGCACCGCCGCCACGGCGTCCGCCCCGATGCACCGGGCAGGCGAGGACATCATCAGCAGGCCCACCACCCGCAAGGGTGTGTCGGTCCCGGCGACCGCCGCCGTCGAGCCCCCGCACGACGCCCCCGCCAGGAACACCCTCTTCGCGCCGACGCGCCGCAGTTCCGCCAGTCCGGCACGGGCATCCCGGGTGATGTGCTCGTTGACGGCCAGCTTCTCGGACGCACCGTGATTGCGGTACTCGGGGATCACCACGTGGTAGCCACGCTTCGCCAACTGCCGTCCGATGTCGATGAACGAGCAGATGTTGTAGCCCTGCTCGTGATCCAGGAGAACGCCGTCGGGCCCGTCCCCCAGGACCAGCGCCGACAGATGCGCCCCGTCGCTGGTCGTCAGCGTGGTGGCCTTGCTCCTCAGGTCCTTGGGCACGCAGGTGTTGACGAGATGCCCCCGTGCCGTGCGCACCGTGCGGTCGGGAGAGCTCGGCTTGTACGAGACGGGCTCATGATCCGGCGGTGCGGCAGGAGCACTGCTCCGCGCCCCGGAGGGTGTCGGCGCGGTGGGCGTCGCGGCCCCCGCTTCCGTGTCGCGCCCGGACTCGTCGGCCGGGCTCGCACAGCCCGACACCAGGCCCAGGCTCAGGCCCAGGCACGCCAGCGCGGCGGCGGCGACAGCTCTGACTTTCCGCATGGTCATCCTCAGGTCTCACATCCGACGGCGACGTGTCCCGCGCATGCTGGACACGCACGTCCGCACCAGGGCGGAACATCCCCTACGCCTTGACAGACGTGCGGACCTGCCCGAGGTTGCAGGCCGCGACGATCCATGTTCCGGCAGCGGGGGAGGCCGGAGACGGACACGCCACGCCACGCCACACCATGCCTGGACCTGGAGCACCGTAGAACTCTTCTCGTGTCGTCAGGGGCGGGCCGACACCACCGGCAGGTCCTGGGACGGTTTCATGGGGTCCGCCGCACGGCTGTCGGCGGGGTTCCGCCACGGCAACGCGGGGGCGTCCCCGGACTTCCCGGTGGCGTCGGGCGGCGTCGGCCCGCCCCTGACGTATCGCCCGCGCGCTCCTAGGCTTCCGCTGTGGACGAGAGCACAGACATGGACACCGGCACACAGGGCGACAGTGCCCAGGACACCAGCACACAGGACACCAGCACACAGCGCATACGGATCAGACCGGGCGGCCCCTCCGACGCGGCGGCCGTACTCGGCATGCTCGACGGCGCCGTGGCGTGGATGAACGCGCGGGGCAACACCGAGCAGTGGGGCACGACACCGTACTCGCGGAGGCCGGGCGGGGCGGCACGGGTGGAGCGGTACACGGCCGAGGACGACCCGTACGTCGCGGAGCTGTCCGGGGCTCCCGTCGGCGCCCTGATCCTGGGCACCGGGCCCAGCCCGCACATGCCGATCGCCCCGGCAGGGGAACCCGAGCGCTACGTGCGCCTGCTGGTCTCCGACCGGCGCCACGCCGGTCTGGGCATCGGTGCCGCCCTGCTGGCCCGCGCCGTGGAGGAGGCCCGCCGGGCGGGTGTCGGCCTGCTGCGGGTGGACTGCTGGGCGGGCGGCGGAGGCGAACTCGTCGCGTTCTACGAACGCAACGGCTTCACCCCCACCGCCCGCTTCCTGGCCGGCGACGCGGGCACCTGGCCGGGCCAGCTACTGTCCCGCCGCGTCACCTGACGGCGCGCAACGCACCCGGGGCCGCCGACGTGGGTTCCGCCCTGACGGCCCGAGGGTCACGGGCGGTCCCCCGCGAGGGGCGGGGCGGGGAAGCCCGCGGCGTAGGACCAGATGTGGGGGAGGCCCTCCAGGTGGCCGGCGATCTGTACTCCCACTGGCGTCCGCACCGGTAACTTCCGTGTCGCGCACAGGAGTTCGCGGCGGCACCGTTCCAGTTCCCGTACCGCCCCGTGGCCCCATCGCACCGCCATGGCCAACCGGGCGCGGGTCAGTGCGTGTCCCGCGCGGCGCAGGTGGGGTGCGGCTGTGGGGGCGTCGCGGCCGAGGGCTTCGATGCGGGTGCGCAGCAGGCACAGGTCGTACCAGAAGGTGTATGAGACCTCGGCCAGCCACGCCTGGTGCCCGAGCGCCCGGAGGGCGGGTCGTACGAGGTGGTGGTGAGGGCCGTGCATGGCGGGTTTTCCTTCCTGAGCGCGACGGGCGGGGACGGGGGTGACAGGACGGGCGGGCGGGGCTCAGCCCGTCGGACCGGGCCCCGAGCCGGGAACGGGCCCCGGTCTGGGCCCGTCACCCCCACGACCCGGACCCGCTCCCGCCTCCTCCTCCCGCAGCCCGAACCTCCCGTGCAGCCACCGCAGAGGCCGCGGCGCCCACCAGCTGGCCCGGCCCGCGAGCCGCATCGCGGCCGGTACGAGCACGGCCCGTACGAGCGTCGCGTCCACGACCACCGCCAGCGCGAGGCCGAAGCCCAGCAGTTTCAGCAGGGTGATCCCCGACGTGGCCAGGGCCGCCATCGCGATGGCCACGGCCAGCGCCGCCACCGTCACCAGCCGCCCGGTCTGCTCGATGCCACGCTCCACGGCGAGCCGGTTGTCGTCCGTGCGGCGGTACTCCTCCTGGATGCGGGAGAGCAGGAACACCTCGTAGTCCATGGACAGTCCGAAGGCCACGCAGAACACGAGCAGCAGCATGCAGGCGTCCACCGTGCCGGTCTGCGCGGACACCCCCAGCGCACCGGCCGCGTGGCCGTCCTGGAAGACCCACACCACCGCGCCGAAGCACGCGCCCAGGCTCAGCGCCCCCACCAGGACCGCCTTCACCGGGATCAGCACGCTGCCGGTGAAGAGGAACAGCAGCAGTGCCGTTGCCGTGCCGATCAGGGCCGCGGCGGCGCCCAGTGCGTCGCCCAACTCCCGCTGCGTGTCGGCGAACCGGGCCGCGTCGCCGCCGACCCACGCGGTGTGCGCGACGGGCGCGTCCCGCACCTCGCGTACGGTGTCGGCCGCCGTGTCCGACTCCGGCGACGCGTCGACGTGCAGCGACAGCCACGCACCCTCGGCCCCCGGCCCGGTCCCGGACCCGGTCGCGGACCGGGCCTCGGCGGTTCGCCGCCCCTCCCGGTACCGGTCACCCGTGCTCGCGGTCACCTCCGTGACGGCACCGGCCGTCGACAACCGCCGCGCATAGTCGCCCAGTTCATCCGCACCCGCCCTCTTCAAGTGGGGGAGGACCACGACGGCCGTCGTTCCCGACGCACCCGTGAACCCGTCCCTGATCTCCTCCACGACGGCGTGGGACTCGGCTGACCTGGGCAGCGTCCGCTCGTCGATCGGGCCCAGCGCGAGGTGTGCGACGGGTGTCGCGAGGAGGCAGAGGGCGGCGAGCGCCGTCGCACCCCACGCGACGGGCCTGCGGCACACGGCCCGCGCCGCACGACGCCAGCCGGGGCTGGACTCCCAGGGGTCCCCACCGGAACCGGCGGCGCCACCCCGAGGCAGTAGCCACGCGGCCGGGTCCCACCGTTCCAGGTACGCCCCCAGAAGCAGCAGCAGCGCCGGAAGCAGGATCAGCGCGACGAGTCCGGCGCACACCGTCACGACGATGCCCGCGCACGCCATCGAGCGCAGGAAGCCGACGGGGAAGACGAACAGCGCCGCCATCGCGAGCGCGATCGTCGCCACCGAGAAGCCGACGGCCCGGCCCGCCGTGCGCAGGCACACGGCCACGGCGTCCGGCGGCGCGAGGCCCTGGGCGATCTCGTGCCGGTAGCGGGTCAGGAGGAACAGGCAGTAGTCGACGGCGAGGCCGAACCCGAGCGCGGTGGTGAGGTTCGCGGAGAAGACGGAGAGGGACATGGCCGAGGACAGCGGCCTGAGCAGCGCCAGCGTGACGACCGAGGCGACGGCGGCCACGACCACGGGCAGAAAGGCGGCGACCAGGGAGCGGAAGGCGAAGACGAGGACGACGAAGACCAGGGGTGCGGTGAGGAGTTCGGCCCGTACGAGATCGTGCTCGCTGCCGTCGGTCGACTGAACGGCCGTCCATGCCGTGCCGGTCGCCCCGACCTCCAACTCGCCCTGTGTGCCCGTGAGTTGTGTGACGAGGGTGCGTGCCGTCTCCGTGCGTTCGGCGTCGGAGCCGGACAGTACGGCGGTCACGAGCGCGGCGTCGCCGTCGTCGGCGCGCTGGGTGCGGTCGCCCGTCGTCCAGTACGAGTGCGCCGACAGCACTCCGGGCGCGTCCCGCAGCCGCTCCGTCAGCTCCCGCCCGTCCCGTACGGCGCCGGGCGCGTCCACCCCGCGCCCGTCCTCGCGCCCGTCCTTGCCCGTGCGGGCGAGCAACGTCAGATGGGGCGGCCCCGCGTGGAAGCGCTCGGCCACGTGGGACTCGGCGCGCACGGCCTCCGTGCCCGACGCGTCGAAGCCCCCGCTGACGAGCCTGTCCCAAGTGCCGCCCGCCACCAGCGCGCACAGCACGGTGACCACGGCCACCAGCCCCGCGACGCCCCACGCCCGCCGCCGCGCCCTCCGCGCGGACCCGGACCCGGGCCCCGGCGGCCCGCCGTCAGGGCGCACGGCGCCGCGCCTTGCCCGTCCCGGCGTACGGGAAAGGCTGTATCGCGGGGCGAGCGGCCGTGCGCTGAGCGGATCCCGTACGGGAGCGGCGACGGGCGGCGGGCGAAGAACATCGGTTCATGGAGCCTGCGTTGCCGGTCGCGGACGACGGGATGCGCGAAGTCCCCCGTACGGGAGGCGCGACGGCGGCGTAAACCCCCCGATGGAGTGCTGACGGTTCGTCGCCGCGCGGCCACCCGACCGGTCGGCTACTGCCAGGTGCCGGGCTGAGGCACCGGCGCCGGGTCGGCGCGGACGACCACCACACCGGTGAGCTTGTCGGCGAACGTCTGGCTCTTGTCGTCCCACAGGGGCCACCACCAACCGAGCCCGAACAGCGGGTAGTTCAGGCACTGGAGCAGTCGGCGGCCGAAGGCGAGACCGATGCCGAGCGGCTGCTGCCCGTCGCGCTCGCGCATGGCCCGGATGCCGAGCACCCCCTTGCCCACCGTCTGCCCGGTCAGGCCCTCGCGCATCAACTGGAAGACCACGGCGACGATCATCGCCAGGATTCCGAGCCAGGACAGGATGTTCGCGACGACCTCGCCGCTCTCGCCCGAGCTTTCCTCGATGCCGATGGCGACGCCCATCAGCAGCCACATCGGTCCGAAGTTGATCGCCACGTCGAGCAGGAACGCGCCCGCACGCTGCCCCCAGCCCGCACGCGGAGGGAGCGGCGGCGCGAATGCGGACGCGTACGGGAGTCCGGGCTGCGGGGGCGCGTAGGGATACCCGTACGGCTGCGGCTGCGGTTGCTGCTGGGGCGGATAGCCGTACGGCGCCTGCGGCGGCGGACCGGGGTGGCTCACTGCGAACACTCCTCGCGGATGTCCCCTGACAGGGGAGGTTGCTGTAGGCGTCACAGACTATGAGGCGGCTCGCGGACGGAGATCTCCGCCCACACCGTCTTGCCGGGCGTCGTGGGCCCGACCGTCGTGACGGCCCACCGGTCCGCGAGCCGCGCGACGAGGTACAGCCCGCGCCCGCTCTCCGCGTCGGGCCCTGTGACCCTGCACGACGGCCGACGCTCGCCCCTCGTGTCCGTCACCTCGACGCGGATGTGGTCCTCCGTCGCGAGCAGGCAGAGCTGGAAGTCCCGCCCCGGCACGTGTCCGTGGCGCACCGCGTTCGCGCTCAGCTCGCCCGCGATGAGGGTTGCGGTCTCGTTGACCTCGGACCCTTGCGGATACCCCCACCCGTCGAGCCGCCGCGTCACCAGCCTGCGCGCGAGGCGCGCTCCACGCGGGGTGGACGTGAAGCGCATGGCGAAACGTTCCTTGACTACGGAGAGTTCAGGTTCTGGCCCGCATTCCGGATTCCGGAAGGAAATTGGTGCGTGATTTTCTGTCGTCATGCCTCCGAGCCTGTTGTCCCGTGCATAGCCTGACCAGGAATTCAGGGCGGACGAAGGCGCTTCGTACCCCCTAAGCGCGTTTCTTGGCCGGACTGACGGTCGTTACGCGGTGTGAAGGTGACGCCAACGAATCACGGAGGTACGGAGATGACGCAATCCGACCGACCGGAACCACCGGACGGGGACGGCTCCGCCGCCTTTCTGCGGTGCTTCGGCAAGCAGATGAAGCTGTTCCGCGAACAGGCGGGCCTGACCCAGCCGCAGTTGGGCGAGCAGGTGGGGTACGGCGCGGACCATGTGGCGTCCGTGGAACGGGGTCGCCGCATCCCCAAGCCGGAGATGATCGACGCGGTCGACGGCGTCGCCAAGGCGGGCGGGGTCCTCAGCGCGATGAAGGAGGAGGTCGCGCGTGCGCGGTACCCCGCGTTCTTCCGTGACGCGGCGCGGTTGGAGGCCGAAGCCGTTGAGCTGAGCGCGTACGACACCCACATCATCAACGGTCTGTTGCAGACCGAGGAGTACGCGAGGGCCGCATTCACCATGTGGCGCCCGTTGCTGGATGAGGACACGGTTGAGGAGAGGCTTGCAGCGCGAATGGCACGCCAGGCGCTGGTGAACCGGCATCCTGCGCCCATGCTGAGCTTCGTCATCGAGGAGCCTGTGTTGCGGCGCCCGATCGGCGGAAAGGGTGTGCTCCAGGGGCAGCTAAAGCAGTTGCTTCTCGTCGGGCGTCGACGCAACGTGGAAATCCAGGTTATGCCGCTCGATCGCGACGACCACGCGGGTATGGAGGGGCCCTTCACGCTTCTCGTTCCGAAGGGTGGTGAACAAGTTGCGTATATCGAAGGACAGGGGCGCAGTTCGACCGTCACTGCCCGGGAAGAAGTCCGCGCCATCGCCGCACGGTATGGGATCATCCGTGCACAGGCACTCACTCCGCGTGAGTCGTTGGCCTTCATCGAGAGATTGCTGGGAGAACTATGAGCGTCGAAGAGACGGTCGCAGCCGGACGTGAACTGGCTTGGTTCAAGTCGAGCTACAGCGGTGGCGATGGCGGCCAGTGCCTCGAAGTCGCCGTCGAGTGGCGGAAGAGCAGCTACAGCGGCGGGGAGGGTGGGGACTGCGTCGAGGTCGCCAACTGCCCCGGAACCGTTCACGTGCGGGACTCCAAGGACACGACGGGACCGGTGTTGTCCTTCGAGCCGTCACGTTGGGCCGACTTCGTCACGTACGCGACGCACCGCTGACGTCTCATGGGCCGGGTCAGTCTGGGCCCGGCCCATGAGGCTTCGTTGAGGCGCCGATGGGCCCGGCTGGCACGGGAGATGGAACGGGAAGGGCTGTGGCCTTCCCGCGCGCCGTGGATCAGACGGGCGATGTCCGACGCGCTGCCGCGCCACGCGTTCGCCCCCGAGAGGCTGTGGCGGTGGGACGGGTACGCGTATGTGCCCGTGGACCGGGAGGCGGACGAGGAGCGGTGGGCCGGAGAGGTCTACGGAGGCCCGTACGACCCGTCGGTCACGCAGGTGACCGATGGCATCGCGACCTCCAGCCTCTCCTGCCCCTCCGTGGTGGCGGACATGCTCGACTCGCTGCTCCTGGAGCCCGGCCACACCGTCCTCGAACTGGGCACGGCCACCGGCTGGAACGCGGCCCTCCTCGCCTCCCGCGCTGGCCCTGGCCGGGTGACCAGCGTGGAGATTGACGCCGATCTGGCCGCGGTGGCCCGCACCAACCTGGCCGAGGCGGGCGCGGACGTGTGTGTGGAGGTGGCGGACGGGGCGGGCGGGTGGGCCGACGGCGCACCGTACGACCGGCTGATCGCCACCTACGCGGTCGAGACCGTTCCGTGCTCGTGGGTGGCGCAGGTGAGACCGGGCGGGCGCATCGTCACCCCGTGGGGGCGGCTGGGGCACGTGGCCCTGACCGTCGCGGACGACGGTGCCTCCGCCACCGGGTGGGTGCAAGGACTGGCCGCCTTCATGCCCAGTCGTACCGTCGTCGTACCGGGCGACGCCGGAGTGGACTTCGACGCCCGCGTGGGCGGGAACGAGCGCCCCGTCGGGTGGGACATGGGGCAGTTGAGCGATGCGCACCTGCTGTTCGCGCTTCGGGTCGCGCTGTCCGACGTGCACATCACCGTCCTCGGCAGTGGCGACGAGTGGGAGGTCCGCCTCGTTGACGATGCGGGTTCCTGGGCTCGGGTGACGCCCGCCGCCGAAGGGGGCCTCGCACGGTACGGCGGCACCCGGCGCCTGATTGACGAGGTCGAACGGGCCTGGGACCAATGGTGCGCCCATGGTCGGCCCGAACTGTACGACTACGGCCTCACCGTCACCGATGAGGGCCGGGTGCAGTACGCGTGGGCCTGGGACCCGGCCGCCGGTCCTCGGTGGCCCCTGACTCCCCGCGCACGACGGCGACCCCGGCCCGTTCCCCGGGCTCCGGTGAGCTGACACTCTTGGACGGCACACGTTCCCACTGAACCCGAGCAGGCCCGTGACAGCGACCACTCGTGGCGGCGACCATTCGTCGCGTACGCGACGCATCGCTGACGCGTGGCGGTCCGCATGAGCACCGTTGCCGTGCGGCCGGCGGTGCCGGCCGACAGCGAGGTCTGCTTCCAGCTCCACAAGGCCGCCATGCGTGACTACGTCGCGGCGGTTGGGGCTGGAACGACGACGATCAACGCGCCTATCACGAGCGCGGGTTCGACCCCGGCCGATGGCAGATCATCACCGTCGACGGGGCCGACGCGGGCATATTGGTCGTCGAGTACCGCGCGACCGAGGTCTACCTGGGACGGATCGAACTTCACCCCCACTACCAGGGGCGAGGCATCGGCGCCCGGCTGATCCGGTCCCTGGTCGAAACCACGGCCCAGCGGCGCCAGCACCTCATCCTTGACGTGCTCGCGGTCAATACCCGTGCCCATGCCTTCTATCAGCGGCACGGCTTCCGGGAGGTCGCCCGGCACGGGGAGGAAAACAGGAAGATTCGCATGCGCTTCACCCAGCAGCGGACCAGCGAGTGAAGGTCGCTCGATCACGGGCCGAGTCTCCCCGGACCCGGCCCGTCCGCCCCCGTCGAGGCGATGACGCGGCCCGGTTCGTCGAGCCATACGTGCTGGTCGTCAGGCGTGACCGTGATTCCGGCGCGGTCACGCGGGGGACTGCCGTGTCGCCGCCACGTCCGCCAGGCGTGGAGGGCTTCGTCCCACAGGCGTCGGGGCCCGTACTGGGCGATGACGTACTCGTGCTGGCCCGGCACATGGTCGGCGGCTGCCCAGGAGGAGCGGTCGTCCGCGAGCAGCCACCACGTCACCTCGTCGCTGCCGTCCTCGGCCTCGATCTCCACATGCCAGGCGTCGGGCAGGAAGAGGCCGATCCAGAACTGTGCGTCGGCGTCGCGGGCGATCTCCAGCGGATCGACGGTCGTCCGCGTCTCCACCGCTTCCTCCTGATGGTGGAGGAAGTCGCGCAGGAAGCCGCGCGGCGGACGGGCGGTGCGCGAGCGCATGAAGGCCGGGTAGCCGGAGAAGCGGCCGTGTGCCTCGCCGTCGGAGACATCGAGCGCGGCGAACGAGTGGGAGAAGAAGCTCCCGCCCCAGGGTGCGACGATCCGGCCGCGGGGGACCTGTTCGACCCAGGCGTACGGGATCTCCGGCACCGTGTAGCTGGCGATGATCCGGTCGTACGGGGCGCCGTGCGGCCATCCGGCCGCTCCGTCGCCGCACACGACGTGCGGGCTGTACCCGGCAGCCCGCACGTTCTTCGCCGCCTGCTCGACCAGTACGGGATCCACGTCGACGGCGGTGACGTTGCCGGAGCCGAGCCGGTGCGCGAGCCATGCGGCTTGCAGGCCGGTGCCCGCGCCCACGTCCAGCACACGGTGCCCGTCGGCGACCTGGAGGAGGTCGAGCATCTCCAGCATCATCGACGGCATCGAACTGGAGGAGGTCGGCAGCCGGTACTCCCCATCTTCCGTGGGGCGACCGTCGTTTACCTGGGTGGTCAACGGCAGGTCACCGTAGACGGCCGTCAGCCACACGTCAGGACTCGCGTCGCGGGAGACGGTTCCGTGGGGCGTCTCGATGGTGTCGGGCAGGAACAACTCCCGCCGTACTGTGGTGACGCTCTCCTCCCACCCCTGGAGGGCCGCGCCCTTGTTCCGGAGGATTTCCAGCAGCCGTTCCGGGCTCGACACCGGCCCGCGCCCCTTACTTCTTCTCTTTCGGAACGGGCTTGTCCCACTTGCCGTCGCTCTCCTTGGGCGCCTGCTTCTTGTCGCCCTCGCTGCCGCCCTTGCCGTCATCGTGACGTCCCATGCTGGCCTCCTCTGCTGACCGCCCGCTTCCGAGGCCGCACATTACTGACTGTCGATGACTATGCATCAGAGCGCTACCGGCCGCCCTCGCGAGTCCGCCCCGTGAGCGCGTCCGCCCAGCCGCCCTGGATCATGGTCTGGAAGCGCCATTCTCCGCCCTGCTTCACCAGGACATCGGCGTACCGCATCCGTTGCGTGCTGTCCCCCACGGTCATCGTGGAGTCCGTGAAGACGAGGGCGAGGCTTCCGGAGAGGAAGTGCGGGGTGCGCTCGGAGGTGAAGTGGACCTCCTGGGCGGCGCTTTCGGGCATGACGGCCGTCATGGTGCGCACGTACTCCGCGCGGTCCCACTGGCCCGTCCACGCCTCGCCGTCGGCGCCGTCGGTCACCAGGTTCATGGGGAAGACCGCCATCGAGGCCATCGCCTCGACCTCGCCCCGCGCCGCGAGCGCGTCGTAGCGCGCGAACCACTCGTCCAGCGAGCGGCGGTCCTCTTCGGTCGGGGAGTACGGGGTGGTGGTGTCCTGCATCAGCGCCTCCAGGGGCTCTCGGGAGTCTCGGCACGAGTGGTCAAGTTTGACTAATGGCCTCAACGTAATGCCCGTCCCACTGTTGGTCAAACTTGATTAATCGCGCGGCGGGAGGGCGACGGTGAGGTCCAGTTCCACGCGCTGCGCGGGGAAGCCGAGCTGGGCGACGCCGAGCAGCGTGCTGGCCGTCGTGAACGCGCCCGCCAGCGGCGACGCGTTGAGCCGGTTCCATACGGCGGCCAGGACCGGCCGGTCGTCGCTGGCCACGTAGATGACGGACCGTACGACCTGCTCGGGGGACGCGCCGATCGCGGCGAGTGCGGTGAGCGCGTTCGCCGCCACCTGGTCGGCCTGCGCCTCGGGGTCGTCGGGTGCGACGACGTTGCCGTCCGCGTCGAGCGGGCACTGTCCGGCGAGGTATGCCGTCCGTCCCGTCTCCACGACGGTGATGTGGTGGTAGCCGGGGGTCGCGTGCAGCTCGGAGGGGTTGATGCGGGTGATGGCCGGTGCGGTGGGGCTCGTGGCGTTCGTGGAGTTCATGGGGGCAGCCTCCATGAACGTTCTCGCCGGTCGCCATCCGTTTTCGCGGCGCCGCCCCGCGCCGGGGGAGGGCCAGGGGGGCCGGGCCCGCGCCGGATCAGTACAGCTTCACGTCGGCGATCAGCGCGCGGTGGTCCGTACCGGGGAAGTCGAGGAAGCGGGTCTCCGTCGCGACGAGGCGCTTGCCGAGCAGTATGTGGTCGATCTGGGCGCCGAGCGGGGGCGCGGCGGGGCGGGGCCAGGTCGGGGTGCGCGACAGGCCCGTCTGGCGTGCCGCGTCCTGGAGGCCGGTGTCGAGGAGGTCACGGAACGCGGCGTGGTCCTGCGAGGCGTTGAAGTCCCCGGCGACGATGGTGGGTTCACCGGCGTGCGCCGCCGCGTACTCGCGGAGGCGGCCGAGCTCCTCGCGCCAGGTGACCATCGAGTCGGGCTTGGGCGGCACGGGGTGCGCGACCTGGAAGCGCACGGACCTGCCGTGGACGTCGGCGACCGCGCCCGGCATCGCCATGCGGCTGTCCACGGAACTCTCGCCGCGCAGCGGGTAGACGCTCAGCAGTGCCGAACCCTCCGACGTGCGGCCAGGGACGATGACGCGGTACGGGTACGCCTTGCGCACCTCCTCGGTGCGCAGCGCGTCGGCGCAGCGCGTGTCGCACTCCTGGACCGAGACGAACTGGGGGTGCTCCGTCAGCACCGTGTCCAGCAGCGGTTCCGTCGCGCCGCCGAACTGGAGGTTGGCGCTCAGCACGCGGAACCGCGCCTTCGCCGGGCTCTCGCCCGAGGCGGCCGGGGCGTCGGGCCCGTAGGGGAGCGTGAACCAGCCCGTCGCGACCAGCACGGTCACCGCCCACAGCGAGAGCAGGACGCGACGCGCGAGGATCGCGCACAGCAGCGCCAGCCAGCCGGGGGCGAGGAACCAGGGGAGGAAGGCGAGGAGCTGGGGTGCGGGCGTGGGGCCGTCGCCGTCCGAGGCGCGGATGGCGAGGAGCACGCTCAGTGCCGTCAGCAGCAGCGTGGCGAACAAGGCGAGGGGGCGGCGGAGACGGGCGCGGCGCGCCTTGGCGCGCTCGGGGTCGGGGTGCGTGCCGTCCGGGGTGGGGTGCGGCCCTTCCGCGGTGCGGTCGCGGTCGCCGTTGGGGTCGCCGTTGCCGTTGCCGTTGCCGTTGGCGTCGCGGTGCGGGTCCGGGCCTTCCGGGGCGTGCGCGGGCTCGGCCGTGGGCCGGGGCGGGCGGCGCGCGGACGTGCCGCGCTCGGCTCCGCGCCGCTCGTGATGCTCCTCTTCCCCCGTCAGCACACCACCGATGGTGCCTCATCGCGGCGCCGTACGGGCGGAAGCGGCGCCCGTACGGCCGGTTCCGCGCGCCCACGGGGCGCGATCCGGGCCCAGACACGGCCCGTGCACGGGCCCCGTGCCGGGTGCGACGCGCGGGGCGCGTCGGCAACACGCTGACGGCTGAGCCCGGAGGCACATCCCGACGGCACATTTTGCCCGGCCGGGGTATGGCGTGCGCGGGCGTGCCGCGAAGATGATGCACGGGCCGGGCCCGTACGCGGAACGACCCGCGACCGGGACCTGGAGCCGCGACCCTTGACGCCGCACCAGGAGGAGCGCGTGAACGCATCGTCCAGGCCGCCGAACCCGGCAGCCTCTTCCTCCTCCTCTGTCTCCGCCGACGACGACGCGTCCGCGCCGGGCGGCGGAACCCTGGGGGAGCGGCTGGACCTGGCCGTCGAACGGTTCCCCGAACGCGAGGCGCTGGTGGATGTGGCGGGCGGCCGGAGCTGGACGTGGGCCGAGTTCGCGCGCTACGTCGAACTCCTCGCCCTCGGCCTGCTCGGCAAGGCGGTGGCCAAGGGCGAGCGCGTCGGCGTGTGGGCGCCCAACTGCGGGGACTGTGCGCTGATCCAGTTCGCCGTGGCCCGCGTCGGCGCCGTGCTGGTCAGCGTGGACCCGTCGGGCGGCGCGGCGGGGCTGCGCGAGGCGCTGCAACGTTCCGGTACGGAGATCCTGTTCACGGTGGAGGCGTACGAGGACCACGTCGAGGAGGTGTGGGACGACTGCCCCGAGCTGCGCGACGTGTTCCCCTTCGGCGACGGCTGGTCCGAGCCCATGGACCTGGGCCTCCAGATCGGCGACCCGCGCCGGGTGGCCGAGCGCGAGGCGGAGCTGAGCGCGGAGGACCCGGTGGCCGTCCCCTACGGCACGGCGGAGACGGAGCCGCTCACCCACCGCGACCTCGTGAACGGGGCGCACGCGCTCGTCGGGAAGGCGGAGGACGCGGGCGCGGGCGCGGCGCGTGGCGGCCCGCTGGCCGAGCTGCCGCTCAGCCATCCGCTGGGCACGGCGCTGGAGTTGCTGGCGGCCGCGGAACACGGCGACCGCGTCGTCGTCCCACCCCCGCCCTCACCCCCGTCGCCGCCCCCGCCTGCAGGGCCCGCGCCCCTCGCGGACCAGTGACCCGCGCCGTGGCGCTCAGCTATGTCCGTGGCCCGGGCTCGGACGGGGAGCCCGGCGTCAGGCCGCAGAAGCCGGATGCGACGCGCTCCGCCGTCGCCGCGGCCCGTCGCCCCGTCGTCAGCACCCCGAGCAGCAGCACGGCGCCGCCGCAGCCGGTGATGATCCACCAGCCGAGCGTGTGCATCCCGGCCCCCACGGCGGCGCCGATGACCGCGACGCCCAGTGCCGAGCCGACCTGACGGCTGGTCGACGCGATCCCGGCCGCGACCCCCGCCTGGGAGCGCGGCATGCCGGAGACGGCGGAGTTGGTGATGGGCGCGTTGACCAGGCCGAAGCCGATGCCGAAGAGCACGTACGAGGCGAACAGCAGCGGGTCCGAGCCCTCCGCGTCGAACCCCGCGAACAGCACGCCGCTCGCCACGATCGCCACCCCCGCCAGCACCAGCGGCAGCCGGGCGCCACGGGTGCCGACCAGATGCCCGGACAGGGGCGCGAAGGCCGCCGTCATCACGGCCATGGGCAGCAGGTGCAGCCCGGCCTCCAGGGCCGACATGCCGCGGTCGTTCTGGAGGTAGAGGGTGTTCAGGAAGAGGAACCCGGCGAGCGCGGAGAAGGCCGTGACCGCCGTGAACGTGGCCCCGGTGAAGGGCACGCTGTGGAAGAAGCGGAGGTCGATCAGGGGCTCCTCGCGGCGCCGCTCGTAGAGCACCAGCGAGACCAGCGCGCACGCGCTGACGGCGAAGCAGCCCAGGATCAGCGGTGACGTCCAGCCGCCGCCGCTCGCCGAGCCGCCCTCGATGATGCCGAAGGTGAGCGTGCCCAGCGCCAGGATGACCAGCAGCTGGCCGACCGGGTCGATGCGGCGCGCCCTGGGCGCCCGCGACTCGGGCACGTAGCGCGCGGTGAGCACCAGCGCGGCCAGGCCGATGGGCAGGTTGAGCCAGAAGATCGAGCGCCAGCCGACGGAGGCGACCAGCGCGCCGCCCAGGATCGGCCCCGCCGCCATCGCGAGGCCCACGACGCCGCCCCACACGCCGATGGCGCGGGCCCGCTCGCGGGGCTCCGTGAAGGTGTTGGTGATGATCGACATGGCGACCGGGTTCAGCATCGAACCGCCGATGGCCTGCACCGCGCGGAAGGCGATCAGCCACCCCAGGCTCGGCGCGAGCGCGCACAGCAGCGACCCTGCCGTGAAGAGGGCCAGCCCGGTCTGGAAGATCCGGCGGCGGCCCACCCGGTCGGCCGTCGACCCGGCCAGCATCAGGAACGAGGCCAGGACCAGCGTGTACGCGTCGATCGTCCACTGGAGGCCCGAGACCGAGGCGTTCAGCTCCCGCTGGAGAGAGGGCAGGGCCACGTTCAGCGCCGTGTTGTCGAGGCTGACGATCAGCAGGCTCATGCAGCAGATCGCCAGCACCAGGAGCCGCCGCCGGTGCGAGAGCGCGGGCCCCGAACCGGAACCGGAGCCGGAACCGCCGCCGGGGTCTGTGCCCGTACCGGTACCCGTGCCCGGACCCGTGCCGGAAGTGCTGCTGGTGCGCGATGACATGTCCCCAGCATCCACCCTTCGACGCACACCTGCTGCTCAGGGGTGGTGCGCGGGGGCCCGCGAGTCGCACGATGTGCGGCAGCGACCGGCTGAAGCGACTGGCCGAGGGACGTGGCCCCGCGAAACGGACGCGCACCACCACGAGGAGGAGAGATGACGGCGACCACACCCCAGGCCACCGGGGCACACGGTGCCTTCCGCGCCGCACGGGACACCTTGCTGCGGCACAGGACGGACTACGAGGCGGCCCGCGCCGCCTTCTCCTGGCCCCGGATGGAGCACTTCAACTGGGCGCTGGACTGGTTCGACGCCGTGGCCGAGGGCAACGACCGCACCGCGCTGCACATCGTGGAGGAGGACGGGAGCGAGGGCCGCTTCAGCTTCGACGAGCTGCGCGCCCGCTCCAACCGCGTCGCCAACTGGCTGCGGGAGCGGGGCGTGCGCGCGGGCGACCGCGTCATCCTCATGCTCGGCAACCAGGTCGAGCTGTGGGAGACCCTGCTCGCCGTGATGAAGCTGCGCGCCGTCGTCATCCCGGCCACACCACTGCTGGGACCGGCGGACCTCGCCGACCGCGTGGGGCGCGGCCAGGCGCGGCACGTGATCGTACGGGCCGAGGACACCGGCAAGTTCGACGACGTGCCCGGCGACTACACCCGTATCGCGGTGGGCCCGCCCCTCGGGAACCCCGAGGGGCGGCAGCCGTGGCTGGCGTACGAGGACGCCTACCGCGCCCCCGCCACGTACGAGCCGGACGGCGTGACCCGCGCCGAGGACCCGCTGCTCCTCTACTTCACCTCGGGCACCACGGCCCAGCCCAAGCTCGTCGAGCACACCCATGTCTCGTATCCCGTAGGACACCTGTCCACCATGTACTGGATCGGGCTGCGCCCCGGGGACGTGCACCTCAACATCTCCTCACCCGGCTGGGCCAAGCACGCCTGGTCCAACTTCTTCGCGCCCTGGAACGCCGAGGCGACGATCTTCATCTACAACTACACACGCTTCGACGCCACCCGCCTCATGGACGAGATCGACCGCGCGGGCGTCACCAGCTTCTGCGCCCCGCCCACCGTGTGGCGCATGCTCATCCAGGCCGACCTGACCCGCCTGGCCAACGTTCCCCGCGAGGCCGTGGCCGCAGGCGAACCGCTCAACCCCGAGGTCATCGAGCATGTGCGCCGCACCTGGGGCGTCACCATCAGGGACGGCTTCGGCCAGACAGAGACCAGCGTCCAGGTCGCCAACTGCCCTGGCCAGCCGCTCAAGCCCGGCTCCATGGGGCGGCCGGTGCCGGGCTGCGCCGTCACCCTCGTGGACCCGGTCACCGGCGAGGCGGACGTGTCCGAGGGCGAGATCTGCCTCGACCTCTCGGCACGCGCCGTCGGCCTGATGACGGGCTACCACGGTGACGAGGAGCGCACGGCCGAGGCCATGGCCGGGGGCTACTACCGCACGGGGGACATCGGGTCGCGGGACGAGGACGGCTACATCACGTACGTGGGCAGAAGCGACGACGTATTTAAGGCTTCTGATTACAAGATTTCTCCGTTCGAGCTGGAGAGCGCCCTGCTGGAGCACGAGGCGGTCGCGGAGGCGGCGGTCGTGCCGTCGCCCGACCCGCTGCGGCTGGCGGTGCCGAAGGCGTACGTGGTGCTCAGCGACGGCTGGGAGCCCGGCCCCGAGACCGCGAAGGCCCTGTTCGCGCACTCCAGGGCGACGCTGGCGCCGTACAAGCGGGTGCGGGTGCTGGAGTTCGCGCCGCTGCCGAAGACGATCTCGGGCAAGATCCGCCGCGTCGAACTGCGGGGGCACGCGGCGGACTCGCCGGGGGAGGAGTACCGCGAGGAGTAGCGCGCGCCGGAGTCGCCCCGGACCCGGTGGACCTCTCGGCTCAGCCGCCGACGTCCGGGGCGCCGACGTCCTGGAGGCCGACCACGCGGAGCAGTTCGAGCCGCTCGTGGGACTCGCTGCCAGGACGGGCCGTGTAGAGGACGAGCCGCTGGTCGTGCACCGGGTTCAGCAGCACCTCGCAGTCCAGCTCCATCAGGCCGACGACGGGATGCTGGAAGCGCTTGACGGCGCTGCGGCGTACGGCGACCTCGTGGCCGTCCCACAGCGCCGCGAACTCCTCGCTCCTGGCGCGGAGTCGGCGCACGAGCCCCGCCAGTCGCGCGTCGTCGCGCCGCCGCGCGTACGCGGCGCGCAGATCCGCCACCGCGGCGCGCGCCGCACCGTCCCGGTCCTCGGGCGGGAAGAGCTCGCGCGCGGCGGGGTTGGTGAAGTAGCGCCAGACGGCGTTACGTTCGGCCGCCGGACGCGCCGAGGCGTCCCCGTGCAGCGCCTTGGCCAGCGCGTTCTGCGCGAGGACGTCGCCTCGGTCGTTCACCACCTGGGCGGGGCTGTCCGTCAGCCGGTCGAGGACGAGGAGCAGTCCGGGCCGTACGTGCTCCGTGTCCGCGCGGTCGCGGGGCGGCTCCTCACCGGCCAGATGGAAGAGGTGGTCGCGCTCGTCGCTCGTCAGCCGCAGTGCGCGGGCGACGGCGGCGAGCATCTGACGCGACGGGCGCGAGCCCCTGGCCTGCTCCAGCCGTGTGTAGTGGTCGGTGGACATGCCCGCCAGTTGCGCCACCTCCTCGCGCCGCAGCCCCGGGGTGCGGCGCCTGGCACCCTGCGGCAGTCCCACGGCGGCGGGGGTGAGGCGGGTGCGGCAGCGGCGCAGGAAGTCGGCCAGCTCGGTTCGGTCCACGCCCCCACCATGCCCCGGAGCGCCGGGCGCAGCCAGGGACCGCCGGTCCCTGGATGACCGCGTCTCTCCCGCCCGTATCCGCGCCGCCGCAGTCTGGAGCGGTGCTCGCCGCACACCGCACACCGGACACCGCACACCGCACCGGAAGCGGCGCCCGCCGCCGCACGGAGAAGGCAGGAAACCCATGCAGTACCGCACCCTCGGCCGTACCGGCATCAAGGTCAGCCCGTACGCGCTCGGCACCCTGATGTTCGCCACCTCCATCGGCAACCCCGACCCCGCCGACTCGGTCCGCGTCATCCACAAGGCGCTGGACGCGGGCATCAACTTCCTCGACACCGCCGACGTCTACGGCGACTCCGAGGACGTGGTGGGCAAGGCGCTCAAGGGACGCCGCGACCACGTCGTCCTCGCGACCAAGGTCAGCCGCCCGATGGGCGACGACCCCAACCAGCAGGGCACCTCGCGGCGCTGGATCGTCACGGCGGTCGAGAACTCGCTGCGCCGCCTGGGCACGGACCACATCGACCTCTACCAGATCCACAGGCCCGACCCCGAGACCGACGTCGAGGAGACGCTCTCCGCGCTCACCGACCTGATACGCAGCGGCAAAGTACGCGCGATCGGGACGTCCACGACGACCGCGTGCGACATCGTCGAGGCGCAGTGGACCGCCGAGCGGCGCGGCCTGGAGCGGTTCCGCACCGAGCAGCCGCCGTACTCGCTGATCAGCCGCGGCATCGAGCGCGAGATGCTGCCCGTCGCGCAGCGCTACGGAATGGGCACGCTCGTGTGGGGCCCGCTGGCGCAGGGGCTGCTGTCAGGACGTGTCCGCAAGGGCGGACGGAACGAGCTGGTCCGCGCCGGTTTCCTCCGGCACCTCAACGACGAGCGCCGACTGGACGCCGTCGAACGGCTCATCCCGCTCGCCAAGGAGGCTGGCATGCCGCTGACCCACCTCGCCGTGGCGTTCACGCTCGCACATCCCGGCGTGACGAGCGCCATCATCGGGCCGCGCACCATGGAGCATCTCGACGACCTGCTCGCCGGCGCGGACGTCGCGCTCAGCGACGAACTCCTCGACCGCATCGACGAGATCGTGCCGCCCGGCACCGACGTCGGCACGCTCGACCAGGACCCGGTGTCCCCGGCCCTGCTGAGCCCGGACCTGCGCCGCCGTCCCGTCGCGGAACGCGCCGCCGCCTGACGCCGCGTACCCGGGCGCCGGAGCCCCGCTACAGCCGGCGCCGCAGGGCCTCGCGCCACTCGCGGACGATCTCCTCCGCGTCGAAGGGCACCAGGTTGTGGGGCGGCCCGGCGGGCGGGGTCCTGATCGCCTCGGCGATCTTCTCGTTGATCTCCGCCACGATCCGGCGCACCTCGCGCTCGGTCCTGGCCGAAGCGGCGGCGGCCCGCGCGTCGTCGGCCTCCTTGCGCAGGGCGAGGGAGGGCGGGAGGTACGAGAGGCTCTCGCGGACCATCTTCTCGCGCAGCCACCACTGTTCGTCGTAGGGCGCCCGCTCGCCCGCGAGGGGCTTGCCAGCGCCGGGGAGATCGTCGAAGGCGCCGCGCTCGGTGGCCTCGCGGATCTGCCGGTCCACCCAGGATTCGAAGCTGACACCGGGTGGTTTGCGCTCGGTCACGCTGCTCTCCTCCCCGGCCTCTACGGCCGCTGCGACCTCCTTCTCAGTGTGCCCTACGACCACCTCACGCGGTCGCCCTGATGAGGTCGTCGGCCGGGTCGTTCACGGGCTGCGGTGCGCCCGTCAGGTCCAGCACGAAGAGGGGGAGGGACAGCTCGTCGGCGCGGGCGCGGGCGTCGCGCGCGTAGCCCGCGAGGGAGAAGCAGACGGCGATGGCGGACTCGTTGAGCCCGTTCAGCCAGAGGGTCTCTATCTCGCGCAGCGACGTCGGCGAGGTCGTCGGATCGACGTGGGCGACCACGCCGGGCCCGCGCAGGTCGACGCCGGAAGCGGGCCGCTTGTCCGCCACCCGCACGTCCTCGAAGCCGAGCCAGCGAAGATACTGCGCCGACGCGGTCTTCGCGTCCTGCGCCGTGCGGATCGTGACGGGCCGGAACGCGGGCCGGGGCCTGGGCGGCAGCGGCGTCCGCACCGGCGCGGGCGCCGGGGACGACGGGGACGCCGGGGCCGGGGGAGAGGCGCGCAGCCGGGCGTGGTCGACGGGGAGCCTGAGCGTCGCCCCGCACTCGCACCCCAGCTCGGGCTGCGGCCACTCCTCCGAAGAGCCGCACGCGGGGCACCGCACCCGCACCCAGGAACCCGCCCACGTGCGGTGCTCCACCTGGACGGGCACACCACCGCGCAGCAGCGGCAGCGCCACGGGCGCTCCGCAGGCGCACGGATACACCGGCGCCGCGTAGGTGTGCTCGCGACGGCATACGGGGCACCGTACGGGCACGCTCTCGGCCATGTTCTCGGCTCCTGGGACGCAGACGACGGGCGGACCGACACGTCAATCGTCCCTGACCGGGTGGGCCTCGTGTGGCGGAACCGGCGAGTACGCGAGGTATGTGTCTTCCGGAAGCGGAGGCCGGTCGGGCGCGGGCGTGCCCGGACAGCACAAGGCCCCGCACCACCGGCCACCCCTCATCACTGGGCCGGCGGTACGGGGCTGCGCATCGGGCCGACCTCCCAATCGGCCCGCGCGCGGTCTGCGGCGCCCGCTCGGGCGCCCTGCTCAGGCGCCCTCGCTCAGGCGTCGCGCAGCTCGCGCACCGCTTCCTCGACGCGCTTGCCGTACTCGGTGTCGGCGGCGGCGAAGTGCGCGATGTTCTTCTCGACGATGTCGTCGCGGCTCACCTGCGAGAGGCCGCCCGCGATGTTCGCGATCAGGCGCCCCTTCTCGTCCTCGGACATCAGCCGGTACAGCTCACCGGCCTGGAAGAAGTCGTCGTCCTTGGTGTGCGCGGGTGCCTCGTGGGTGCCGGTGTGGCCGGTGAGGAGGCGCGGCGCGGACAGCGGCCTGCCGCTCTCGGCGGGCCCGTCGAAGGAGTTGGGCTCGTAGTTCTTGGCGCGGCGCGCGTAGGCGTTGGCCGCCATGAGCCCGTCGCGCCCGTAGTTGGCGGCGACGGTGGCCTTCGGCGCGTTGACCGCGAGCTGGGTGTGGTTGACGCCGAGCCGGTAGCGGTGCGCGTCCGCGTAGGCGAACAGGCGGCCCTGGAGCATCTTGTCGGGGGACGGGCCGATGCCGGGCACGAAGTTGTTCGGCGAGAACGCGGACTGCTCGACCTCCGCGAAGACGTTGTCCGGGTTGCGGTCGAGCACGAGGCGGCCCACGCGCTGGAGCGGGTAGTCCGCGTGCGGCCACACCTTGGTGAGGTCGAAGGGGTTGAAGCGGTAGTCGTCGGCCTCGGCGGCGGGCATGAGCTGCACGTACAGCGTCCAGGACGGGTACACACCGCGCTCGATGGACTGGAGCAGGTCGGTCTGGTGGCTGTTGGGGTCGCTGCCCGACAGCTCGGCGCCCTGCTCGCTGCTGAGGCAGCGCACACCCTGGTTGGTCTTGAAGTGGTACTTCACGAAGAAGGCTTCGCCCTCGGCGTTCGTCCACTGGTAGGTGTGCGAGCCGTAGCCGTTCATGTGGCGGTAGCTGGCGGGGATGCCGCGGTCGCCCATGAGCCAGGTGACCTGGTGGGTGGCCTCGGGCGAGTGGGCCCAGAAGTCCCACACGTTCTCGGGCTCCTGCTTGCCGGTGAACGGGTCGCGCTTCTGCGAGTGGATGAAGTCGGGGAACTTCAGCGGGTCCTTGATGAAGAAGACCGGGGTGTTGTTGCCGACGAGGTCGTAGTTGCCCTCCTCGGTGTAGAACTTCAGCGCGAAGCCCCGCGGGTCGCGGGCCGCGTCCGGGCCGCCGAGGCTGTCGGCGACGGTGGAGAAGCGGATGAAGGTCTCGGTGCGGCGGCCGACCTCGCCCAGGAAGTGCGCGTGGGTGTAGTCGGAGACGTCGTCCGTCACCTCGAAGTAGCCGTACGCACCCGAGCCGCGGGCGTGGACGACGCGCTCCGGGATGCGCTCGCGGTTGAAGCGGGCGAGCTTCTCCAGCAGGTGCTGGTCCTGGAGGAGCAAGGGGCCACCGACGCCGGCGGTGGCGGAGTTCTGGTTGTCGGCGACCGGGGCGCCTGACTCAGTCGTCAGCGTGGGCTTCGACATGGTGACCTTTCGTGCGAGGCATACGGAAGACGGTTTCCGCATGTTGGAGCGTAGAGTCGGCCTCAGGGGCCGTCAACAGTTTGTTGAAGTTGATCGGTGCGGCGGGAAGCCACAGGAAGCCAGGGGCCTCCCGCCGCACCGGGCGTCCCGTGCGGACGCCTGTCGGAGCGGGCGCGCGGCGGCTCAGGACAGGGGTGCGATGGCCGTGGGGGCGTGGCCGGGCTCCGTCGCCAGGTCCTCGAACTCGTTCACGCTCGCGATGTCGCTGCCGCTCATCGAGATGTTCGTGACCCGCTCCAGGATGGCCTCGACGACCACGGGCACCCGGTACTCGGCGGCCAGCTTCTTGGCCTCCTTGAAGGCGGGCAGCAGCGCGTCCGGCTCGGTCACCCGCAGCGCCTTGCAGCCCAGACCCTCGACGACCCTGACGTGGTCCACGCCGTAGACGCCCAGCTCGGGAGCGTTGATGTTCTCGAAGGAGAGCTGGACCTGGTAGTCCATGTCGAAGTTCCGCTGCGCCTGACGGATCAGGCCCAGGTACGAGTTGTTCACCAGGACGTGGACGTAGGGGATGTTGAACTGCGCCCCCACCGCCAGCTCCTCCAGCATGAACTGGAAGTCGTAGTCGCCGGAGAGCGCGACGACCGTCGCGTCCGGGTCGGCCGTCGCCACCCCCAGTGCGGCGGGCACGGTCCAGCCGAGCGGGCCCGCCTGGCCGCAGTTGATCCAGTGGCGCGGCCGGTAGACGTGCAGAAACTGAGCCCCCGCGATCTGGGAGAGGCCGATCGTCGACACGTAGCGCGTCTCGGGACCGAAGGCGCGGTTCATCTCCTCGTAGACGCGCTGCGGCTTGATCGGCACGTCGTCGAAGTGCGTACGCCGCTGGAGCGTGGCCTTGCGCTCCCGGGCCGAGGCGGCCCAGGCGGAGCGGTCCGGCAGCGTGCCCGCCGCCTTCTGCTCGCGGGCGATCTCCACGAAGAGCCTCAGCGCGGCCCCGGCGTCCGAGGCGATGCCGTAGTCCGGGGCGAAGATCTTGCCGAGCTGGGTCGGCTCGATGTCCACGTGGACGAAGGTGCGGCCCTCGGTGTACTTCGCGAGCTGCCCCGTGTGGCGGTTGGCCCAGCGGTTGCCGATGCCCAGGACGAAGTCCGACTCCAGGAACGTGGCGTTGCCGTAGCGGTGCGAGGTCTGGAGGCCGACCATGCCCGCGTTCAGCTCGTGGTCGTCGCCGATGACGCCCCAGCCCATCAGGGTCGGGATGACGGGGATGCCCGTCAGCTCGGCGAACTCCACCAGCAGCTCCGAGGCGTCCGCGTTGATCACGCCGCCACCGGCGACGATCAGCGGGCGTTCGGCGGCGGCCAGCATGGCCAGGGCCTTCTCGGCCTGCTTGCGGGTCGCGGCGGGCTTGTGCGGGGTCAGCGGCTCGTACGTCTCCGGATCGAACTCGATCTCGGTCATCTGCACGTCCAGCGGCAGGTCGATGAGGACCGGCCCTGGACGTCCCGAGCGCATCAGATGGAACGCCTCCTGGAAGACCCCGGGCACCTGCGCCGCCTCCAGGACCGTCGTCGCCTTCTTGGTGACGGGCGCGGCGATGGACGCGATGTCGACGGCCTGGAAGTCCTCCTTGTGGATCACGGCGGTGGGCGCCTGGCCCGTGATGCACAGGATCGGGATCGAGTCGCCCGTCGCCGAGTACAGGCCGGTGATCATGTCGGTGCCCGCCGGGCCCGAGGTGCCGATGCAGACACCGATGTTGCCCGGCTCGGTACGGGTGTAGCCCTCGGCCATGTGGGACGCGCCCTCGACGTGGCGGGCCAGCGTGTGCGCGATGCCGCCACTGGCGCGCAGCGCCGCGTAGAACGGGTTGATCGCGGCACCGGGAACGCCGAACGCGGTGTCCACACCTTCACGCTTGAGGATCTCAACTGCCGCTCGGGCAGCGGTCATTCGAGGCATTGGATGCTCCAGATAAGACAGGCGGCCGTACGGCCGCCTGGCACGGGCGGAGGAGAGCGGGAGGAGAACGCGGCGGGAGGAAGGCGCGAGGGGTATGCGGCGCGCGGGGTGGGGCGCGAGGGATGAGGGGGTATCCGGGCGGCGGCGCCTGGGCGCGACAGGACAGGTGTCAGCGCCGCCGCCCGGACGGGTGGGGGAGGGGACGGCCCGGGTCCCCCTGGAGCGGGCCGCCCCCTCGGACTGCCCGGGGCTCAAGGCCCCGGACCGGGCCGGGCCCCAGGCACCGGGGGCCCGGCCGCTCAGGCGGCGGGCGTGCCGCCCGAGAGCCGCTCGACGCCGCGCAGCAGCGCGGAGTGGTCGAGACCGCCGTCGCCCTGGGCGCGCAGCGAGGCGACCAGGCTGGCCACCAGCGAGCCGACGGGCAGGGCCGAGCCCACCGCGCGGGCCGCGTCGGTGACGATGCCCATGTCCTTGTGGTGCAGGTCGATGCGGAAGCCCGGCTGGAAGTCGCGCTTCTTGAAGTTCTCCTTCTTGCGGTCCAGCACCGTGGAACCGGCCAGGCCGCCCGCGAGGACGTCGAGCGCCGCGTCGAGGTCCACACCGGACTTCTCCAGGAAGACCACGGCCTCGGCGCACGCCTGGATGTTGGTGGCGACGATCAACTGGTTGGCGGCCTTCACCGTCTGGCCCGAGCCGTGCGGCCCGCACAGGATGATGGTCCTGCCCAGTGCGTCGAAGACGGGCTTCACACGGTCGAAGTCGGACTGCGCGCCGCCGACCATGATCGACAGCACGCCCTCGACGGCCCCGGCCTCGCCGCCGGACACCGGCGCGTCCAGCACCTTGAGGTCCTTGCCCGCGGCCGCCGCGGCCTCGGCCACCGAGATGGAGGTCTGCGGCGTGATGGAGGACATGTCGATGAGGGTGGCGCCCTGCTTGGCGTGCGCGATGACGCCGTCCTCGGTGAGGTAGACCTGCTTCACCTGCGGGTCGGCCGGAACCATCGTGATCACGACGTCGGCGTCCCCGACCGCCTCGGCGATCGACGGGGCCGACTTGCCGCCCTTCTCGGCGAGCCGCTTGAGCTTCGCCGGCTCCAGGGTGTGGCCGGTGACCTCGTACCCGGCCTTCAGCAGGTTCTCCGCCATCGGGGAGCCCATGATGCCCAGGCCGATCCAGGCGATCTTCGGAAGGTTGCTGCTCATGAGGGTGGGTTGCCTTTCAGGACGGTGCCGGACCGTTCGGGGCCCGGGAGGGGATACGCGGACGGGGTACGGGCGCGGCGTGGACGCGGTACGGGTACGGGGGCGGCTCGTCGCCGCTCCGGTCACGCCGAGCGCAGCGGCGCGGGCAGCCAGTCGAAGGAACCGGCGCTCGGCCGGTCGCCCGGCTTGTACTCCAGGCCGATCCAGCCGTCGTAGCCCGCCTTCGCGAGACGGCCCAGCAGATCGGTGAAGTCCAGCTCACCGGTGCCGGGGGCGCCACGGCCCGGGTTGTCCGCGATCTGCACATGAGCGGTCTTGTCCGTGTAGGAGTCGATGACCTGGTGCAGGTTCTCGCCGTTCATGGACAGGTGGTACAGGTCCATGAGGAACTTGGCGTTGCCGAGCCCCGTCGCCTCGTTGACCCGGTCCACGACCTCGACGGCCTTCGGGGCGCTGACCAGCGGATACGCGGGCGACTCGGGCGCGTTCAGCGCCTCGACGAGCACCACGGCGCCGATCCGGTCGGCCGCGTGGGCCGCGCGCACCAGGTTCTCCAGCGCCAGCTCGTCCTGCTCGGCCTCGGAGACACCCTCGACACGGTTGCCGTAGAGGGCGTTCAGGGCCTTGCAGCCCATCGACCCGGCGAAGTCGGCCGCCACGTCGATGTTCCGCCGGAACCTCGCCGACTCCTCGCCGGGCACCGAGAGCGCGCCCCGGTCAGGGCCTGGAAGCTGCCCCGCGTAGAAGTTGAGCCCCGTCAGCCGCGTCCCCGCGTCGTTCAGCGCGGCACGCAGCGCGTCCAGCTCGGACTGCTCGGGTACGGGCGCGTCGACCCAGGGCCACCACAGCTCGACGGCGGAGAACCCGGCCGCGGCGGCGGCAGCGGGACGCTCCAGGAGCGGCAGTTCGGTGAAGAGGATCGACAGGTTGACGGTGAAGCGGTGTTCGGTGCTGCCGATTTCCGCGAGGGGGGCCACTGCGATCGTGCTCCCTTCCGTGTCGTCCGGTATCTGTATTCCGTATTGTGGAAGTAGCTTTCTACTTGATGGAAGAGTGCTACTGGTCCCCGTGAGCTGTCAAGAGGGTTCGCCGGGTTTTCGGGGATGCCGCAGTTCAGACGGGTCGCGTAGGTTGGCGGCGTGCGATTGCGAGTGGAGTTCACGACAGAACCGTTCGACCTCGACGAGGCTCCGCGGCACGCGGTGGTGGCCCGCGAGATCGTCCAGGGAGCCGAGCTGGACGCGGTCGACGTCGGGCCCTTCGGCAACACGGCCGAGGGCGCGTCCGACGAGGTGCTGGCCGCCGTCGCCGACCTGCTCCGCGAGTCGCTCCGCGCCGGTGCGACACGGGTGTCGCTCCAGGTCAACGTCCTGGACGGGGAGGGGGACTCGTGACCGACGCGGGGGCTGCGGGGGACGCGTTCGTGGACGCGGTGAAACCGCTGGTGGACGCGATGGGCGGGGAGATGGTCGCGCCCGGCCAGGCGCAGGGCGACGACGTGGTGCTGACGTGGCAGGGCGAGGACGTGATCGCGGTGCGGCTGCCGCACCTGTCCGACTCCCTCGACCACATCCTGGCCGAGCTGGAGCGGCGGCACGGGATGCCGTTGGCCGAGCTGGACCGGAAGACGAAGCAGTCCGTGGTGCGGATTCTGGAGACGCGGGGTGCGTTCTCGGTACGCCACGGTGTGGAGACGGTGGCCGGTGCGCTGGGCGTCAGCCGCTTCACGGTCTACAACTACCTGAACCGCGCCAACGCGGAGTAGTTCTGGAAACGCAGGGTTGCCCCTACGCGCTGGTGTGCTCCTTCACGGGGTGCGGGGTGAAGGTCACACGGGGTGCGTGTTTCTCGTGGGGGTGCGCCTGGTGTGGGTGCCCCTTGGGGGGTTCGTTCGCGTGTGGCGGGCCGGTGGCACGGGTTGTGCCCACCCGTCCCGCCCGCGGGACGATTGCCCACAACATTTTTGGCGCCGTCGCCAGTGGGGGCGTCGCTGGGTGCGCCTTGGGGTTTCGTCGCCGGGTGCGGGCCGGTGGCTGCGGCGCGGCGTGTGGACCGGTTGTTCGCGGCTT